>NZ_JAVAYC010000019.1:0-95544 GCF_042709235.1 Pseudomonas sp. LS_2 | reverse complement strand
GACGGAGAGGTTGCGGGGGTTGGCGGGGGGGATGTGGGGGGAGGGGGCGGGGGGCGGTTTGGAGGTTAGGCGCTAGGCGTGTGACGGGAACGAGAAGGTCTGCACGGGGCGGCTCTGTCAGGGCGTCTTCAATTATGCTTGAGCTTTGGAAGCATATAGGGCCGGGGTAATTTGAAGCCGGTCGGTATCTATCTGTTTTGGCTGCTAAATAATTTTTTGGTCAACTTGCTTGGAATACCAGTTGGAACGCTGCGTTGTCTGGATTCCGATGGACGGTGCTTTTTGAGAACCGCCCCCGAAAACGAATCGGGGCCGAATCTATAAAGCAAATGGTCATCCTGTTGATCGTTGCCCCTGCGCTTGTCGGTACAGGGGCTCTTAGCAAACGATACCGTCAATGATTGCCGTGTTGGCTAAGCCGACTCTCGAAGTATTGCGCCGTTTCTTTGTCGGTGCAGTACAGGTAGCAACCCTTCATCCCCCGTGTCATCAGGGTTCGGTATGTATTTTTGATGATCAGGTCTGTTTCACTTTTCGCGAGGGCAGGTTGCTCTTTCATCATTTTTTTCCAGCCGCGAATCGATTTATCGTGCTTGTCGCGCTCATCCGGAGATGTCACTACCTGACCGTCACGTACGACCAGATCTGGTCCGATAATCACCCCGATATAGTCGACTTCCAAACCTTGGCAGGTATGAATGCAGCCAACCTGTTCAATGGAGTTCTCAGCGATGATCCATAGGCTGCCATCCTGATCCAGGTTCCATTGGCGTTTGTAGTCACCAATCACGATATCAGCAGCGGTGGGGTCTTTCTTGCTCAACCAAGGCCAGCAATAGCCGGCGACCACACGAGCTTTGTTTCCGTGGTTTTTCTCGTTGATTGCGTCATGCATCGCCTGAGGTGAGTCGAACACCTTAAACTCGTACTCTTGGGTCTCAAGCGTCGGATTTGCCGTCGAGCGAATGCCCAGCGTGTCATCCAGCCATGCTAGGTAACCGTCAGAACCACTGCAGCGAAACTGCGAAGACAGTACGTGTTCTTCAACCAAAGCTCCCTTGGCTTTCGCAAAGGCGCGAATCGCCTGTTTGCTGCCGATATCGCTCAAGGTTACACGCTGGTCCTCATCAATAAAGAAAATGGAGCATTTCGCTGAGTCAATCAGCTCCTTGATCTGGTTCTCGCCAAGGTTTCCATAAAGCCCGCTTTTCTCATTCAGCCGGTGAGCTTCGTCCACGATAAGCGCATCGAATGTGTTGGGCTCAGTGTCGATGAATGCCCCAGAGCCTGAAAAGAAATTCGAGAAATGGCTGCGCTTGATGGTGCCAACCAGTTTGCTTTCGTAGACCTTGCGAGGGGCGGCATTCTTGGAGACGTATTTGCTCATCAGCTTCAATTCGGTGAGCTTAACCAGCAGATTGATAGCCAGAACGGTTTTTCCGGTGCCCGGTCCACCTTCGATGATCATCACCTTGGGTGCTTGGTCCGAAGCCTCGCTTGCCGCCGCAAGCGCCGACTCAAAAATTGCTTTCTGATCGTCAATCAACACGAACTCGGGTTTGCCTTTCATCAACCCCGCGAGGGCTTCGGCTAGCGCCTTGGATGGGCGAATTTTTCCTTCGGACAGCTCGTAAAGAACCTCTTTGTTGTCGCCATGACTTATATGCTTTTTCAGAAAGGTTCTGAGTTTGCTGAGCTCTTCCGGGCCTTTCAGAAACAGCGGAGCCTTGCTGATGTGGGGCTCATAGTGGGCTGAATCTATGACACCGTCGCTGACGTAGTTATGGAGGTAGGCGCACGGACGAATTTCGATGCTTTTGTCATACACCGCCTCGTTGAAGCCTTCCAGCAGCGCGGCATAGGACCATACCTGATAGGACGGGTGAATGGTTTCAATGAGGCCGCCACCCAATACCGTTTTGACGATTGCGTCTTTGGTTGTGGCGCTGGCCTTGATCCATTGCTTCAGCTCGATCAGTACGGCCTTTTTTGCCTGGTTTTCGTCGCGACCGGTGAGTAGAAAGTCGATTCGCTTCGACGACTGCGGAATGTGCAATTCAATGGCCAGGCCTGCATCGCTCGGGAGGCCCTCATCTCTAAGGACCTTGGCCATGTACGTCAGGGACCCTTGCCACGACCTGATTTCCGAGGAGCCAACGTTCTTGCCGGTAGCTTCCTTGTAATGCCTGAGGATCACCTCCTCAATGTCATCGTTATCGTTGTCTTTAAGAAATTGCTGTTTGGTCGCAGCGTAAACGATCACGGGTTGTCCTTAGGTGCGTGTTGGTCAGAGTCGGTCGTACTTTTTGCTGCTGCTTCTTGCTTTATCCACGGGGTATTTCTGGCCGTTCGAGACGAGTTTCCGTGTCACTGCCTCGTTGAGGTCGATGCCGAGCACGCTGCTCAGGCGAACCAGGTACATCAGTACATCCGCCAGTTCGTCCTTGACCGCTTGGCCGATCTCGGGATCTGTTGCGGCTGAGATCGAATCGGCATCGCTCATCCATTGGAAAATCTCGCACAGCTCGCCTATCTCTCCAGTGAGAGCCAGGATGAGATTTTTGGGGGAGTGGAATTGCTGCCAGTCGCGATCATCTGCAAAACGCTGAAGGGATGCGGCGAGTTTCGTTATGTCAACCAGTGGAGCGGATGAGCTGTCTGAGTCACTCACGGGATTATCTCTTGGGTATCAGTGAGGGGCAAAAGATCTGTAGGAAATCGGCTTCGTATTGTAAGACCTTTCGCTATAGATGCGGGCTTTTTGTTTTTCTCTCGCTCACTGTCTGCTAATCGCATTGCTTGCCCGCATTCGCTATGTCATTTGAGGGTGGGGGCGTGGGGCGCCTACAAGCAGATTTTCCAGCGCCTGGCGATAGCTTCCGCCATTCCTGGCCTACTGGATAAGTAATCCCAAAGTCTCAAACAGAAAATCTCCAGGGTTTGTATGCTTACTCCGAGAGATCACGGGGATCGGTATGGATGAGAATAATTCCTAGCTGAATCTGTCGGACGGCGGGCATATTGAGAATATGGGGCTATATGAACTACTTCGTCGTCGCTGTAAATCTATTGTATGCGTCGATGGAGAGGCGGATCCCCGTGCGACATTTGAAGGACAATTGACTCTAGTTCGCCACGCCCAGATTGACTTTGGCGTACGGCTTGAACCGAGACTCGATGACATACGGCTTGACCCCAAATCGTCAATTAGTAGAGCTCACTCACACTTGCTCAGAATTCACTATCCAGACGCAGGCCCGGGGAAATCGGAAGCGATCGGTCTAACGCTATATCTTAAACTTTCTTTAAACGGGGACGAAACAGAACTGCTAAGCGATACCGTTTCATAAGTCCTGATTTTCCACATGAGTCAACTTTAGATCAATTCTACACAGAAGAGCAATTTGAAGCCTATCGACAGCTTGATGTGCACGTAGCGGAAGGAGTTTTTAAAGGCTGTTCTAGAAGAAGATGCTGATCAAAGTAATGTAAGGGAATGGTTTAAGAAGTTATCAAAAAAATATGCTTTAGCCTGTAAGTGATTTTCATTAGTATTAATGCCCGAAAAGGTTCGGGCATTAATAAACGAATGAGCTCATAAAGACATCAGGCCGTCACCTTGTTGTTTTCTGCGGAGTAGCGGGCGTTAGCAAAATCAAAGTCATAAGGGTCTCCATGTAGTATGTTGCTCTCAAATCCCCGTTCCAGAAACTCTACAAGTGAGCACGCTTGTTGGATTGAGAATTTACGGTGGTGCCTGCCATTTACATACCCCATACCCGTGAGGATATGCTTTGGGATTTGAACGGCGCCTGCACCAAAATAAAAAAAATAATCTGAAATCAAAACAGCATCTGTTTGGGTGTCATTTTTTATATTATGGGGATTAGGCGAGCCATCAGGGAAACTATGGTGAGAGTTAACTTGCCGCCATTCACCGTCCTCTTTCCAGTAGATATTGTCGCCAACAATCATTTTTTTACTGCCATTCCTTAAGGGCTTTTTATCCTTATAGATGGGGTTGGTCCAATATGAGTCAAAAGTTTCTAGTTGAGAAACCTTCATTGCAAAAACACACTTTCCTGTAGCTTTGAGTCTCCCTCCCCCCATTCCGACTACCCAATCGCCTACTTTTGCTACTCTTCGAGTAACAGGTTTACAGGTCGCAAGCGTACACAATCCATGAAAAGGATTCGGAGCAAAACCGAAATCACGATCAACCACATACATGTATACATTAGTCATCGCTAGCACTCTGAATTTGCTGCGGTATTTACTGTGCTACGCGTGCTGCCATCTGGGTTTTGGAAGGTATTTTCGCCACTATCAATAGCAGCCATAATACTTTCTGAGTTCCAACCGACAATTGCGGAGGCATACTTTTCTAAGCTTGCGGGAATTTCCGGATCTTTGCCCCCATGCTCATAAACTCCCACAATACGCTTCCCTTGGGCATGCGCCTGATCGATTTCCCAGTTAACCCATGGACGTTGATGAGTTTGCGTCCCTATCAAAACAACGACCGTTGATGCCCAGGAAACTTTCATTCGTAGTAGCCGTTTTATAGTCGACTCTTTAACCATCCCTTTATCCAGCCTTTGCTGGTTAGCTGGTTTCGCACGAATAGAGCTATTCCTGACATCCCAACCTTTGGAACCTAGTAACTTAGTAAATTTGTCGACTGATGCATCATCACGATGATGGTGACTTATAAATAAATGTCTACGACTTCCTGACTTGCTCATGACTGAATCCTTTCGGTTACTTATGGCAGATAAGATACGTCTTTAAATAATGATTGTGAGTTACGCTATTTCGTTGTGGCTCACGCCTCCCATATATATAATTGATCTCAGGTCTTGATCAATTAATAGTTTTCCACCATTTGATTTTAGAATTTTGCGCCATATTTCAAAGCCTAGTAAAATGGCCCTCTGCCATTCTCCCGCTGAACGCGTACGGACCTCCAACAAAGAAGTGACACCTTTGATTGTCCTCAATAATTTGTAATCGAGCTCAGTAACCTCTTCAAGCCAATTGTGCTCTTTGGCATAATCGAACACGAGCGCTGCAACAGCCTCATCGATAACCTGAGCGCGCCCCCCGTCTTGCACCTCGTCGATAGTTGGTATACTTTTTCTCTTACGTTTCATCAGGCTTCGGATGACTGGCGACCAACCGAGTACGGCAATGTATGCAAGATGGAAAACATCATGGAATCGATAACCATCAGGGTCTTCAGAATTGTCTGTCAGATCATCACCAATCTGAGTACCATCCATTAGCATACGAATTTTAGACTGACCAGCTATCACAACTTCACCTAGTTTGATTTCAAACTTTCTTGGAAGTCTTTCGCTTTCTGGAAACCCTTCATCAAAAACTATCAGGTTAGTGTTCCCATCGCCCCAGCGGCCATTTGCCTTGGCTAAATTTTTGCGAGCAATGTCTTCGAGTTTTAAATCAAATTTTTCCGCAACATTGGCTATATACCAAAGTAAATCTCCCAGTTCCTCACATACCCTATCTTTGAATAGTAGATGAGACTCTCCATCGCGTAGACGCTTTTTGTACTCGCTAAGTAACTCTCCTGTTTCGCCCGCAAGCCCGAGCAACGGAACCATTAGTTCGATCCCTGATTCTCCGATACTGCTCGAAGGGACTCGATCAGTTTTTTGTGCTGCGTGCTGATAAAAATTCAAATCCATTTTATTTATTCCAATTTAGCTGTCTCTGATGACTACTTCCAAAAGGCTGTCGACAATTGGAAGGTTTATGCTCCTTAAACTCAGCTGCAACTCTGCTATTTATCTCCCATTTAGGTGGGTACCATGGGATCTCTAGAGAGGCAGTTGGAGAGAATTTCTGCTTTATACGAGTGCGCCCAGATATACCCATTACTTCTGGATGAGCAACACGAGCGTATTTGTCAACCTCGCAGAAAATATTCTGGCAGTCAATGAGTTGGAGTGGGCGCCCCCATAACGAATCAAATTCAATGCCCAGCCTCTCAAACTCGTGCTCTTGGTTTTCGGACATAAATCTAATTAATTGGTCGCCGCTAATATCTTTAGTTTTATTGAAGCACTTTTTCAGGCCGTCGAGGGCTCCAGGTCCCGGAATTACAAAATCCATTTCGGAGAAGTTGGTAATTTCTGAGTAGTTGATGTCTGTTATAAACTGGTAAGCTAGGAAATTTCCGATTGAGGGGTAATTCCTAATGGCTTCAAAGGCTTGCTTCATGTTGGCTCGACTGCTTAAAAATTCTGGAAGTTTATCTTCCATCATCCGCTCAAGCAGCTTCAGGTGATTTTGATGCTTCGCTGGATATCCAAATGCAGAGCTTCCTGGGGGCATTATATAAGCGGCCGAATATATACGTCCGCCAGAACGCATGGCCTGACTTAGAATTCGATCGTAATTGTCAAACGTATAAGCTCTATAGCTGATCTCGCCGAGCTCTTGCTCCAAAAGCTGCCAGGTTTCAATTTTATTAAAAAGTTTAAACAAGATGACCCTGAAAAAAACTTCCTCTCGTGATTCGCAAAGATCTGAACGGTAAATAACGTTCCTGATTAGAAATTGGCTTACACGATCTGAGGCACGATAGGCGTTCGTAAACTTATAAGCGGAAATAACAGGGTCATCAGACCAGGGAGCATCTTCCGCAAACAACCTCTTCTTGAAGACTTTCTGACGCTCAGCTGCAAAACGCCAGTAGCTTTCATATACCGGACTCACAGTTACCAAAAAGCATTTTTCAGTCTCATTACTCCTCGAACGTGAGTGTAATTCATAATTTTCACCGTTAGATTCAATTTTTAGTTTCACGCGTCCTCTCCATCGTCGTGTACTTTACTATCACAGACTTGGCCCATGACACTACACATAAAATGCATCCTTTCCTTGTACGCGTATCTTAACTGAATCATTCCCGTCATTTTTTTGGCGAAAACAAATTGACGGGCGGTAGCGTAAGACTTAGGTCGGAGCTGCTTTCCTAGGATATCTCGAAGCTCAGAAAATAGGCTTTTTCATACCCTGCTGGAGAACTGCATTGCCCTGTTGGGTCCACATCTAATGTTATAAAGCATATCGATGTTATTGGAAATGCCCCTCCAGGCCTCTCTATGGATTAGGCCTGCATCGCCACAAGGCCATCAACATTGCGTCGATAGCCAGGTCGCTGTACATTCTGGTTGACTAACCTACCACTTGCCGAGGGAGCGCTACCGCTCGATTTAGGTCATAGGTTTGGGTTATGCGAGGTCTTTCACCAAAACCTTGTTTTGGCAAACGCTCGTCGAAGCATGGCAGCTTCTTATGCTTCGATAAAAATGTATGCTTACCAAGCTTAAGAGTTTGGGGTGGCAGAGCCTATCGGCTATTAAGCGACTCGTTATGTGTCAGTAATTCCTGAACCTTTTTTGCTATTTCATCGGGATTGTTATTCCATTCTACGTAAAGCTTGTCGTTCATAAGGAAGTTATTACCTAGAATGTTGTCTTTATTGCCGTAGATTAGCGGGAGCAATCTTTTCGTCCCGCCGGAAATATCACCGTTCAATACGGAGTTAATTTCTTGTTGAGGCCAGGCTTTACCAACTGAGCTGTCCGTCATCACAGCAATAACATACTTTGACTTTAGGAGCGCTTTATTGATTACCCCGACAAGAGAGTCTCCCCAGCCAATTTCTTTTGTGTCGTAGAAAGCATGAATACCGATCTTGCTTAATTCCTGGTAGAGAGGTTCGACAATTTTTTCTTTGTCTTCGGAAGCATGGCATAAAAATACGTCATACATCTTATATTCAGCCTTTATACTCTTGATAAATTTCGGCGGCGATGGATCATGCTCCGCCATTTTCAAAACCAGCTTGATATACGTCGGATCATCTTTTCCTTTCACCATTGAAAGAAATGAAAGTCGACCATAGATATTCTGCTTTAGCTTGCTACCATCTTTGGTTAGCTCCGCGTCCTCCGGGCTAAGTCCAAGTACATCAATGTAGTATTTCCGTTCGGCGTCTACTGGGTCATCAATCCAGTGGTGAATAGCTGTTCTTAGTTTGTTTTTATATTCAGCGGGCACATTAACTTTTTTGTTTACAATTAAACCGGTGACTTCTTGTCGGCTATACTTGGATTGAAGCCTGCTTTTCTTTTCATTTATTTCAAAGCTCGCCCTAGAAAATATATTGACAAGGTCTTCGCCGATAATGGTTTTTCCATCATTTATATGGGCAACTTCATTTGGGAAAACCCTCTTTGCTGAAATGGTTATGTCGTCAGCGTAGCGAGAGTATATGAGTCGTTGACTTCGAATGTACTTCAGGATGCGATTGTCTAGAGTGCTGGCTACAATATTCGCAACAATCGGGGACGTTGCAGCCCCTTGGGGAAGGTGGTTTTTGAAGCAACAAATTTGCGCGACGACCGTCGCTACATTGGGGTGGAACTCAAAGGGTTTGGCTATAAAAGCCGCTCTGACGCGCCCAAAATTGATTGATCCGAAAAAGTCTTTTATGTCTACATTTAAAATCCAATTGGACTTTTTATGTAGTGCCGCATTTTCTAGGATTCCGCGGCTTTTGATAAAGCCCTGAACACAGGATTTGAACTCTATATTTTCCTCAAAAATCTCAGCTAATTTTTTTTGGATGACCCTTAGTCCTTTTTGCGGGGAGTCAATTTTTCTAAAACCGCCTCGTTTTTTCCGCATTTCAAATGACTGGTACTTTAAGTCATCTGAACGTTTGTAGCATATGTAAAGTAGATGCCCTTTTTGAACGCCCAGAATACTGCATAGCTCATCAATGGAGTTGAGCTTTAAAATTGAGCGAGAAGGTGGGTTGAGTAGCTTCAAGGCAACCTCCGGACTGCATGCTGCCGGAGTTAAAGCAGCACCCCCCGCCATTTACCTTACGCCTCGCGAGACTCATAACATTGCGAACTATAGTCTCAACGTAACTCACAGTAGCATATATCCTTACATTAACGAATGATTGCAGTGGTCGCACTGCATAGTTAAAGCTTGGAGGGGTGCATGCGCCATTTATAACCGAAAGAAAGTCACAGTGCAAGAAGGTCAGAGCACGGATTGAGAAAAAACCAGCCTATCGAGGTGGTTTACCTATTGAAGGGTAAAAATTTCCTGGATGGGCCGGCCCACTGGTCGACCCTTCATGTAATAATCGCAGATTGCGTTAGGCGACTAAAGTCTACTTGCGCGGCGCTTTGAACTATGATTTATAAAGAGTCGGTTTTGGTTAGTTGAATCAATCCCCGCAGAATTAGCATTATTGCTTGGTCGATATGCGGAGTATATGCAAGTGTTGCATTTTCCTCTGCAGTCAATCCATTGTTAAGATCAGCGGCGGTAAATGCAGCGAACTCGCAGCGCTTAGCCCATCCAGGATTAGATGTAGGTCGGGGTTTTATTAGACCCAAGGTTTCAGCGATATCACGAGTACATCCCCCAAAGCCACCGACTAGAAAAACCGGCTTGGCAGCTCTTAGCGACAAAAGCGTCTCTTCGGCAATGCCAGGCATAGTTCCCTTGTAGCCTTCTACTCGACCACCAACAACGATCCTTGCTTCGGAGTTTAATATCATAGAGATACGCATGGACGTAAGCCCGTCTGCCCACTCTTGGTCTGTAGGTATCGTAGGCGCAAATCCGCGGCGCTCTTCAATTGGTAGCACGCTACCGTCGATTCGTAGAAGAACTAGCTCCGCAGACTCTTCGAGTTCGGAAATTTGAGTCTCCAACGTTACCATCGACTGCAATATATGCACAGGCCAAGCGAGATAGTTTGTTACTCCGGGACGGGTATCTCCTTCGTCAGCGTCTCGACGATGTCGGGAAACTAGCTCGAATAGTAGGTCGCTGAATCCATGTTGTCGCAGATCCCCTCCATAGATCAACCTCGCTCCGAGCGCGAGTAAATGACGAGCTATTTCGGCCATGGCATCTCGCAAATGCTCATCGCCCAGTCCTAGAATAGACATGTCTGGGCTTTCCGAAATGGAGATCGCGATGGTCTTCTGTCCGAGAACCTCTTGGTAGCTCATCGCACAGCTCCCGCTTTCCATTCCGTTAGGCTACGTAGTTGAACCCGAGGTGATATCTCTGCGAATAGCCGCTCTTCTTCTGCACTGAGTGGTGGATCCGGATAAACAATCACCGGATATGGTATCTCCGCTTCAGATGGCAGGCTTGCTAGTGAAATAAGCTCTGGGGGTCTCGGTACGAAAATAACTGCGGGATCGAGATTTCCATCTGCTACCTCAAGCTGAACACGGCATCGCCAAAGGAAATTTTTCAAAACCTCGTCGAGCAGTCGGGCAATAACGAAATCTATGCGATCAGCGCTTCCAGGTTCCAGTCGGACTACTGGTACGTTGCCCATATAAGGGAAGCCGCGCTCATCTATTTCGCTAATGCTATTGGCTACAACAAGAGGTACGTGCCAGCGTTTTGCCTCGATAATCTCTTTCCGACACCACTCACGTGATGAGTAAGAGTCAGTGTGAATGGCGACCATCGCACTCACGCGCACCTTGTGGAGCAGTACTTTCTGAAAATGAAGGCCAGCTGGAATGTCATAGACATCAAAGAAGCTGTCCATTCCTGGTGTGTTATAAAGTTTACTTCGGACGTTTCGGGAAATTTCTTCTCCATGCTGGTCGTGTTTGGAATGGCTAAGAAATATTTGTACCTTCTTAAGGTAGGCTTCTAGTGCTTCCTCTTCTTCGTCGGGGCGCGTTAGGTGCTCTAGGTAATGCCGTAACAACCGACAAAATGCGTATGTCAATGCAGCAGTCAATCTTCGACCACGTTCGGCAAGTTCCCCATCCCAGCGGGCCCATAGTAGCGCTTGCTCATTAGTTCCTAAGCGCGTTAGCACACCGTTGTCAATTTCGACAGGAAAGACTCTCTTGCCTAAACCGGCTGCCTCAGTATTCTGACAGAGTTCTTGGATATAGCTCGTCCAAGCTGCATCGTCAACGAGGTTGTTGTCCGCTAGCACTACAATGGCGGTGGTGTCTGCGTCTTCAAGTTCAATTGGCAGAGGCTGGCTGGAGTCCTGTGCCACTGCGTACCGGTATATAACGCTGAGCCCAGTGCCGCCTGCGATATTTTCGTACAACTTTCGACGAAAATGCTCTCGGAGGATCTCGGCGATGGCGAGGCCACCGGCAAAAGCAGGGTGCCACACAATATATACAACTAGGAACGGGCGAGTTGATTCAGTCATCTGCGCTTACCCATTGCGGACCCGACGATCCCGGGTATTATTGATCAGTGAGATTTTCCGGCTCTTTGCCTCGGCTATGTATTGACCAAGCTGATTGGGATCGGCTGTGATCTGTTCCCAGGTAAGCCACGAAGCAAACCCAGATTTGATATTGTCAAGAAGCCGATCAGGAACAAGAACATACTGGTTGTCAGGCGTCAAGCGAGCAGTAGGTAAGCGTACACCAATCAGGGCGTGATTTTTTTCAAGCGTTGCCGAAATTTCCCAGTCAACGTACTTTCGCTTTGGGGTTTCTGCCCCAACAAGTACGACCGTGCAAGAGGTGCCAGTGATATGGTTTTCCCTAATTCGGCGCATCACATAATTAACATCATCGCTATCGATGCGACGCTCAAGAGAGTTGTCGTAGATCACGTCGTAGGTGTCGTGAAATGCGCTTGAAAAAGCGTCGTAGTAGGCTTGGTCAGCGTGATGATGGTAGCTGACGAATATTTTGTGTTTCACTGCTGCCCTGAAAATTCCATAACTCATTAGCCCTCCTTAGTAATCGCCATACATGATCATAAATGATCTAGCACACTATAATCCCGCGTTCAGGTTGTCCAGCACGAAAATTTGCTAGCTTCTGAATAGAAGCTAGCGCTGTTATAACTTTTTTGCTCCACGCGGTAACGGCCAATTCGAATCGCTCTGGGTTCTGATTGAGAAATTAGCCTAGTTTCTTCTAGCCGGTTGCTGTCGTCGGTGTGACTACCTACCTGGCCCGGCTCTAAGATTGAAGATCCATGGTGCTTCTAGGCGTCGAGCGAGCAACCGAATCGTTAGCACATAATAGTACCGCGTCGCCTCACTCCGGAGGCGCATGTGATGTTCAAGAAACCAAGCCAAGTGTTTTCTCTGCCAACACCAAGGTGTTTCTCGCTGCCAGCGCTCAGCGATTTTAGCCTGAATTGTCTTTGCTTGAAGCACATGGCGTTTCCGAGTCGCGTGCGACCCGGTCAGGACTCCAGCCAAGAATAGCTCCATGTCGAACGGCTTACTCATCTGCGGCCTCCTAGTAGGCCGCGACCACATCGATCCGGCCGTGCCCCAGCTCATAGCTGATTTGCCTCCGGGCCTCCCGATCAAGGCTCCTATCTATCAGGCAACATTGGCCGCCGTTGATAGGTGCGCGGTGTTGGGTGATTTGCTCATAGCGCTCGCATGCATACGCCGCTCGTAGCTCATGGAAGCCTTTGAGGTTGTGTGCATGCAGGATGTCCCGCGCCGGGGAGATGCTTTCTTGCAGAAGAATCAGGTAGCTTTCGTTTGGCGCAATCAGGTTGCGGCTACCCACAGGCGACACCTGCCGTGCAAACTTAAGTGCATCTCGAACATGGCCGTCCACCGCTATCCATCGTGGCGCCGAGACCCCGGCGCGGCCGCCTTTGGTGCCTGCCTGAACGTTAATCTTGCCTAGTTTGGTGGCCTCACGGCTTAGCCGTGGAAGGTCAGCCAAGATGGCCTCGCGTAGGCGCATGCCGGTGGCTAGCGCTAACAGAACAATTGCGGCGGCCCGCTGCTGATGATCGCAGCAAAGCGCATCGACGATTTGTTCAACCTGTTCGCGGTCTTGGCCCTGCGGCACTGAGTAGCGAATCCCGGTGCGCTGCATTCCCAGCGCCTTGCTCGGGCTGGGCAGTTTCCCACGCTGATCACCGCGAAGTGCTGCCATAGTCCTGTTAACGCTGGATAGTCGATTTTGTGCGGTGCTGACGGCGAGGTCACCGCGTCCGATCGCGTCGCGCAGATACGCCGCATATTCCGCCAATACCTTCCGATCAACTTGCCGCGCATCATTGATACCGGGCCCCTGTTCGGAGCGGCACCATTTGACGAATGCCTGCCACCGATCACAGTGTGCCTTCACCGTGCCGTAGTGACCGCCCCGAACATGTCTTTCAGCGCCTGCGGGCCCGCGCAGCTCAATTGCCTGCCGTATCCGAAATTGCGGCCATCCCGCCTACCTACCAATGCCATGTCGATCACCTCATCGCCTGTTCTCCGATCCTCGCCCCACGGCATCCCGCCAAGAATGCTGAGTGTTATCAGGGATCAAGGCCCCTGCGATCTGTGGGGAATGTCCACTACGCGGGACTGGCGGCTCCTTACAACCGGGAGCAAGGGCATCTCATGATCTGGCCTCCTGAACACCGTTGCCGGTGGGCGGGTGGAGGCAGTGCTGGCTGACTAAACCAGCGCCTGAAGATCCTGAGCCGGGTGAACGCAGCAATGCGATGACTGGGGGCATGCCTGACTGTCAGTCAGGTGCAGTCCATTCCGTGGTCTGCGGCACCATCATCTACATGGCTGTTGCTGGTGGCATCGGCGTTTGTCACGCCGATTGTCACGAGGGGGAATGCCGCAAAGCCATGTACGATCAGGGCTGCAGCAGTGGTAGAAATGCCCGTCTCTTTCCAGAAGAAAGAGACGGGCACAGGTTGGCGCATTATTTGGCCAAGCGGATAGGTTGCTGCAGGGCAGCGAGGTACGGTGTATCTGGCGCACGAGCGCTATATGTGTAAGAGCATCCATCACATGGGTAGTGACCGGGCGAGCTGCCGGATGCGAATCGCCCTTGGGGAGAACCACCGCGGGAGCGGCGTGACCTTTAAGGTTCGGGTCACCTGGGGTGCTGTCATCGACAGCCTTTGCACGGCCAGTTCTACGCCTGTGGATAAACCCGGTCAAGGGCCGAAACTCAGCGCTCTTGGAGGCGTGAAAAGCGGTTATCCATCGGTGGAATTCCGTGGTAAATCCTGGACAACGTCGTGGCTTTTAGCTTTTCAAAATAAGGTCCATCCAAACAGGGCGGCTTTGCAGCCCTGTTTGGATGGACCCGCGCTGAGAAGCGGATAAGCGAGGGTGCTTGCCCCGAGTCACGAACGTTCAGTTGTTACCGCAATTCTTGCGCCTGCACAGTGCTAACGAATCGGCACCACATTTTTGTCTCTGACTTGGCCGTAGGCTGAGGCAAGCAGGCTGCCGGTGGCGGCTTTCTGGATGTACTCACTCCACCAAGCCATCATCGGACGCCGGCGCTCGATGTAGTCGGCCCGGTTGTAAGCGCTGCGCACCTCATCCTTGTCGACATGCGCCAGTGCGACCTCAATGAGCTCCGGGTCCCACCCATGCTCATTCAAGAAGGTGCTGGCCATTGAGCGGATGCCGTGGCTCACCAACCGATCTTGGAACCCCATGCGTTTCAACGCCATGTTGGCGGTCTGGCTATTGGCGTGGGTGCGCGGATTTCTGTCTGCCGGGAAGACGAATTCGCGATGGCCGCTGTGAGTCTTCAGTGACTCCAGCAGTGCGAGAGCGTGATCACTCAATGGGATGCTGTGCGGGCGGCGCTTTTTCATCCGCTCCGGTGGGATAGTCCAGACACGCCTTTCAAAGTCGATGTCTGCCCAGCGAGTAGTCGCCGCCTCGGCGGGGCGAGTCATCGTGTGCAACTGCCATTCGATCAGACAGCGGGTGGTGCGTTTGATGCTGGCGTTCGCGATCTCCAGCATGAGCTCGGGGAGTTCTTCGGGCGGAAGCGCAGCCATGTTTTCTTTCTTGGGCTTCTTGAATACTGCCCGAATGCCGGTGAGCGGGTTGGCGAAGATCAGGCCGGAGTTTACACCGTAGGTCATGATCTCGTTTAGCCGCTGGCTAAGACGCTTGACCGTCTCCAGGCTGCCTTTCGCTTCGATTGGGCGAAGCAGTCCGATCACCATCGGCGCGGCGATTTTGGTGAGTGGTGTCGTCTTCAAATCGGGGAGCACGTGCAGCGTGAGCGACCGCCAGATGTCCTCGGGTAGGCTGGGGTGACCGAGTCTTTCTTGAGCTCGAACCAAGCGGTGGCCACGTTCTCGAAGGTGTGTTCCGTTTCTGCGCGGTTGGCTTCATTCAGCGTGTTGCGCTGCACCTTCGGATCGATGCACTGTGCGAGCAGATCGCGTGCATCGACTGCCATCTTACGTGCATTCGCCAGCGACAGTTCGGGATAGGTCCCGAAGCCGATGTTGATGCGCTTCTTGGTCACCGGTTCGCGGTAGTTGAAATTCCACATCAACGAGCCGTTGCTGCGTAGACGGAGCTGCAAACCGTCACCGTCCGTGGGGACGTCATCCATGGACGCGGGTTTGACTCCCTTGAGCTGTCGATTGGAGAGGCGGAGGTTTTGAGCAGGCATGAGATTTTCCTCAAGCGCTGATTTGGTATTCCAAAGATCAACACCGGATTGACTGGATACCATCTGGAAATAGCCGAATAGCTGGACTCAAAAACTTTCAAAAGACCAGACAAGCGCTGAACGCCGAATTTCATGAATCACAGGCACAAAAAAAGACGCCCTCGGGCGTCTTTCTTTTTTTTGGATTTGGTGGAGCCGGGGGGATTTGAACCCCCGTCCGCCAGTACTCCGCTGTCGGTACTACATGCTTAGCCGTGTCTACTGAGTTAATCCGCAGCCGCCCGACGGGCAGGGTGCTTTGGACGAGTTGGGTAAGTTTTAGTCGCTTTGCCCCCAACGTGCTACACGACGATCCTGTTCTGTATGACAATCACTTCGGGTTTACAGGCATCCCCTGGTGATTGCTGGAGCCGAAGCTACCAGGAGAGCGGGCTCAGCTGCTTACGCAGCGAGAGCGTAGCCCTCGTAGTTTTCGTCATTGGCAACTATAGAAAGTTGCAACAGTGGATTTACGAGTTCTGTTACCAACTCGGCATGCACCTAGAGTTTCGCGACCGGCGTCGAATCCTAATCGGCCCCACACTCAGCTCTAGCTGACGTACCTTTCGGCACGTGCGGCCGAGTATACGCCTTTGCGAGGGGGACGTCGACTGCTGGTCCCGTCACCCCTCGCAATAGAGCTGATCACGCGCCGCTGCCACCGGAAGAGCCGCTGCCTTTCTCGGTCTTCTCAAGGCGCTCCAGCACCTTGCTGGTGATAGCGATGCATTCCTTGGTGTCGCCCGAGGCTTGGGCGGCCTTGGCTTTGTCGACGTGCTCGGTCAGGGCTTTGTCCAGACCCTCGGAAGTGGCGCCAGCGGTGGCCATGCTGTCGTCGATCTTCTGCAGGTTGGTGGCGCACAGGTCTTCGGCGGCAAAGACGGGCGAGGCCAGCAGGGTGGCGGCCGCGAACAGGGCGGATAGCGCAGTACCTTTCATGGGTGTCTCCTCATGAGGCCTCTGGAAGGTGGGCCTAATTGGATGGACTGCTGGCAGTTGGCTAGGGTTCCATCGAGCTTCGCAGGGTACGGTTCATACCGACTTCCATGTCGTCGATCAGGGCTTTGGCCATGGCGCTCAGAAGGCGGGCAGCGCTGCTGGCGATCCGGTCGCTTTCCAGTTCGGCTTCGCAGGTGAGGTGGCGGATGCAGCCGAGCAGTACCGACAACTCGCCGAAGGCATGGGCGAAGGGGATTCCGGGTTGGATGCGGTAGAGCTCCAGGTAGGTGGTGACGCCGGCGGTGCTCGATTGGAGCGGGTAGGGTGGATCTGGGACGATTTTGTTCATAGGTGTATCTCTTGTGCTTGCTCATGGAAGCACCACCCCAGGCAATTCTCACAAGACAAAGGGTGGCAGCCGTGAACAGGGTGAGAATCCGGGGCACAAGAAACCCGGTCAGGCCGAAGCCTGCCCGCACACGGCTGCCATAAAGGAGAAGCCGAAATTCTTGAAGCTTCAGGACTCTCACACCCGGTCACCAGATGCGGCGACCCGATGAACTTATTCCTGGGGTGATGCCCCGACAATGCGGCTACTTCCGGCAGCTGCGTAGGATAGTTCTCTGGGCGGGGGACCTAAAGCATTTGGTTTCAGGTTGGGAAATGTCTGACGGAAGATGTGGGGTGCATTTGCCGGCCTCTTCGCGGGCAAGCCCGATCCTACAGGGGGGGCGGTGTCGGAGTCGGAATTAGAGAATAAGGGCTGCACCGCTTTCAGGGCGGTGCAGCCTTTTTGGGTCAGAGCGCGCGCGGGCGGGTGACGCGGTCTACCAGGTACACCAGGCCGTGGTAGTCGATGCCGCTGTGGCTCGACAGGCCAATTTCGCAGGTGCGGCTGGTGGAAATCCCTTCGCTGCAATACTGCACCGCATCCTTCAGGCTGCGCAGCGAGTGGGCGTTGAGCTCTGGCGTGGTGAACCCCTTGTCGCCGGCGAAACCGCAGCAATGAATGCCCTCCGGCACCACCACCTGCTTGCTGCACAGGCGCGCCAGGTCGATCAGCGCCTGGCTCTCGCCCAGGTGCTGGGTACTGCAAGTGACGTGCACCGCCACCGGCTCTTGCTGGGGCGAGAACTCCAGCTTGTCGAGCAGGTGAGTGCGGATGAAACGCACCGGGTCGTACAGGTCGAGACGGGTTTCGCCGAGGTCTTGCACCAGGCGCAAGGTGCACGGGCTGGTGTCGCAGTAGATCGGGTCGAGGCCGCCGCGGCTGGCTTGCAGCAGGGCGTCGATCAGCTCCTGGCGCTTGTGCTCGGCTTGTTCGGCGTAACCCTTGGAGGCAAACGGCTGGCCGCAGCACAGGCTGTCGGCATTGCCGGGGAACACCACCTGGTAACCGGCCTTTTCCAGCAGGCCGCGGGTCTTGTCCAGCAGCGAACTTTGCTCGCGGTCGGCGTAGGCCGGGCCCATCACCCGCGACACGCAAGCTGCCAGGTACACCACGCGGGGGCGGGCGTCGTTGCTGGCCGGGCCGAAGTCGATAGGCTTGAGGGGTTGCGGCATGGCCGGTGTCCACTGCGGCAGGCGTCCGCTGCTGGCCTCGCTCAGGCTGCGGCTCAGGCGGCCCAGGCGCGGGGCGCCGAGCAGCTTGCGGGCGCCGTTGGCCATGGCCAGGGTCAGGCGGGCGCCGCGCAGGGTGGCCTGGAAGTGTTCGGCCAGCCAGTCGGCGGTGCGGGCGTGCTCGGCGGCCTGGCCGCGCAACTTCTTCACCAGCTCGCCGGTATTGATGCCCACCGGGCAGCGCTGGGCGCACAGGCCGGTGGCGGCGCAGGTGTCGATACCTTGGTACTGGTAGTTGCGCAGCAGTTCGCGGATGTCTTCGCCGGCCCGCTTCTTCGCCTGGATGTCACGCCACATCACGATGCGCTGGCGCGGGCTTAGGGTCAGGCCCTTGGAGGGGCACACCGGTTCGCAGAAACCACACTCGATGCACTTGTCGACGATCTCGTCGGCGGCGGGTAGCGGCTTGAGGTGCTTCAGGTGGATTTCCGGGTCGTCGCTCAGCACCACGTCGGGGTTGAGGATGCCGTTGGGGTCGAGCAGGCGCTTGAGCTTCCACATCAGCTGGTAAGCGTCTTTGCCCCACTCCAGCTCAACGAACGGCGCCATGTTGCGGCCGGTGCCGTGCTCGGCCTTGAGCGAGCCGCCGAACTCCACCGCCACCAGTTGCGCCACGTCATCCATGAAGCCCTGGTAGCGCGCCACTTCCTCGGCGTTGTTGAAGCCCTGGGTAAAGACGAAGTGCAGGTTGCCTTCCAGGGCGTGGCCGAAAATGATCGCCTCGTCGTAGCGGTGCTTGTCGAACAGCTGGATCAGCCGCTTGACCCCCTCGGCCAGTTGCTCCACCGGGAAGGTGACATCTTCGATGATGACCGTGGTGCCGGTCTGACGCACGGCGCCGACGGCGGGGAAGGTGTCCTTGCGGATCTTCCACAGCAGGTTGTACACGGCAGGGTCTTCGCTGAAGTCGACCTGCTGCTCCACCGGGAAGTCGGCAATCGAGGCCATGATCAGGCCCAACTGCTCGTGCAACAGGCCCTGGCTGGCGGCGCGGGACTCGATCAGCAGCGCGCAGGCCTCGTCCGACAGGCCTTTCACCCACTCCGGCATGCCGGGCTTTTCCTGCACCGAGCGTAGGCTGCGGCGGTCGAGCAACTCCACCGCCGACACCGGTTGGCGCTTGAGCACGGTCACGGCCTTGCAGCAGCTTTCCACGCTAGGGAAGATGATCAGTGCGCTGGCCTTGTGCGGGTGGTCGGGCACGGTGTCGTAGGTAACGGCGCTGATGAAGCCCAGGGTGCCTTCGGAACCCACCAGCAGGTGCTGAAGGATATCCAGCGGCTTGTCGTAGTCCACCAGCGCGTTGAGCGACAGACCCGTGGTGTTCTTCAGCCGGTATTTGTGCCGGATGCGGTCGGCCAGTTCGGTGTTCGCGCGGGTCTCGCGGCCCAGGCGGGCGAGCTCGTCCAGCAGGCTGGCGTGGCTTTTCTGGAAGGCGGCGACACTGGCGGGGTCTTCGCTGTCCAGGCGGGTGCCGTCGGCCAGCACCAGGCGCAGGCCTGCAAGGGTGTGGTAGGTGTTCTGCGCGGTGCCGCAGCACATGCCGCTGGCGTTGTTGGCGACGATGCCGCCGATCTTGCAGGCGTTGATCGAGGCCGGGTCGGGGCCGATCTTGCGCCCGTAGGGGGCCAGCCAGGCGTTGGCTTGGGCGCCGATCACGCCGGGTTGCAGGCGGATCTGTTCGCCCTGACCGCGAATCTCCTTGCCCCCCCAGCTGTCGCCGAGCACGATCAGCACCGAGTCGCTGAGGGCCTGGCCCGACAAGCTGGTGCCGGCGGCGCGGAAGGTCACGGGTACGCGGTCGCGCTGGGCCAGCTGGATCAGCCCGACCACTTCGTCCTCGGACTCTACCCGCACCACCAATTTGGGAATCAGCCGGTAGAAGCTGGCGTCGGTACCGAAGGCCAGGGTCGAGATGGGGTCGTCGAAACGGCGTTCGGCGGGAATCAGGTGCTGGACATCACGCAGGAACGCAGCGGGCAGGCTCATGCAATCTCCTCGCGGGGCCGCCGCGTCTTGCGCGTGGCGTGCCCCGGATTATCAGGCGGTATTTCGGGCGACGTTTGGTGAGGCGCTCAGGCGCCCAGTTCGCGTACCAGCGAGTCGCGGGTGATTTCGCTGATCGACTTGGCGCCGGTCAGCACCATGGCCACGCGCATTTCCTTCTCGAACAATTCCAGCAGGTTCTTCACCCCGGCCTGGCCATGGGTGGCCAGGGCATAGAGGAAGGCACGGCCGATCAGCACGCTGTCCGCGCCGAGGGCGATCATGCGTACTACATCGAGGCCGCTGCGAATGCCGGAGTCGGCGAGGATCTTGATCTCGCCTTTCACCGCGTCGGCAATGGCTGGCAAGGCACGGGCGCTGGACAACACGCCGTCGAGCTGGCGGCCGCCGTGGTTGGAGACGACGATACCGTCGGCGCCAAACTTCACCGCATCGCGGGCGTCATCGGCATCGAGGATGCCCTTGATGATCATCGGGCCGTCCCAGAAATCGCGGATCCACTCCAGGTCTTTCCAGGAAATCGACGGGTCGAAGTTGGCGCCCAGCCAGCCAATGTAGTCGGCCAGACCCGTGGGGTTGCCGCGGTAGGTGGAGATGTTGCCAAGGTCGTGCGGGCGGCCGTTGACGCCGACGTCCCAGGCCCATTGGGGGCGGGTCATGGCTTGCAGCACGCGACGCATCGGGCCGTTGCGGCCGCTCATGCCGGCGTGGGCGTCGCGGTAGCGGGCGCCGGGCACGGGCATGTCGACGGTGAACACCAGGGTTTTCACCCCGGCGGCCTTGGCGCGCTCGAGGGCGTTGCGCATGAAGCCGCGGTCCTTGAGCACGTAGAGCTGGAACCACATCGGGCGGTCGATGGCCGGGGCCACTTCTTCGATCGGGCACACCGATACCGTGGACAAGGTGAACGGAATGCCGTGGGCTGCCGCCGCGCGTGCGGCCTGCACTTCGCCGCGTCGGGCGTACATGCCGCACAGGCCGATGGGGGCCAGGGCCACGGGCATGTTCAGGGTTTCGCCGAACAGCTCGGTCTTGAGGCTGAGTTCGGACATGTTCTTCAGCACGCGCTGGCGCAGGGCGATGCTGGCCAGGTCCGAGACGTTGTGGCGCAGGGTGTGTTCTGCGTAGGCGCCGCCGTCGGCATAGTGGAACAGGAAAGGGGGCAGCTTGCGCTGGGCCGCGGCGCGATAGTCGGTAGAGGCGGAAATGATCATGGAGTCTCGCAGCGTTGGTTGAGAGAGTGCCGGGCGCGCTGGGCGCCCGGCCCCTTCACTTTAGTGAACCAGCATGCCGGTCAGCCAATAAGCCTGGATCAGGGTGATCAGGCCCACGATGGTGGCGAAGAACAGGCTGTGCTTGACGGTGAAGCGGAACAGGTCCGATTCCTTGCCGACCAGGCCGGTGGCGGCGCAGGCCACGGCGATGGACTGCGGCGAGATCATCTTGCCGGTCACGCCGCCGCTGGTGTTGGCCGCGACCAGCAGGGTGTCGCTGACGCCGATCTGGTGCGCGGTGGTGGCTTGCAACGCGCCGAACAGGGCGTTGGACGAAGTGTCGGAACCGGTCAGGAACACGCCCAGCCAGCCGAGGAACGGCGAGAAGAACGGGAATGCAGCGCCGGTGCCGGCCAGTACCAGGGCCATGGTCGAGGACATGCCGGAGAAGTTGGTGACAAAGGCGAAGGCCAGCACCATGCCGATCGACAGGATTGGCCAGCGCAGCTCCCAGAAGGTCTCTTTGAAAGTGGTCAGACCAGTTTTGAAGTTGATCTTCAGTACCCACATCGACAGCAGTGCGGAAATGAAGATGGCGGTGCCGGTAGCGGAGATCGGGTCGAACTTGAACACCGCCGGCATGGCCGTCGCCTTGGCGACGATGGGTGCACCCTTGATCACCAGTTGATCGAGGTGCGGGATGGCGAAGTTGAAGACGAGGTTGTACATGGCGCCGCCGGGGGCGAACGCAGCCTTGAAGGGCTTGAGGGTCCAGATGGTCACCAGCACGGTGAGGATCAGGAACGGCGACCAGGCCTTGAAGATCTCGCCCAGGCTATAGGGCGAAGGCTGGCTGCCACCGCTGCTGACCACGGCGGCGCCAACGCTGCCCTTGGCTTCGGCGAACGAACGCTTGGGCTGCCAGACCTTCAGGAACAGGGTCAGGGAAACCAGGCTGGCCAGGGCCGAGGTGATGTCCGGCAGCTCTGGGCCGATGTAGTTCGAGGTGAAGTACTGGACGATGGCGAAGCTCAGGCCGGCCACCAGGGCTGCTGGCCAGGTTTCCTTGACGCCGCGCACGCCGTCCATGATGAACACCAGCCAGAACGGCACGAACACCGACAGCAGCGGCAGCTGGCGACCGGTCATGGCGCCGATGTCGAAGGCGTCGATGCCGGTGACCTGGCCTGCCACGATGATCGGGATGCCCAGGGCGCCGAAGGCCACCGGGGCGGTGTTGGCGATCAAGCACAAGCCGGCGGCGTACAGTGGGTTGAAGCCCAGGCCTACCAGCAGTGCTGCGGTGATGGCCACGGGGGCGCCGAAGCCGGCCGCGCCTTCGAGGAAGGCACCGAAGCAGAAGCCGATCAGCAGCACTTGCAGGCGCTGGTCGTCGGTGATCGACAGCACCGAGCTGCGGATCACTTCGAACTGGCCGCTCTTGACGGTGAGTTTGTACAGGAACACCGCGGCGACGATGATCCAGGCAATGGGCCACAGGCCGTAGAGGAAGCCGTAGCCCGCTGCGGCGAAGGCCATGTCGACAGGCATCTGGAAGGCGAAGATCGCCACCAGGATCGACAGGGCCAGGGTGATGGAGCCGGCGACATGGCCTTTGAGGCGAAACACCGCCAGGGCCAGGAAGAAGAAGACGATGGGGATGACCGCCGCCAGTGCGGACAGGCCGAGACTACCGAGCGGAGTATAGAGTTGTTGCCAGGTTTGCATATGGGGTAACCCCTAATTGTTGTTGGTCAGCACTGGCATTGGAAAATTGGTAATACCAATTTACAATGGCTGGTCGCTAGGTTAAAAAACCTTTCGTGGGTGTGTCAATTTGTCCAGAGGGAAACTTTGGTCGGATGCCGATGAGTGGGTGTTTGCGATGCTTTGAAAAGCGCTGGCTGGTGGGTGCCTGTGGGGCGCGGATGCGCGAGAATAGGCGCCCCCGGATGGCCCAGGGGTTTGTGGAGAGCATGTGATGGTTTTCAATCAGGTCCGCCAACGGCGCCTGTCCGACGATATCGTCGATCGTTTGGAAGGGATGATTCTCGAAGGCACGCTGACCTCCGGGCAGCGCCTGCCTGCCGAGCGTGCCCTGGCCGAGCAGTTCGGGGTATCCCGCCCTTCGCTGCGCGAGGCGATCCAGAAGCTGGTGGCCAAGGGGTTGCTGGTCAGTCGCCAAGGGGGCGGCAACTATGTGGCCGAGGCGCTGGGTTCGACCTTCAGCGACCCGCTGCTGCAACTGCTCGAGCGCAATACCGATGCCCAGCGCGACCTGCTGGAGTTTCGCCACACGTTGGAGGCTTCATGTGCCTACTACGCGGCCCAGCGCGCCACCGAACCGGATCGCCAGCGCCTCAAGGCGGCATTCGATACCTTGCAGGACTGCTACGCGCGCGCCGATGAGGTAAGCCGGGCGGAGGAGGGGGCTGCGGATGCGCGCTTCCACCTGGCGATTGCCGAGGCCAGTCACAATGCAGTGCTGTTGCACACCATCCGCGGGCTGTTCGACCTGCTCAAGCGCAACGTGGTGACCAATATCGGGGGCATGTACCAGCAACGTACGGAGACCCGCGACATGCTGATAAGCCAGCACCGCGAGTTGTACGAGGCGATTGTAGAGGGGCGTGCGGACGATGCGCGGGAGGTGTCGAGTCGGCACATCCTGTATGTGCAGGAAGTGCTGGAAGAGGCTCAGCAGCAGGCGCAGCGGGTAGCGCGTGCGGAGCGGCGCAGCGGGCGTTAGGTCGGGGGGCAGGGCCGTGTAGGAGCGGGTTTGCCCGCGAAGAAGGCAGCGCGGTGCATGGCACCGGCTGGGCCGGTGTTCGCGGGCGAGCCCGCGCCTACAGGAAATGTGCTGAACCTGAAGCGGATGCCCGACTCAGCACAGCAGGAACTAGTCTTCCTTGCCCTTGTTGCGTACCGCGCGCTGGATCTCGCGGTTGTAGTCGCGCTCGCGCTGGGTGTCGCGCTTGTCGAACTCCTTCTTGCCCTTGCCCAGCGCGATTTCGCACTTGATCAGGTGCTTGCTCCAGTACAGCGCCAACGCCACGCAGGTGTAGCCCTTCTGCGCCACGGCCGCTTCCACGCGCTCGAGCTCGCGCTTGTTCAGCAGCAGCTTGCGGGTACGGGTGGGGTCGGCGATGACGTGGGTGCTGGCCGCGGTCAGCGGGGTGATGTGGCTGCCGAACAGCCAGGCTTCGCCATCCTTGAGCAGCACATAGCTGTCGGTCAGGTGCGCCTTGCCGGCCCGCAGGCTCTTTACTTCCCAGCCGGACAGGACCAGCCCGGCCTCGAACTTGTGTTCGATGAAGTAATCGTGTCGCGCCTTCTTGTTTTGCGCGATGGTCCCGGTCGGATGTTTCTTTTGTTTAGCCATAGGGGCGGCATTATAGGCAGTCGCCGCGTCCTCGGCTACGGGGTTTCTGTGCGCTTGAGCCTGTAGGATGAATCCCGGACAATACAGGCCTTGTTCCTTTGCACGGAACGGTTCCGAAGCGCTGCGAAGCGCTGCCGCCCAGTTTGGAAGTGACGCCTGGATGACTACCCATATTCAACGTTCCGCCCTGCTGCCATACCCCGCCCAGGCGCTCTACGACCTGGTCAACGATGTGGCCAGTTACCCGCAGTTCCTGCCCTGGTGCTCGGCCTCGACAGTGCTCGAAGCCAGCGACACGCACATGCGGGCACGGCTGGAAGTGGCCAAGGGGGGCATGAGCCAGCAGTTCGTCACGCGCAATGTGCTGGTGCCGGGGCAGTCGATCGAGATGAACCTGGAGGAGGGGCCGTTTACCCAGTTGCATGGTGTCTGGGTGTTCAAGGCCTTGGGTGAGAAAGCCTGCAAGATCAGCCTGGACCTTTCCTTCGATTATGCCGGCCCTATCGTGCGCGCCACCCTTGGGCCGCTGTTCAACCAGGCGGCCAATACATTGGTCGATGCGTTCTGTCAGCGTGCCAAGCAGCTCAATGGCTGAGTTGCTTCTTGCGTAGCCTTTAGAGGCCCCAAACAAAAAGCCCGGACCATGGTCCGGGCTTTTTCGTTGCCGTCGCGGTTACTGCGGGGCGGTTTCCAGCGGTGCCGGGGTTGGCACTGGCGTGGTCTCGATGGTGTCGATTTCGCGCTGGATCGACTCTTCCAGCGAGCCTGGCTTGGCCGGTGTTTCCGGCTGCTGCTGGCTAGGCTGGTTGGCCGGGCTGACCGTGGTGTCGCCGCTGCCGCCGAGGATTTCCTGGTCCCGGCTCACGCCTGGCATGAAGTCGCCGGACAGGCTGACCAGTTGGTCGCTCTCGTTGAAGAAGATGCTCATGCGCTCTTGCTGGCGTTTGCCGCCACCAGGCTGCAGGCTGTACAGGTAGTCCCACCGGTTGGTGTTGAAGGTGTCCTGCAGCAGTGGGTTGCCCATGATAAACCTTACTTGCCGTCGGGTCATTCCGGGGCGCAATTGGTCTATCATGTCTTGCGTGACGACATTGCCCTGCTGGATGTCGATTTTGTAAACCCCGGGAAACGAGCAACCGGCGAGTGCGAGCAGTCCCACGAGGGTGAGGCTGGTTAGCAAGAGCTTGGTGTTTTGCATCGGTGGGCGACTTCCACTATCTTGGCTGGACAACGTAAACCCCGATCATACCCGTATTAAGAGAAGCTGCGAAGCAGCATCGGCGAGAAAGCTGACCATGGTTGAAAATAGCGAATTGCGCAAAGCCGGTCTCAAGGTGACCCTGCCTCGAGTCAAGATCCTACAGATGCTCGACTCCACCGAGCAGCGTCACATGAGCGCCGAGGATGTCTACAAGGCGCTGATGGAGGCTGGTGAGGACGTCGGCCTGGCGACCGTCTACCGCGTCCTGACCCAGTTCGAAGCAGCGGGTCTGGTGGTTCGCCACAACTTCGACGGCGGTCATGCGGTATTCGAATTGGCCGACGGTGGACACCACGACCACATGGTCGATGTGAATACCAACGAAGTGATCGAGTTCATGGATTCGGAAATCGAGCGTCGTCAGAAAGAGATCGTGGCCGAGCATGGCTACGAGCTGGTGGACCACAACTTGGTACTGTACGTACGCAAGAAAAAGTAACGATTTCGATCGTTGGAGCAGCAGAGGCGACCTTCGGGTCGCCTTTGTCGTTTCTGGGGTAGTGCGGGGGGCTTATGGATTTGGCGAGGGTGTAGGCGCGGGTCGTTCTCAAGCCCCGGCGCTGGGGAAGAAACCGGGGCAGGGTCAGGCCTTGCTCGTCACCACCATCTTGCGCGCATGGGCCAGTGACTCCTTGGTCAGGTCGATTCCGCCCAACATGCGCGCCACTTCCTCCACCCGCTCGCGTTTGCCCAGGTTGGCTACGGCGGTGTGGGTGGTATCGCTGTTGCGCGCCTTGTGCACGAACAAGTGGTGGTGCCCTTGTGCCGCCACCTGCGGCAGGTGAGTTACGGTCAGTACCTGGCCGCGCTCGCCAAGGCGGCGCAGCAATTGGCCGACGATTTCCGCCGTGGGGCCACCGATGCCCACGTCCACTTCGTCGAACACCAGTGTCGGGATGCGCGAGGTCTGCGCGGTGATGACCTGGATCGCCAGGCTGATGCGTGACAGCTCGCCCCCGGACGCGACCTTGGCCAGCCCCTTGAGGGGTTGCCCGGGGTTGGCACTGACCAATAGCTCTACCTGTTCCAGGCCGTGGGGCGATAGCTCGCCGGCGTCGCTGGGCGACAGCTCGATGCAGAAGCGTCCGCCGGGCATGCCCAGGCGCTGGATCTCCTGCTCCACGGCAACGGCCAATTGCGCCGCCGCCTGCTTGCGCAGGGCGCTCAGCTCTTCGGCCTTCTCTTTATAGTGCTGCGCGTAGGCGGCCAGCTCGTCGCCCAGGCGCTCGATGGACTCATCACTGGCGTTGAGCCCTTCGAGCTCTTCCATCAACCGCTGTTGCAGGAAGGGCAGCTCAGTGGGGTGGACGCGGTGTTTGCGCGCCAGGGTATAGATAGTGTCCAGCCGCTCTTCCAGGGCTTGCAGGCGCATGGGGTCGGCGTCGAAATGGTCGAGGAAGCGGTTCAGTTCGCCGACTGCTTCTTCTACCTGGATCTGCGCGCTGGCGATCAGGTTGACTGCCTCGCCCAGGGCCTTGGGGGCGTTGTGCACGGCCGTGAGGCGGTTGAGGCTTGCAGTCAGGGCACTTAGCACGTTGCCCGAGTCGCTTTCGCTGCACTGGTCGATGACCTGGCGGCAGATGCCGAACAGTGCTTCGGCGTTGGTCAGGTTCTTGTGTTCCTGCTCCAGTTGCTCCAGCTCGTTCTCGCCAAGGCCGAGGTTGTCCAGTTCTTCCAACTGATAGCTGAGCAACTGGTGGCGCGCACGTTGCTCGTCCCCGGAATTGGACAGGCGTTCCAGCTCCTGGCGAGTCTGGCGCCAACGCTGGGCGGCCAGTTGCACCTGGCGGGCCAGGTCGATGGCGCCCGCGTATTCGTCCACCAGGCGGCGGTGGGTGTCGGTCTTGAGAAGCGATTGGTGTTCATGCTGGCTGTGGATGTCGATCAGCAGCTCGCCCAGCGCTTTCAGGTCGCCCAGCGTGCAGGGCGTACCATTGATATAGCCGCGGCTGCGCCCTTCGGCAGTGATCACCCGGCGCAGGATGCATGGGCCGTCGCTTTCCAGGTCGCGCTCGGCCAGCCAGGTGCGGGCCTCGGGAATGTCGACCAGGTCGAAGGTGGCGAGCAGGTCGGCCTTGTCTGCGCCGGGGCGCACCACGCCACTGTCGGCGCGATCGCCCAGGGCCAGGCCCAGGGCGTCGAGCATGATCGACTTGCCGGCGCCGGTCTCACCGGTGATGACGGTCATGCCGCGAGCAAGCTCGAGGTCGAGGTGTTCGACGATGGCGTAGTTGTGGATGGACAGGTGCACCAGCATGAGCGCCGCTCCCGTGGGGTGATGTCTGGTTATTTATACAGTAGTTTTTTCCAGGCTGCCAAGCCCGTCTGGCGGTCGGTTAAAACCGAATTTGCCCTTGAAGCTGGTTTTTCCGGCCCCATATACCGGGCAGACAAGGCGGGCGCAGCCCGTACACCAGAAATCGCGAAGGAGAAACCCGATGGCTGACGAACAGCTGGATGAAAAGAACCTTAACGCCGAAGAAGCCGGCTCCGAGGACCTCGGTGCCCGCGTCCAGGTGCTCGAGGAGCAGCTGGCCGCCGCCAAGGACCAGTCCCTGCGTACCGCTGCCGACCTGCAGAACATCCGCCGTCGCGCCGAGCAGGATGTCGAGAAGGCCCACAAGTTTGCCCTGGAGAAATTCTCCGGTGACCTGCTGCCGGTGATCGACAGCCTGGAGCTGGCCCTGGCGCACTCCAGTGCCGACGACGAGAACGTCAAGAAGATCCGCGAAGGTGTCGAACTGACCCTGAAGATGTTCCAGGACATCCTCAAGCGCTACAACCTCGAAGCCATCGACCCGCATGGCCAGCCGTTCAACCCTGAACACCACCAGGCGATGGCCATGCAGGAAAACGCCGAGGTCGAGCCTAACAGCGTGCTGAACGTGTTCCAGAAGGGCTACCTGCTCAATGGCCGCCTGCTGCGCCCCGCCATGGTGGTGGTCAGCCGCGCGCCGGCAGCGCCGCAACCTTCGATCGATGAAAAGGCTTGAAATCCTTCCGGGCATCCCCATCTAGGTGTCAAGCATTCAAGTATTGCTGCAGATGGCCAACGTAGCCGCTGCAACCAAATTCAAGTTTCGGGAGAGTTAACATGGGCAAAATCATCGGTATCGACCTGGGGACTACCAACTCGTGCGTCTCCATCCTGGAAAACGGTAACGTCAAGGTCATCGAGAACGCCGAAGGCGCGCGTACCACCCCTTCGATCGTGGCCTACGCCAATGACGGCGAAATCCTGGTCGGCCAGTCGGCCAAGCGCCAGGCCGTCACCAACCCGCACAATACCCTGTTCGCCGTGAAGCGCCTGATCGGTCGTCGCTTCGAAGAAGACGTCGTGCAGAAAGACATCAAGCTGGTGCCCTACAAGATCGTCAAGGCCAGCAACGGTGACGCCTGGGTCCAGGCCAGCGGCAAGGACATGGCGCCGCCGCAGATCAGCGCCGAAGTGCTGAAAAAGATGAAGAAGACTGCCGAAGACTACCTCGGCGAGCCGGTCACCGAAGCGGTCATCACCGTTCCGGCCTACTTCAACGACAGCCAGCGCCAGGCCACCAAGGATGCCGGTCGCATCGCCGGCCTGGACGTAAAACGCATCATCAACGAGCCGACCGCCGCTGCACTGGCCTACGGCATGGACAAGGCCAAGGGCGACCACACTGTCATCGTCTATGACCTGGGTGGCGGTACCTTCGACGTTTCGGTCATCGAAATCGCCGAAGTCGACGGTGAGCACCAGTTCGAAGTACTGGCCACCAACGGCGACACCTTCCTGGGTGGCGAAGACTTCGACATGCGCCTGATCGACTACCTCGTCGACGAGTTCAAGAAAGAGTCCGGCATGGACCTGAAGAACGATCCGCTGGCTCTGCAGCGCCTGAAGGAAGCCGCTGAAAAAGCCAAGATCGAGCTGTCGTCCGCTCAGTCGACCGACGTCAACCTGCCGTACATCACTGCAGACGCTACCGGTCCTAAGCACCTGAACGTGAAGATCAGCCGCGCCAAGCTGGAGTCGCTGGTAGAGGACCTGGTCACTCGTACCATCGAGCCATGCCGCATCGCCTTGAAGGACGCCGGTATCGATGCCAGCAAGATCGACGACGTGATCCTGGTCGGTGGTCAGACCCGTATGCCGCTGGTACAGAAAGCCGTTGCCGATTTCTTCGGCAAGGAAGCCCGCAAGGACGTCAACCCGGACGAAGCCGTCGCCATGGGCGCCGCCATCCAGGGCGCCGTGCTGGCCGGTGACGTGAAGGACGTGCTGCTGCTGGACGTCAGCCCGCTGACCCTGGGTATCGAAACCATGGGCGGCGTGATGACCGCGTTGATCGAGAAGAACACCACCATCCCGACCAAGAAGTCGCAGGTGTTCTCCACTGCCGACGACAACCAGAGCGCGGTGACCATCCACGTACTGCAGGGTGAGCGCAAGCAGGCTTCGCAGAACAAGTCCCTGGGCAAGTTCGACCTGGCTGACATTCCGCCAGCGCCACGTGGCGTGCCGCAGATCGAAGTGACCTTCGACATCGATGCCAACGGTATTCTGCACGTCGGCGCGAAAGACAAGGCCACCGGCAAGGCGCAGTCGATCGTGATCAAGGCCAACTCCGGCCTGTCCGACGAAGAAGTCGAGCGCATGGTGCGTGACGCCGAGGCCAACGCCGAGGAAGACCGCAAGTTCGAAGAACTGGCCGCTGCCCGCAACCAGGGTGACGCGCTGGTGCATTCGACCCGCAAGATGGTCGTCGATGCTGGCGACAAGGCTACCGCTGAAGAGAAGGCCGCGATCGAAGCTGCCGTGGTTGCACTCGAAGGCGCGCTGAAAGGCGACGACAAGGCGGCCATCGATGCCAAGGTCGAGGAGCTGTCCAAGGTCTCCGCGCCGGTTGCCCAGAAGATGTACGCCGAGCAGCAGGCCCAGCAGCCGCAGGGTGGTGCCCAGCAGCAAGCCGAGCCTGAAGCCAAGCACGACGACGTGGTCGACGCCGAGTTCGAAGAAGTAAAAGACAACAACAAGCAGTAATCTCTGCCTGTTGTCGCCCGGTTCAGCGTCGATCGGCGCTGAACTGGTAGGATGTCGCCGCGCGGGGGCTTGCTCCCGCGTTGGCGTGTCTGGAACACGGGAATTATTTCCAGCATCTGTCAGGGCGCATTGCGTGTGTGGCGGCAGGTGCTTAAGGCACGGCGAACGGATGCCGAGAGCCCCCAAGAGTGCAAATGACCTATGGCAAAGCGTGATTTTTATGAGGTCCTGGGTGTCGAGCGCGGCGCCAGCGAAAGCGACCTCAAGAAGGCTTATCGCCGCCTGGCGATGAAGTACCACCCGGACCGTAACCCGGGTGACAAGGAGTCGGAAGAGAAATTCAAGGAGGCCAACGAGGCCTATGAAGTGCTCTCCGATGCCAGCAAGCGCGCCGCGTTCGACCAGTATGGCCACGCCGGCGTCGACCCGAGCATGGGGGGCGGCGGTGCCGGCTTTGGTGGCGCCAACTTCTCCGATATCTTCGGTGATGTGTTCAGCGACTTCTTCGGTGGTGGCCGTGGCGGCGCGCGCGGGGGTGCCCAGCGAGGCAGCGACCTGCGCTATACGTTGGAGCTGAACCTCGAAGAGGCGGTACGTGGCACGACTGCCAACATTCGCGTACCGACGCTGGTCAACTGCAAACCGTGCGACGGCAGCGGCGCCAAGAAGGGTTCGACCGCATCGACCTGCCCGACCTGCGGGGGCATTGGCCAGGTGCGCATGCAGCAGGGCTTCTTCGCCGTGCAGCAAACCTGCCCGCGCTGCCATGGCCAGGGCAAGATCATCACCGACCCTTGCCCGTCGTGCCACGGCGAAGGCCGCGTCGAGGAATACAAGACCCTGTCGGTCAAGGTGCCAGCGGGTGTCGATACTGGCGACCGCATTCGTCTATCCGGCGAGGGCGAGGCCGGTGCCCATGGTGGCCCGACCGGCGACCTGTATGTGGTGATCAGCGTGCGTGAGCACGAGATCTTCCAGCGCGACGGCAAGCACCTCTATTGCGAAGTACCGATCAGCTACACCGACGCAGCCCTGGGTGGCGAGCTGGAAGTGCCGACCCTCGATGGCCGTGTGAAGCTGAAGATTCCCGAAGGCACCCAGACCGGCAAGCAGTTCCGCCTGCGCGGCAAGGGCGTGGCGCCTGTGCGCGGTGGTGGTGCCGGCGATCTGCTGTGCCGGGTGGCGGTGGAAACCCCGGTCAACCTCAGTCGTCGCCAGCGCGAGCTGCTCGAAGAACTGCGTGACTCGCTCGAGGGCGACAAATCCCATTCGCCCAAGGCCACTGGCTGGTTCGACGGCATGAAGCGCTTCTTCGGCGACCTCTGACAAGGAACAGGCTATGCGACGTATTGCGGTAATGGGTGCGGCAGGGCGGATGGGCAAGACCCTCATCGAGGCCGTGCAGCAACAAGCCCCCCAGGCTGGCCTGACGGCAGCGATCGACCGCCCGGACAGCTCGCTGGTTGGCGCCGATGCCGGTGAGCTGGCTGCGCTGGGGCGTATCGGCGTGCCGATTCGCGATGACCTGAACAAGGTCGCCGACGAGTTCGACGTGCTGATCGATTTCACCCACCCCTCGGTGACCCTGAAGAACCTGGCGTTCTGCCGCAAGGCGGGCAAGGCCATGGTCATCGGGACCACGGGTTTCACGCCGGAAGAAAAGCTGTTGCTGGAAGAGGCGGGCAAGGAGATTCCGATTGTCTTCGCCGCCAACTTCAGCGTTGGCGTCAACCTGTGCCTGAAGCTGCTGGACACCGCTGCCCGTGTACTGGGTGACGATGTGGACATCGAGATCATCGAGGCGCACCACCGTCACAAGGTCGATGCCCCGTCGGGCACGGCGCTGCGCATGGGTGAGGTGGTAGCCAAGGCGCTGGGGCGCGACCTGCAGGAAGTGGCTGTTTATGGCCGTGAAGGCCAGACTGGCGCGCGGGATCGCCAGACCATCGGTTTCGCCACCGTGCGGGCGGGGGACGTGGTGGGCGACCACACCGTGCTGTTTGCCGCTGACGGCGAGCGCGTGGAGATCACCCACAAGGCTTCGAGCCGCATGACCTTCGCCAAGGGCGCGGTGCGAGCTGCGCTGTGGCTGGATGGCCGCGAGCCTGGGCTGTATGACATGCAGGATGTGCTGGAGCTGCGCTGATCGCGAGGTCGGTGTTGGCTTCATTCGCGGGCTTGCCCGCAAATGAAGCAGCGCAGATTCTCAACCTGTCGCAAACCTGTGTTTTAGAGACACATATGCGGTAGACCAAAACCACACTTTTCTGTAAACTACAGCTTTAGTGTATCCACTAAAAGCGCGCAGTGAATTGAATTCAGCACATAAAAGCGGGGTGACGTTTCCAAACGGCACTCCGCTTTTTTGCAACCTGCGATCGCCCTTTCAGGCTTGAATTACGGGAGGTCTCTTGACTAAGCCAGCCATACTCGCCCTTGCCGATGGCAGCATTTTTCGCGGTGAAGCCATTGGAGCCGACGGTCAGACCGTTGGTGAGGTCGTGTTCAACACTGCAATGACCGGCTACCAGGAAATCCTCACAGACCCTTCCTACGCCCAGCAAATCGTTACCCTGACCTACCCGCACATCGGCAACACCGGCACCACCGCCGAAGATGCCGAGTCCAACCGCGTGTGGTCTGCGGGCCTGGTGATTCGTGACCTGCCGCTGCTGGCCAGCAACTGGCGCAATACCCAATCCCTGCCTGAGTACCTCAAGGCCAACAATGTCGTGGCCATCGCCGGTATCGACACCCGCCGCCTGACCCGCATCCTGCGTGAGAAAGGCGCCCAGAACGGCTGCATCCTGGCTGGCGACGACATCACCGAAGAAGCTGCCATCGCCGCTGCCCGCGCTTTCCCGGGCCTGAAGGGCATGGACCTGGCCAAGGAAGTCAGCACCAAGGAGCGCTACGAGTGGCGTTCCAGCGTTTGGGAGCTGAAAACCGACAGCCACCCGACCATCGACGCTGCTGACCTGCCTTACCACGTCGTGGCCTTCGACTACGGCGTCAAGCTGAACATCCTGCGCATGCTGGTCGCCCGCGGCTGCCGCGTCACTGTGGTGCCGGCCCAGACGCCAGCGAGCGAAGTGCTGGCGCTCAACCCTGATGGCGTGTTCCTGTCCAACGGCCCTGGCGACCCGGAGCCTTGCGACTACGCAATCCAGGCGATCAAGGAAGTACTCGAGACCGAGATCCCGGTGTTCGGCATCTGCCTCGGCCACCAGCTGCTGGCCCTGGCCTCCGGCGCCAAGACCGTGAAGATGGGCCACGGCCACCACGGTGCCAACCACCCGGTCCAGGACCTGGACACCGGCGTGGTCATGATCACCAGCCAGAACCACGGTTTCGCTGTCGACGAAGCCACCCTGCCGGGCAATGTCCGCGCCATCCACAAGTCGCTGTTCGACGGCACCCTGCAGGGTATCGAGCGCACCGACAAGAGCGCGTTCAGCTTCCAGGGCCACCCTGAAGCGAGCCCAGGCCCGACCGATGTCGCGCCACTGTTCGATCGTTTCATCGATGCCATGGCCAAGCGCCGCTGAGCATCCTGCATCAAGGCCCCGGACCGGCCTGCGCCGCGTCCGGAAGTGCCTGACCCAGATTGTTCAAGACGGCTTGCCGACTGACCCGCGGATTTGAGTGACAACCATGCCAAAACGTACAGACATCAAAAGCATCCTGATTCTCGGCGCTGGCCCGATCGTGATCGGCCAGGCCTGCGAATTCGACTACTCCGGCGCCCAGGCCTGCAAAGCCCTGCGCGAGGAAGGTTTCCGCGTCATCCTGGTGAACTCCAACCCGGCCACCATCATGACCGACCCGGCCATGGCCGACGCCACCTACATCGAGCCGATCAAGTGGCAGTCGGTGGCCAAGATCATCGAGAAAGAGCGCCCTGACGCGCTGCTGCCGACCATGGGCGGCCAGACCGCGCTGAACTGCGCCCTGGACCTCGAGCGCCACGGCGTGCTGGAGAAGTTCGGCGTCGAGATGATCGGTGCCAATGCCGACACCATCGACAAGGCCGAAGACCGCTCGCGCTTCGACAAGGCCATGAAGGACATCGGCCTGGAGTGCCCGCGCTCCGGCATCGCCCATAGCATGGAGGAGGCCAATGCGGTGCTCGAGAAGCTCGGCTTCCCGTGCATCATCCGTCCGTCCTTCACCATGGGCGGCACCGGTGGCGGCATCGCCTACAACCGTGAAGAGTTCGAAGAAATCTGCGCCCGTGGCCTGGACCTGTCGCCGACCAAGGAGCTGCTGATCGACGAATCGCTGATCGGCTGGAAGGAATACGAGATGGAGGTGGTCCGCGACAAGAAGGACAACTGCATCATCGTCTGCTCGATCGAGAACTTCGACCCGATGGGCGTGCACACCGGCGACTCGATCACCGTCGCCCCGGCACAGACCCTGACCGACAAGGAATACCAGATCATGCGCAACGCCTCGCTGGCGGTGCTGCGTGAAATCGGTGTGGAAACCGGCGGTTCCAACGTGCAGTTCGGTATCTGCCCGAACACTGGCCGCATGGTCGTGATCGAGATGAACCCGCGTGTTTCGCGTTCGTCCGCCCTGGCTTCGAAAGCCACCGGCTTCCCGATCGCCAAGATTGCCGCCAAGCTGGCCGTCGGCTACACCCTTGACGAGCTGCAGAACGACATTACCGGCGGTCGCACCCCGGCGTCCTTCGAGCCATCGATCGACTACGTCGTCACCAAGCTGCCGCGCTTCGCCTTCGAGAAATTCCCGAAAGCCGACGCCCGCCTGACCACCCAGATGAAATCCGTGGGTGAAGTCATGGCCATCGGCCGCACCTTCCAGGAGTCCCTGCAGAAAGCCCTGCGCGGCCTGGAAGTCGGTGCCTGCGGCCTCGACCCGAAAGTCGACCTGGCCAGCGCCGATGCCATGAGCATCCTCAAGCGCGAGCTGACCGTGCCAGGCGCCGAGCGTATCTGGTACGTGGCCGACGCCATGCGCGCCGGCATGAGCATCGAGGAAATCTTCGAACTCACCGGTATCGACCTGTGGTTCCTGGTGCAGATGGAAGACCTGATCAAAGAGGAAGAGAAGGTCAAGACCTTGGCCCTGTCGGCGATCGACAAGGACTACATGCTGCGTCTCAAGCGCAAGGGCTTCTCGGACCAGCGCCTGGCCAAGCTGCTCGGCATCACCGACAAGAACCTGCGTCGCCACCGCCACAAGCTGGAAGTGTTCCCGGTCTACAAGCGCGTCGACACCTGCGCCGCCGAGTTCGCCACCGACACCGCCTACCTCTACTCCACCTATGAGGAAGAGTGCGAGGCCAACCCGTCGACCCGCGACAAGATCATGATCCTGGGTGGCGGCCCGAACCGTATCGGCCAAGGTATCGAGTTCGACTACTGCTGCGTGCACGCAGCCCTTGCGCTGCGCGAAGACGGTTATGAGACCATCATGGTCAACTGCAACCCGGAAACCGTCTCTACCGACTACGACACCTCCGACCGCCTGTACTTCGAGCCGCTGACCCTGGAAGACGTCCTGGAAGTCTGCCGCGTCGAGAAGCCAAAGGGCGTCATCGTTCACTACGGCGGCCAGACCCCGCTGAAACTGGCTCGTGCCCTGGAAGAGGCCGGCGTGCCGATTATCGGCACCAGCCCCGACGCCATCGACCGTGCCGAAGACCGCGAGCGCTTCCAGCAGATGGTCCAGCGCCTGAACCTGCTGCAGCCACCAAACGCTACCGTGCGCAGCGAAGAAGAGGCGATCAACGCCGCTGGCGGCATCGGCTACCCGCTGGTCGTGCGCCCGTCTTACGTACTGGGCGGTCGCGCGATGGAGATCGTCTACGAGCTGGACGAACTCAAGCGCTACCTGCGCGAAGCGGTCCAGGTTTCCAACGACAGCCCGGTCCTGCTCGACCACTTCCTCAACTGCGCCATCGAGATGGACGTGGATGCAGTGAGCGACGGCACCGACGTGGTGATCGGCGCGATCATGCAGCACATCGAGCAGGCCGGCGTTCACTCCGGTGACTCGGCGTGCTCGCTGCCACCTTACTCGCTGAGCAAGGAAGTGCAGGACGAAGTCCGCGTCCAGGTCAAGAAGATGGCCCTGGAACTCGGCGTTATCGGCCTGATGAACGTGCAGCTGGCACTGCAGGGCGACAAGATCTACGTGATCGAGGTCAACCCACGCGCCTCGCGTACCGTACCGTTCGTCTCCAAGTGCATCGGCACTTCCCTGGCGATGATCGCGGCCCGTGTCATGGCCGGCAAATCGCTCAAGGAACTGGGCTTTACCCAGGAAATCATCCCGAACTTCTACAGCGTCAAGGAAGCCGTCTTCCCGTTCGCCAAGTTCCCGGGGGTTGACCCGATCCTCGGCCCTGAGATGAAATCCACCGGTGAAGTGATGGGTGTCGGCGACACCTTCGGCGAAGCCTTCGCCAAGGCCCAGATGGGCGCCAGCGAAGTGCTGCCCAGCGGTGGCACGGCCTTCATAAGCGTGCGCGACGACGACAAGCCGCAAGTGGCTGGCGTTGCCCGCGACCTGATCGCCCTGGGCTTCGAAGTCGTCGCTACCGCCGGTACCGCCAAGGTGATCGAAGCGGCCGGCCTGAAAGTCCGTCGCGTGAACAAGGTGACCGAAGGTCGTCCGCACGTGGTCGACATGATCAAGAACGACGAAGTGTCGCTGATCATCAACACCACCGAAGGCCGTCAGTCGATCGCCGACTCCTACTCGATTCGTCGCAATGCGCTGCAGCACAAGATCTACTGCACGACTACCATTGCGGCCGGTGAAGCCATCTGCGAAGCGTTGAAATTCGGTCCCGAGAAGACTGTTCGCCGCTTGCAGGATCTGCATGCAGGACTGAAAGCATGAGCATTACCAAATACCCAATGACCGTCCAGGGCGCCCGCGCCCTGGAAGAGGAGCACCTGTTCCTGAGCAAGACCGAGCGCCCACGCCTGAGCCAGGCGATCGGCGAAGCTCGCGAGCTGGGCGACCTGAAGGAAAACGCCGAATACCATGCCGCCCGAGAGGAGCAGGGCATGGTCGAGGCGCGTATCCGTGATATCGAAGGCCGTTTGCAGAACTCGGTGGTGATCGATGTCACTACCATCGCCCATACCGGCAAGGTGATCTTCGGCACTACGGTGGACCTGGAGAACACCGAGACCGGCGATCAGGTGACCTACCAGATCGTTGGCGAGGACGAGGCCGACATCAAGAAGGGCAAGCTCTCGGCCAGTGCGCCGATTGCCCGTGCCATCATCGGCAAGGAAGAGGGTGATACGGTTGTCGTCAAGACACCAAGTGGCACGGTCGAGTACGAGATTGTCGAAGTCAAGCACATCTGACCGGCGCCTGCGGGCGCCATCCCTTGAGGGAATTCTCTGGCAACTGGCCCAGGTGTTCTGGGTCGGTGGCCTGTGGGTATTCCACGTTGGGTTGGTGCCGGCCCTCAAGGTCAGCGGTCTTGCGCCGTTGCTGGTGCAAGACATCGCCGCGCAGATCGACCGCTGGTTGATCGGCGTGGCATTGCTCGGGCTATTGACCCAATTGGCGGTGCTGGCGAGGGTGGACGGCCTGTCGGCCTGGTGGCGGCAATTTCGTGGCCAGATGCTGCTGCTCGGCCTGGCTGCCTGTGTCAGCTACTACACCCTGCGCTACGGGATTTCCGTGGGTGAGCGCTGGCAGATGTTCTGTTTCCTGGTGCTAGGCTTTTCCGGCATCGTGCTGGTTGCCCAGCCGGTCCCGGTCAGGGCGCGCAAGCCGCGCCACTGACCGGAGCCACCGTTACTTGTAACGGTGGATATTGGACAGCTGCTTGTTGGGCTGCGGGTTCTTGCGGTAGATCAGCGCTTTCTTGCCGATGGTCTGGACCAGTTCGGCGCGGCCGACCTTGCACAGCTCGGCGATGGCGGCGGCGCGCTCTTCACGGTCTTCGGAGCGGATCTCGACCTTGATCAGCTCGTGGTCGGCCAGGGCACGTTCCAGCTCGGCGACCACGCCTTCGTTGACACCATTGCCGGCGACGATCAGGACCGGTTTCAGGTCATGACCAATCGACTTGTATTGCTTCTTCTGCTCGTTATTGAGCGGCATAATCTGACCCTTTTCGTCTGATTCTGTAAAATTGGCGGCCATTTTACCCGAGGGCCCGTGGTCCGCCCAGTCAATCACGACGCTTATCATCGAGGTGCCCCGTGGCGCAGCGTTCCAAAAGCAGCCATAACTGGCTGAGAGAGCATTTCAACGATCCTTTCGTCAAACAGGCGCAGAAGGATGGCTACCGCTCGCGTGCGAGCTACAAACTGCTGGAGATCCAGGAGAAGGACAAGCTCATTCGTCCTGGCATGAGCGTGATCGACCTGGGCGCGGCCCCGGGGGGCTGGTCGCAGGTGACCAGTCGTCTGATCGGCGGCCAGGGGCGATTGATCGCTTCGGATATCCTGGAAATGGACGCGATCCCCGACGTTACCTTCATCCAGGGCGATTTTACCCAGGATGAGGTGCTTGCGCAGATCCTCCAGGCCGTCGGCGATTCGCACGTGGACCTTGTGATTTCCGACATGGCCCCCAATATGAGTGGTACCCCTGCGGTGGATATGCCGCGCGCCATGTTCCTGTGTGAACTGGCGTTGGACCTGGCCACCCGTGTACTGCGTCCCGGTGGCGACTTTCTGATCAAGATTTTCCAGGGCGAAGGCTTCGATGTTTACCTCAAGGACGTGCGTAGCAAGTTCGACAAGGTACAGATGCGCAAGCCGTCGTCCTCGCGGGATCGCTCGCGTGAACAATACCTGCTGGCCAGGGGGTTCAAAGGCGAGTGAATGGGTATTTGCGGGGTGGCCGATAGTTATTTCCAATCGGCCGCTGCGTCGGGATCGTCCGATCTTCGTGTAGTCTAGGTTTCACAAAGGGTTACAGACGGTGCCTGCGGTTGCGTAGGTAATGTAGTAAGTTAGGGCGATGAATATCATGCGAGGCACGGCTGCGTCGTGCGCCGGCCTCAGAGGGTAGCTAATTGAACGACATGGCAAAGAATCTGATCCTGTGGTTGATCATCGCAGCTGTCCTGGTGACGGTGATGAACAACTTCTCCAGCCCTAACGAGCCACAGACCCTCAACTATTCCGACTTCATCCAGCAGGTCAAGGACGGTAAGGTCGAGCGCGTGACCGTCGACGGCGCCGTCATCACCGGCAAGCGCACCGATGGCGACAACTTCAAGACCGTTCGTCCGGCCATTGCCGACAACGGCCTGATCGGTGACCTGGTCAACAACAACGTTGTCATCGAGGGCAAGCAGCCGGAGCAGCAGAGCATCTGGACCCAGTTGCTGGTAGCGAGCTTCCCGATCCTCGTGATCATCGCCGTGTTCATGTTCTTCATGCGCCAGATGCAGGGCGGTGCCGGCGGCAAGGGCGGGCCGATGAGCTTCGGCAAGAGCAAGGCGCGCCTGCTCTCCGAAGACCAGGTCAAGACCACCCTGGCCGACGTCGCGGGTTGCGACGAGGCCAAGGAAGAGGTCGGCGAACTGGTCGAGTTCCTGCGTGACCCCGGCAAGTTCCAGCGTCTGGGTGGCCGTATCCCGCGCGGCGTGCTGATGGTAGGCCCGCCCGGTACCGGTAAGACCCTGCTGGCCAAGGCTATCGCTGGCGAGGCGAAGGTGCCGTTCTTCACTATCTCCGGTTCCGACTTCGTCGAAATGTTCGTCGGCGTTGGTGCCAGCCGTGTTCGCGATATGTTCGAACAGGCCAAGAAGCACGCGCCTTGCATCATCTTCATTGACGAAATCGATGCCGTTGGTCGCCACCGTGGCGCCGGCATGGGTGGCGGTCATGACGAGCGCGAGCAGACCCTCAACCAACTGCTGGTCGAGATGGATGGCTTCGAAATGAACGATGGCATCATTGTCATCGCTGCCACCAACCGTCCTGACGTGCTCGACCCTGCGCTGCTGCGCCCCGGTCGCTTCGACCGCCAGGTGGTGGTGGGCCTGCCCGACATCCGCGGTCGCGAACAGATCCTCAAGGTGCACATGCGCAAGGTGCCGATTGGCGAGAACGTCAACCCGGCGGTCATTGCCCGTGGTACGCCAGGCTTCTCCGGTGCCGACCTGGCCAACCTGGTCAACGAGGCGTCGCTGTTCGCTGCTCGTGCCAGCAAGCGCCTGGTCGAGATGAAGGAGTTCGAGCTGGCCAAGGACAAGATCATGATGGGTGCCGAGCGCAAGACCATGGTCATGTCCGAGAAGGAAAAGCAGAACACCGCCTACCACGAGGCAGGTCACGCTATCGTTGGTCGAGTGGTGCCCGAGCACGACCCGGTCTACAAAGTGTCGATCATTCCGCGCGGTCGTGCGCTGGGTGTCACCATGTTCCTGCCAGAGGAAGACCGCTACAGCCTGTCCAAGCGTGCACTGATCAGCCAGATCTGCTCGCTGTACGGTGGCCGTATCGCGGAAGAAATGACCCTGGGCTTCGATGGTGTCACCACCGGTGCTTCCAACGACATCATGCGTGCCAGCCAGATTGCCCGGAACATGGTCACCAAGTGGGGCCTGTCCGAGAAGCTCGGGCCGCTGATGTACGCCGAGGAGGAAGGCGAGGTGTTCCTCGGTCGCAGCGCCGGCAGCCAGCATTCCAGCGTCTCCGGCGAGACCGCCAAGCTGATCGACTCTGAAGTGCGCAGCATCATCGATCAGTGCTACGCCACGGCCAAGCAGATCCTTACTGACAACCGTGACAAGCTCGACGCCATGGCCGAAGCATTGATGAAGTACGAAACCATCGATGCCGATCAGATCGACGACATCATGGCTGGCCGGGAGCCGCGCGAGCCGCGTGATTGGGATAACGATTCCGGTACCTCCGGCAATCCGGCCTCCCAGGGCGATCGCCCCGAATCGCCGATCGGCGGGCCTGCGGCTCAACACTAAGGGTTTCTATGACCTCACAGCTGTACCCAACCCGGTTGCCTTGCGGCAGCCGGGTTCTTGATTTGTCCCGTACCCATGTCATGGGTATCTTGAACGTCACCCCTGATTCCTTCTCCGATGGCGGGCGCTTCAGCCAGCGCGACGCGGCGTTGCGTCATGCCGAGGCGATGGTCGCTGCAGGTGCCACGCTGATCGATGTCGGTGGCGAGTCCACGCGCCCGGGTGCCCGGGCGGTCTCGCCGATCGAGGAGCTCGAGCGGGTGGCGCCGATCGTCGAGGCGCTCAACGAGCGACTCGATGTGGTCATCTCGGTCGATACCTCCACGCCTGCCGTCATGCGCGAGGCTGCTCGCCTGGGCGCCGGCTTGATCAACGACGTGCGTGCGCTGGAGCGCGAGGGTGCCCTGGACGCGGCTGCGGACACCGGTTTACCGGTGTGCTTAATGCACATGCGGGGTGAGCCGGGTAACATGCAGGACAGCCCCAGTTACCAGGACGTGACTGCCGAGGTGACGCGTTACCTTGAAGAGCGCATGGCTGCCTGCGCGGCGGTCGGTATCGGTGTCGAGCGGATCATCCTTGACCCTGGCTTCGGTTTTGCCAAGAACCTGGCGCATAACCTGAGCCTCTTCAAGCACATGGAAACACTCTATCGCCTGGGGCGGCCCCTGTTGGTGGGCGTCTCGCGCAAGAGCATGATCGGCCAGACGCTGGATCGTCCGGTCGGCGAGCGCCTGTATGGCAGCCTCGCATTGGCGGCCCTGGCAATGACCAAGGGCGCGAGCATCCTGCGCGTGCACGATGTGGCTGAAACCGCCGACGTGGTGCGCATGATCGCTGCGGTACAGAACGCCGAATAAGAATATTTTTGGAGCCTCTATGAGCAGAAAATACTTTGGTACCGATGGTATCCGTGGCCGCGTCGGCGAATACCCCATCACGCCTGACTTCATGCTCAAGCTTGGCTGGGCGGCGGGCATGGCCTTCCGCAAGGCCGGCAACTGTCGTGTACTGGTAGGCAAGGACACCCGTATTTCCGGCTACATGTTCGAGTCTGCGCTGGAGGCCGGTTTGTCTGCGGCCGGCGCCGATGTGATGCTGCTCGGCCCTATGCCGACCCCGGCCATCGCTTACCTCACTCGCACCTTCCATGCTGAAGCCGGCATTGTCATCAGTGCCTCGCACAATCCCCATGACGACAACGGCATCAAGTTTTTCTCCGGCACGGGCACCAAGCTTCCCGATGAGATCGAACTGATGATCGAAGAGCTGCTCGACCAGCCGATGACCGTGGTCGAGTCGAGCAAGCTGGGCAAGGTCTCACGCATCAACGATGCCGCCGGGCGCTATATCGAATTCTGCAAGAGCAGCGTGCCCAGCAGCACCGATTTCGCTGGGCTGAAGCTGGTCGTCGACTGCGCCCATGGCGCGACCTACAAGGTGGCACCGAGCGTGTTCCGCGAGCTGGGCGCAGATGTCACCGTGCTGCATGCACAGCCTGACGGCCTGAACATCAACGAGGGTTGCGGTTCTACCCATATCGAATCGTTGCAGGCAGCAGTGCTGGTCGGCCACGCCGACCTGGGCATCGCCTTCGATGGAGACGGCGACCGCGTGCTGATGGTCGATCACACCGGCGCGATCGTCGACGGTGACGAGCTGCTGTTCATCATCGCCCGTGACCTTCAGGAGCGCGGCAAGCTGCAAGGTGGCGTGGTCGGGACCCTGATGAGCAACCTGGGCCTGGAGCTGGCGTTGCAGGAGCTGGGCATTCCGTTCGCTCGCGCCAAGGTGGGTGATCGCTATGTCATGGCCGAACTGATCGATCGCGAGTGGCAGGTGGGGGGAGAGAACTCCGGGCACGTCGTGTGCTGCAACCACACCACCACCGGAGATGCGATCATCGCTGCGTTGCAGGTTCTGATGGCCCTCAAGCGTCGCGGCGAGACCCTGGCGCAGGCGCGTCAAGCCATCCGCAAGTGCCCGCAGGTGCTGATCAACGTGCGCTTCGGCGCCGGCAAGGACGACCCTCTGGAGAATCCAGCGGTTCAGGAAGCCAGTGCCAAGGTCACCGAGGCCATGGCTGGGCGCGGTCGCGTGCTGTTGCGCAAGTCCGGTACCGAGCCCTTGGTGCGTGTGATGGTCGAGGGCGACGATGAAAGCCAGGTGCGCGGCCATGCCGAGGCCCTGGCCAAGCTGGTCGCCGAAGTTTGTGCCTGAAAGACGCTTGCCAGCGCAGTTCTGGTTGGGTAAGATCTGCGCCCACTTTGACCGACGAGGTAAAGCATGCGTCGCCCCATGGTAGCTGGTAACTGGAAGATGCACGGTACCCGCGCCAGCGTCGCTGAGCTGACCTCGGGCCTGAGAAATCTGGCCCTTCCGAGCGAAGTTGAAGTCGCGGTATTCCCACCGTTCCTGTTTATCAATCAGGTGATTGATGGCTTGGAAGGGAAGGTGATTGCCGTCGGTGCACAGAATTCTGCAGTACAGCCCGAGCAGGGCGCGCTGACCGGTGAAATATCACCGGCTCAGTTGGCTGAAGCAGGTTGCACGTTGGTTTTGATCGGGCACTCCGAACGTCGCCAGATTGTTGGTGAAAGCGATGAAGTGCTTAATCGCAAGTTTGCAGCCGCCCAGGCAAGTGGTTTGAAGCCAGTGCTTTGCGTAGGGGAAACTCTCGAAGAGCGCGAGGCCGGCAAGACGCTGGAAGTGGTTGGGCGTCAACTGAGCAGTATCATCGACGCGTTCGGTGTTGCAGCTTTTGCCAATGCGGTAATTGCCTATGAGCCTGTATGGGCCATTGGTACGGGTTTGACGGCCTCGCCTCAGCAAGCTCAGGATGTGCATGCAGCCATCCGCGCCCAGCTGGCAGCGAAGGACGCCGAAGTTGCCTGTAAAGTGCAGCTTCTCTACGGCGGCAGCGTGAAGGCGGCCAATGCGGCCGAACTGTTCGGCATGCCGGATATCGATGGGGGGCTCATTGGTGGAGCGTCCCTGAACGCAGACGAATTCGGTGCAATTTGTCGCGCCGCAGGAAACTGAACAAATGCTGGAAACAGTCGTAGTTGTTTTTCATCTGTTGGCTGCGTTGGCACTGGTTGTCATGGTGCTGCTGCAACAGGGTAAGGGTGCGGAAGCAGGTGCATCTTTCGGCGCAGGTGCTTCAAATACTGTGTTCGGAAGCCAAGGTTCCGCTACCTTCTTGAGTAAAGTTACTGCTATACTCGCTGCCACTTTCTTCTTAACTGCTCTTGGGTTAGGATACTTTGCTAAGGAACAAGCTCAACAGCTTGGCCAAGCAGGTCTGCCAGATCCAGCAGTGTTGGAAGTCAAAGAGCAGAAGCCGGCAGTAAGTGATGATGTACCGGTGCTCGAAGGCCAGAAGAGTGAAACCACCCAACCAGGTGATGTACCTCCAGCGGCACCAGAGCAGAAGTAACGGGTTTCAAGAAGTAGTATTGCCGAGGTGGTGGAATTGGTAGACACGCAACCTTGAGGTGGTTGTGCCCATAGGGTGTAGGGGTTCGAGTCCCCTTCTCGGTACCAATTGAAGCATGAGAGCCCGCTTTGAGCGGGCTTTCTTGCAGGTGGAGGTCGGATTGACCCCTCAGCGGGTTCGGTCTTATACTTTCGCCCCAGCTTTGTCGCGGGGTGGAGCAGCTTGGTAGCTCGTCGGGCTCATAACCCGAAGGTCGTTGGTTCAAATCCAGCCCCCGCAACCAGCTTCAGCGAAGCCCCTTTTAAGGGGCTTTTTGCTAGCTGAACAGTTCTTCGCGTCGTTGTTCAACGGCGCTTTCAGGGATGGGCGATTCGCCCATTTTTTATTTGCACAGCATGCACGAGGGGGTTCAGGTGTCGAGCAAGCTAGAACAGTTGCAGGCCTTGTTGGCCCCGGTTGTCGAGGGTCTGGGCTATCAATGCTGGGGGGTCGAGTTCATCTCCCAGGGCAAGCATTCGGTCTTGCGTATCTACATCGACAAGGAAGACGGCATCCTGGTGGACGACTGCGAAGCGGTCAGCCGACAGGCCAGCGCCATCCTCGACGTAGAAGATCCGATCAGCTCGGAATATACCCTCGAGGTGTCCTCTCCTGGCATGGATCGCCCGCTGTTCACTCTGGAACAGTTTGCCTCGCATGCCGGCGAACAAGTGAAGATCAAGCTGCGTACGCCCTTCGAGGGGCGTCGCAACTTCCAGGGCCTTCTCCGCGGTGTGGAGGAGCAGGATGTGGTGGTCCAGGTGGACACTCACGAGTTCCTGTTGCCGATCGACTCGATCGACAAGGCCAATATTATTCCCAGTTTTGACTGAGACGTGCCGGGCCCGGCGGATATTCCTGGCCCAATGGCTTGCGCAAGGCGAGGCGTACGATGAGCAAAGAAGTACTGCTGGTTGTTGAATCGGTATCCAACGAAAAGGGTGTACCACCCGGCGTTATTTTCGAAGCGCTGGAAGTGGCCCTGGCCACTGCAACCAAGAAACGTTTTGAAGACGAAGTCGACCTGCGTGTGGAAATCAACCGCCACACCGGTAGCTACGAGACCTTCCGCCGCTGGACCGTGGTCGACGAGAACGATCTGGACGACCCGGCGATCGAGACCTGGCTGGACAAGATCAAAGACACGCACCCAGAAGCCAAGATCGGTGATGTGATCGAGGAAAAGATCGAGTCCATCGAGTTCGGCCGCATCGCTGCACAGACCGCCAAGCAGGTGATCGTGCAGAAGGTTCGCGAAGCCGAGCGCGCCCAGGTGGTCGACGCCTACCGCGAGCGCGTGGGCGAGATCATCTCCGGTACGGTGAAGAAGGTCACCCGCGACAACGTCATCGTCGACCTGGGCAACAACGCCGAGGCTCTGCTGGCCCGCGAAGACATCATTCCACGCGAGACCTTCCGGGTCGGTGTGCGCCTGCGTGCACTGCTCAAGGAAATCCGCACCGAGAACCGCGGCCCGCAGTTGATCCTGTCGCGTACCGCACCGCAGATGCTGATCGAGCTGTTCCGCATCGAAGTGCCGGAAATCGCCGAGGGCCTGATCGAGGTGATGGCAGCGTCCCGTGACCCGGGGTCGCGTGCCAAGATCGCCGTCCGCTCCAAGGACAAGCGCATCGACCCGCAAGGCGCCTGCATCGGCATGCGTGGTTCGCGCGTCCAGGCCGTTTCCGGCGAGCTGGGTGGCGAGCGTGTGGATATCGTCCTGTGGGACGAGAACCCGGCGCAGTTCGTCATCAACGCCATGTCGCCGGCTGAAGTCGCGGCGATCATCGTCGATGAAGATGCCCATGCGATGGACATCGCCGTGGCCGAGGACAACCTGGCCCAGGCCATTGGCCGGGGCGGTCAGAACGTTCGCCTGGCCAGTCAGTTGACTGGCTGGACCCTGAACGTGATGACCGAGAAGGACATCCAGGCCAAGCAGCAAGCTGAAACAGGCGACATCCTGCGTAATTTCATTGATGAACTGGAAGTCGACGAAGAGCTGGCACAGGTGCTGGTCGACGAAGGCTTCACCAGCCTCGAAGAAATTGCCTACGTACCGTTGGAAGAAATGCTCAACATCGATGGCTTTGACGAGGAAATCGTCAATGAGCTACGTGCTCGCGCCAAGGACCGTTTGTTGACCAAGGCCATCGCTACCGAAGAAAAACTGGCAGACGCCCATCCGGCCGAAGACCTGCTCTCCCTCGAGGGCATGGACAAGGACCTGGCGGCGGAACTGGCGGTGCGCGGCGTGGTTAACCGCGAAGACCTGGCCGAGCAGTCGATCGACGATCTGCTCGACATCGACGGCATCGACGAAGAGCGTGCCGGCAAGTTGATCATGGCCGCCCGAGCCCACTGGTTCGAGTAATTAGGCGCGGCCTGAGGAGAGAAGTGCATGACGCAAGTCACGGTGAAAGAGTTGGCCCAAGAGGTCGAGGCACCGGTAGAGCGCCTGCTGCAGCAGATGCGTGAGGCAGGTCTGCCGCACACCGACGCCGGTCAGGTAGTGACCGACAATGAGAAGCAGGTTTTGCTGACCCATTTGAAGAGCAGCCACAAGAGCAAGGTGGAAGAGCCGCGCAAGATCACCTTGCAGCGCAAGACCACCAGCACCCTGCGTGTCGCCGGTAGCAAGAGCATCAGCGTAGAAGTACGCAAGAAGAAGGTGTTCGTGCAGCGCAGCCCGGAAGAAATCCAGGCCGAGCAGAAGCGCGAGCAGGAAGAGCGCCGCGCAGCCGAGAACGCAGCACGTGAGAAAGCCGAAGCCGAGACGCGCCAGCGCGCCGAGCCGGCTGCCGCACCTCGTCCGGCATCTGAGGCGCCTGCTGCTGCCCCGGTTGCCAAGACCGAGCCTGCGCCAGCCGTCGTGGCTGCCGCCGCCCCGGCACCGGTAGTGGCCGACGCGCCGGTGTCCGAAGACGCCGCTGCCCGCGCTGCCGAGCGCAAGAAAGACGAGACCCGTCGCAACGAAAGCCGCACCCGCGAAGACGATCGTCGTGGCGGTGCCGGCCGTGGCGAAGCGCCGCGCGTTTCGATCAAGGTCAAGGTCAAGGAAAAAGAGAAGGCGCCGACTCCTCGTGCCGCCCCTCGCACCACCGATGAAGAAAGCGATGGCTTCCGTCGTGGCCGCGGTGGCAAGAGCAAGATGAAGAAGCGCAACCAGCACGGCTTCCAGAGCCCGACCGGCCCGGTCATCCGCGATGTCACCATCGGCGAGACCATCACCGTTTCGGACCTGGCACAGCAGATGTCGGTCAAGGGTGCTGAAGTCGTCAAGTTCATGTTCAAGCTTGGCACGCCGGTCACCATCAACCAGGTGCTCGACCAGGAAACCGCTCAGCTGGTAGCCGAAGAGCTGGGCCACAAGGTCACCCTGGTCAGCGATACCGCCCTGGAAGACTCCCTGGCTGAATCGCTGAAGTTCGAAGGTGTCAGCGAGTCCCGCGCGCCGGTGGTGACCGTCATGGGTCACGTCGACCACGGCAAGACCTCGCTGCTCGACTACATCCGTCGTGCCAAGGTTGCCGCAGGCGAGGCCGGTGGTATCACCCAGCATATCGGTGCCTACCACGTCGAAACCGACCGTGGCATGGTCACCTTCCTGGATACCCCAGGCCACGCCGCGTTCACCCAGATGCGTGCCCGTGGTGCGAAGGCTACCGACATCGTCATCCTGGTGGTTGCAGCGGACGACGGCGTGATGCCGCAGACCCGCGAAGCCGTTCAGCATGCGAAAGCCGCTGGCGTACCGCTGGTGGTTGCGGTGAACAAGATCGACAAGCCGGGTGCCGACCTCGATCGCATCCGCAACGAACTGGCCGTCGAAGGCGTGACCTCCGAGGACTGGGGTGGCGACACTCCTTTCGTCAAGGTTTCGGCGAAGATGGGTACCGGTGTAGACGAGCTGCTCGAAGCGGTCCTGCTGCAAGCGGAGATCCTCGAACTTACCGCTACCCCGACTGCACCGGGTCGTGGTGTCGTGGTCGAATCGCGTCTGGACAAGGGCCGTGGCCCGGTAGCTACCATCCTGGTTCAGGACGGTACCCTGCGTCAGGGCGACATGGTTCTGGTCGGCTCCAACTATGGCCGCGTGCGCGCCATGCTCGACGAGAACGGCAAGCCTGTGAAGGAAGCCGGCCCGTCGATCCCGGTCGAGATCCTCGGTCTGGACGGCACTCCGGATGCCGGTGACGAGCTGTCGGTGGTCGCCGACGAGAAGAAGGCCCGTGAAGTGGCCCTGTTCCGTCAAGGCAAGTTCCGCGAGGTCAAGCTGGCCCGCGCCCATGCCGGCAAGCTGGAAAACATCTTCGAGACCATGGGTCAGGAAGAGAAGAAGACCCTCAACATCGTCCTCAAGACCGACGTGCGCGGTTCTCTCGAGGCGCTGCAGGGCTCGCTCGGCAGCCTGGGCAACGACGAAGTGCAGGTCCGCGTGATCGGTGGCGGTGTCGGTGGTATCACCGAGAGCGACGCCAACCTGGCGCTGGCTTCGAATGCAGTACTGTTCGGCTTCAACGTGCGTGCCGATGCTGGCGCGCGCAAGATCGTCGAGCAGGAAGGTCTGGATATGCGTTACTACAACGTGATCTACGACATCATCGAAGACGTCAAGAAAGCCCTGACCGGCATGCTCGGCAGCGATGTTCGCGAGAACATCCTGGGTGTCGCCGAAGTGCGTGACGTGTTCCGTTCGCCGAAGTTCGGCGCCATCGCTGGCTGCATGGTCATCGAGGGTACCGTGTACCGCAACCGTCCGATCCGCGTACTGCGCGAGGACGTGGTGATCTTCGAAGGCGAGCTGGAATCGCTGCGTCGCTTCAAGGACGACGCCGCCGAAGTGCGTAACGGCATGGAGTGCGGTATCGGCGTCAAGAGCTACAACGACGTCAAGGTCGGCGACAAGATCGAAGTCTTCGAGAAGGTCCAGGTCGCTCGTACCCTGTAAGGGACGAGCATGGCGCGAGCCCCGCTGCATTGCGGCGGGCAACGCCTCTGAAGGTAGCGCCCGACCAGGCATCAGCCTGGTCGGGCGTTTGCCGCTTTAGTTACAGGTAGCAAAAATGGCAAAAGAATACAGCCGTACCCAACGTATCGGTGACCAGATGCAGCGCGAGCTGGCCGATCTGATCCGCCGTGAAGTCAAAGACCCGCGCGTCGGCCTGGTGACCATCACTGCCGTCGACGTCAGCCGCGACCTGGGGCACGCCAAGGTTTTCATCACCGTGATGGGTGAAGAAGGCGCCGACGGCGTGCAACAATCGCTCAAGGCCCTGAACAGCGCCGCCAGCTTCCTGCGCCTGCACCTGGGCCGTGCCATGCAGCTGCGCAGTGTGCCGCAGCTGCATTTCCACTTCGATGAAAGCGTCAGTCGGGGTGTTCACCTCTCTGCGCTGATCGAACGTGCTGTGGCCGAAGACCGGCTGCACCGGGATGCCGACGAGCCGGACACCAAGGAGTAAGCGGTGGCCCAGGTCAAACGTATCCGCCGCAACGTCAGCGGCATCATCCTGCTCGACAAGCCGCTGGGGTTCACCTCCAACGCCGCCTTGCAGAAAGTCCGCTGGCTGCTCAATGCCGAGAAGGCCGGGCATACCGGCAGCCTCGACCCGCTGGCCACCGGTGTGTTGCCGCTGTGCTTCGGCGAGGCGACCAAGTTTTCCCAGTACCTGCTCGATTCCGACAAGGGTTACGAGACAGTCATGCAGCTGGGGCAGACTACCAGCACCGCGGACGCCGAAGGCGAGGTGCTGCAGACTCGCGAGGTGACCGTTGGTCGCGCCGACATCGAAGCCGTGCTGCCACGCTTCCGCGGCCCGATCAGCCAGGTACCGCCGATGTACTCGGCCTTGAAGCGCGACGGCCAGCCGCTTTACAAGCTGGCGCGTGCAGGAGAGGTAGTGGAGCGCGAGGCGCGTTCTGTTACTATTGGCCGCTTGGAGTTGCTCGAAAGCGAAGGCACCCGCGCGCGGTTGTCGGTCGGTTGCAGCAAAGGCACCTATATTCGCACCCTGGTCGAGGATATCGGCGAGGCGCTGGGCTGTGGTGCGTATGTCGCTGAACTGCGCCGTACCCAGGCCGGGCCTTTCATGCTGGCACAGACCGTGACCCTCGAAGCGCTCGAGGCGGCCCATGCCGAAGGTGGCAATGAAGCGCTCGATCGCTTCCTGATGCCGTCCGACAGCGGGTTGCAGGACTGGGCGCTGGTACGTCTGTCCGAGCACAGCGCGTTCTACTGGCTGCATGGGCAGGCGGTGCGTGCCCCGGATGTGCCGCAGTTCGGCATGCTCCGGGTCTATGATCACAACGACCGCTTCATCGGTATCGGTGAGGTGAGTGAAGACGGGCGCGTGGCGCCACGTCGGCTGATTCGGTCGGAATGACCGAAACCATGGGTGAAGGCTTCGGCCAACACGCGTGGATACGAGGGTGGCTGTCAGTAGGCACGGTCACACCTCTTACATTAATCACAGGGAGCAGTCCCTGGCCTATTGGACCCCGCGTGCGGAGTCCGTTATCAGGAGAAGCCAAATGGCCCTCAGCGTCGAAGAAAAAGCTCAGATCGTTGCCGACTATCAGCAAGCCGCCGGTGACACCGGTAGCCCGGAAGTACAGGTTGCTCTGCTGACCGCCAACATCAACAAGCTGCAAGGTCACTTCAAGTCCAACGAGAAAGACCACCACTCCCGTCGTGGCCTGATCCGTATGGTCAACCAGCGTCGTAAGCTGCTGGACTACCTGAAGGGCAAGGACACCACTCGTTACAGCACCCTGATCGGTCGTCTGGGCCTGCGTCGCTAATAGCGGCCTGGCCAGTGGTGTGCGTGGCGTGCCGCATGCTGTGGGAGCGCTGCCTGGCAGCGTTGCCATGGGGCACGCCACGTGTATCTTCGAGGTTGGCAGCCTGGTGCCGTCGTGCGGGTTTTCCGCGCGACGCCCAGGCTCCCAGCCTCGTGTTGTATCTGGACGGTCAATGGGGCCGATTCCCCGTTCTGCCCAAGAATTCGCAAGAACCCGTTCCCCACAGAGCCACTGAAAAAAGGTAGGAAACCGTGAACCCGGTAATCAAGAAGTTCAATTTCGGTCACTCGACCGTTACCCTCGAAACGGGCCGCATTGCTCGTCAGGCCACCGGCGCCGTGCTGGTATCGGTCAAAGACACCGCCACCGACGAAGATCAGGTGACCGTGCTGGTGACCGTGGTCGGTGCCAAACAGGCCGATCCGGGCAAGGGCTTCTTCCCGCTGTCCGTGCACTACCAGGAAAAGACCTACGCCGCCGGCAAGATCCCAGGTGGTTTCTTCAAGCGTGAAGGCCGTCCTTCCGAGAAAGAGACCCTGACCTCGCGCCTGATCGACCGTCCGATCCGCCCGCTGTTCCCGGAAGGCTTCATGAACGAAGTGCAGGTCGTCTGCACCGTGGTTTCCACCAGCAAGAAGACCGACCCGGACATCGCCGCGATGATCGGTACTTCGGCTGCCCTGGCGGTCTCCGGCATTCCTTTCGAAGGCCCGATCGGCGCTGCCCGCGTTGCCTTCCATGAAAGCACCGGCTACCTGCTGAACCCGACCTACGAGCAACTGGCTGCCTCGAGCCTGGACATGGTCGTCGCCGGTACCTCCGACGCCGTCCTGATGGTTGAATCGGAAGCCCAGGAGCTGACCGAAGACCAGATGCTGGGCGCTGTGCTGTTCGCACACGACGAATTCCAGGCTGTGATCCAGGCGGTCAAGGAACTGGCTGCCGAAGCCGGCAAGCCTACCTGGGACTGGAAACCTGCTGCCGCCAATACCGAGCTGTTCAACGCCATCCGCGCTGAATTCGGCGAAGCCGTTTCCCAGGGCTACACCATTACCGTCAAGGCTGATCGCTATGCTCGCCTGGGCGAGCTGCGCGACCAGGCTGTCGCCAAGTTCTCCGGTGAAGAAGGCCAGCCATCGGCCAGCGAAGTCAAAGACATCTTCGGCGAAATCGAATACCGCACCGTTCGCGAGAACATCGTCAACGGCAAGCCACGTATCGACGGCCGCGACACCAAGACCGTACGCCCGCTGAACATCGAAGTCGACGTTCTGCCGAAAACCCACGGTTCGGCGCTGTTCACCCGTGGCGAAACCCAGGCCCTGGTCGTTGCGACCCTGGGTACTGCTCGTGACGCCCAGCTGCTGGACACCCTGGAAGGCGAGAAGAAAGACCCCTTCATGCTGCACTACAACTTCCCACCCTTCTCGGTTGGTGAGTGTGGTCGCATGGGTGGCGCTGGTCGCCGCGAAATCGGTCACGGCCGTCTGGCCCGTCGTTCGGTCCAGGCCATGCTGCCGTCCGTCGACGAGTTCCCTTACACCATCCGCGTGGTTTCGGAAATCACCGAATCCAACGGCTCCAGCTCCATGGCTTCGGTCTGCGGCGCTTCCCTGGCACTGATGGACGCCGGTGTACCGATGAAGGCACCGGTTGCTGGTATCGCCATGGGCCTGGTCAAGGAAGGCGACAAGTTCGCGATCCTGACCGACATCCTGGGTGACGAAGACCACCTGGGCGACATGGACTTCAAGGTCGCCGGCACCGCCAAGGGCGTCACCGCCCTGCAGATGGACATCAAGATCAACGGTATCACCGAAGAGATCATGGAGATCGCCCTGGGCCAGGCCCTCGAAGCGCGCCTGAATATCCTCGGCCAGATGAATGAGGTCATTGCAGAGTCGCGTAAAGAGCTGTCGGCCAACGCCCCGACCATGCTGGCGATGAAGATCGACACCGACAAGATCCGCGATGTCATCGGCAAAGGCGGCGCCACCATCCGCGCCATCTGCGAAGAAACCAAGGCCTCGATCGACATCGAAGACGATGGTTCGATCAAGATCTTCGGCGAAACCAAGGAAGCCGCTGAAGCTGCCAAGCAGCGCATCCTGGGCATCACTGCCGAGGCCGAGATCGGTAAGATCTACGTCGGTAAGGTCGAGCGCATCGTCGACTTCGGTGCCTTCGTCAACATCCTGCCGGGCAAGGACGGCCTGGTGCACATCTCCATGCTGAGCGATGCTCGCGTCGAGAAAGTCACCGACGTGCTGAAAGAAGGCCAGGAAGTCGAAGTGCTGGTACTGGACGTGGACAACCGCGGCCGTATCAAGCTGTCGATCAAGGATGTTGCCGCTGCCAAGGCATCGGGCGTCTAAGCGCCTCGCAACGCTTCAGAAAAGGACCCTTCACCGGGTCCTTTTTTTATGGACGATAAAAAAGCCTGTCGGACTTGCATCTTGCATGCAGGTTTTTTCCCGGGCTTGCAATTTGCACGATTCAGAGACGCGAGGGGTTTTTATAACTAGTTGATTATTAAGGTAATTTATTAAATTCGAAAGCTGGCACAGGGCGTGCAATTACCCTAGTACCTGACGCCAGGAACATCGGCGCAGACCTTTCGAAAAACAGGAGTGACTCGTATGAAAAAGTTCGCCATTGCTGCCGCTACTGCCACCGCTCTGACCCTGACCATGGCCAACGGCGCTTTCGCTGCCGAAGCTACCCAGGCCCCTGTCATGCTGGCTGCCAACACCGTTGACAATGCCAAGCAAGAGGGTTCGGATACCTGGATCACCACCAAGGTCAAAGCAGACCTGTTGACTGAGAAAGGCATTCCGGGCAGCGACATCAAAGTCGAAACCAGCCAAGGCGTAGTTTCCCTGTCTTCCGACGTTGCCGTAACTGAGTCGCAGAAAGCAGAAGCGGTTCGTATCACCAAGAACATCAAAGGCGTCAAGAGCGTAATGTCTGACGGCCTGAAAGCCGAATAAGGAATGTCCCGTCGGCCAGAAGGATCTGGCCACCTCTACCGGAAGCCCTGGCCCTTGCCAGGGCTTTTTTATAGGCGTGGGCGCCGGTCAGAACACTGGGTTTCGCGCCACCACGTCGCTCTCGAAGCACTCCTGCGCAACGATCAAGGGCTCTACCAGTGGCCTGCTGTCGCGAAAATGTGGGGTCTCGGTGTGGGCTTGGTAGGCGGCGTCATCGAGGTAGATCTCATAAAGGTAGATGACGTCCGGGTCCTGCCTGTCCTGGGACACATCGAACACCAGGCAGCCAGGCTCAGAGGCGACGGATGCGGCAGCGTTGACTTGGATTGCGGTGAGGAAGGCATCGGCGCAGCCGGGTTTGACGCGGGTCTTGATGATCAGGCTATACACAGGGCGCTCCATTTGTATTAAATTCGGTTTCTTATTGTATACAAAAATACTGGAGTCGCCCCAAATGCCTGATTTGCCTCAGCGCCCCGGCCGTTTGAACGGCTTGCGTCACATTGCCCTGCTGGTGCCTGACCTGGAGGCCTGTGAACGCTTCTATGTCGATGTGCTCGGCATGCAGGTGCTACACCGCGCCAATGAGGACCTGGTGTACCTCACCTGTGGCAACGACAACCTTTCGTTGGGCCGTGGCGCGGCGGCGGCCAACGGGTTGCAGACCGTTGACCACTACGGTTTCATCGTCGACAGCGTGGAAGAGCTGGATGCCTGGTACGAATACTTCAAGGCCCACGGCGTGACCTTGCTTGACCGGCCCTTCAACCACGGCGACGGGGCGCGCAGCTTCCACTTGCTGGACCCCGCGGGGAACAAGGTGCAGCCGCTGTTTCACCCGGCGGTATCGGGGCAACGCTTGGCTTGAGATTGTTTCGAAGTGCCGAGTCGCTGCGAAGAGAGCATCGCGGTGCACGGCGCTGGCCTACACAGCCACCGCGCTGCTCTTCAAAACAGCGCGGCAATTGTGGGAACGGGCTTGCCCGCGAACCGGGGCAGAGCCCCGGTCATGCTATTCCGCATCCAGGTGCATGGGCGTGACTACCCGGCCATCGCTTTCAGCCTGGCCTAGGGTGGTGTCGATGAAATACACCCGGTCGTCCTCGAGCTGGCCCTTGTCCACCAGGTAGTCCTTGATGCTGCCAGCCCGTTGCTGGCCCAAGGTGCGCAGCAGCGCGGCGCTTTCGGCCCAGGACTTGATCACCGCCTCGCGCAGTTTGGCGGTACGCTCGTCCTTGCCGAGCTCTTGCCACTCGGCCGGGGGCTGCTGCTTGAGGCGATTGCGGTAGATGCCCTCGAGCATGGCTGGCTTGTCGCTATCATCCACCACCAGCAGCGAGGCATTGGCCGGCACCTTGTCGCCACGGCGTTGCAGGATCTTGTACCAGGTGGCCTGGTACTCGCGCTCCAGTCGTTGTTCGGCGATCAGCGGGCCGTCGCTGCCCTGGGCGCTGGTGCCTTCGATTTCCAGGCGCAGTTCCGGGCGTTGCTTGAGTGCTGCAGCCAATTTGTCCAAGGTATCCTGGGCGTCGGTCGTGAGCTCGCTGGAGCCGGGGGCGAAGGCCACCGTGCCGAGGTCTTGCGAGCCACCACCTGCAATCAGCCCGCCAATGAACTTGAACGGCGCCTGGGCGGCACGCAACACCAGGTTGCGCAGGGTCTGCCAGACGATCGGCATCACGCTGAACTGCGGGTTGTTGAGGTCGCCGGACACCGGCAGCTCTATGGAGATCTTGCCCTCGGTGTCCTTGAGCAGGGCCACCGCCAGGCGAATCGGCAGGTCGACTGCATCGGGGCTGTCGACCTTCTCACCTAGCTGCAATTGCTCGACGACCAATTTGTTCTCGGCCTTGAGCTGGCCCTTGGTGATCACATAGTGCAAATCGAGGTTCAGGCGCCCCTTGCGAATACGGAAACCGGCGAACTTGCCGGAGTAGGGGGTAAGGGCAGTCAGCTCGACGCGTTTGAAGCTGGTGGCGATATCCAGGCTGGCCATCGGGTCGAAGGGGTTGAGCGCGCCTTTGATGGTGACGGGCGCATAGCGGTCCACCTTGCCCTTGACGTCGACCTTGGCCGGCAGCGGCTTGCGATTGTCGATGGTGCCGATCTGGCCATTGAGCTGCTGGACGGCGGTGGCGAAGTTCGGGGTCAGGGTCAGGTCGGCGAAGTTGGCCGAGCCGTCGTTGATGTCGATCTGGCCAATGCGGATACCCAGGGGTTTTTGCGCTGCGCCTGGTTTGCTGGCCTTGGCCTGGCTGCTGGCGGGGGCGTCGGCAGGCTGCGGGATCAACAGGTCATCGATGTTGGTCGTGCGGTCTTCGTTGATGATGAAGCGTGCATAGGGTTGCTGCAGGGTGACCTTGTCGATCGACAGGGCATCGCCGTGCACGTAGGACAAGCCATCCACGTTCACTTGCTGCCACCTGACGAAGTCGCGGTCCTTGATGGTGTCGAGGGTGTGCAGCTGGTTGACCTGGGCCTTGCCGCCAATGTTGAAGGCCAGCGGCTCGGTGCTCTTGAGGTCGACGTTGAGGTCGCTGGAGAGCATGCCGCTGCGCAGCTCCAGGCGAATGAACGGGCTGATGTAGGCTTGGGCCACGCGCAGGTCGATATCGCGGGTACTGACATCCAGCTTGGCGGTAACCGGTGCCAGGTTGACCTGGCCTGCGGCCTGCAGTTTGCCCTGGCGCCCCACGCCGGTATCCAGCTTGAGGGTGAAAGGCGACTGGTTGAGGCTGTCGAAGCCTTGCAGATCGAGGTTCAGCGGGCCGACGTCCAGTGCCACCGGCTCTTTCTGGCTGCGGTCGGCGAGGTGGATCATGTAGTTGCGGGCCTGCACATCCTTCAGCAGTACCTGCCACGGTTTGCTGGGCTCTTTTGCGGCTTGCTGCTCGTTGTCGGGCGCGGCGGTGGCGGGTTCGCTTTTCTCTTTCGGCGTGGCCTTGGCCGGCTGGGTGGCGAACAGCTTCTGCCAGTCCAGCTGGCCATCGCTTTCCAGGGCTGCCCAGGTTTCCAGTTTTTCGCTGCGCACCTTGCCCACGGTGACCAGCTGCTTGGCCAGGTCGATGGAGGTTTCGCTGACCTCGAGGCTGGCCAGGCGCGCCAGCGGGCGGCCATCCGGGGCCTTGATGGCGAAGGGCGCGACACGCACCGAGGTGTTGTCCAGGCGCAGCTCGGTTTGCTGGGACAGGTTCAGCGTGTAGTGGGTATCGAGGCTCACCACGCCGTCTTCCAGCACCAGTGGCACGGCGTCGCGTACGTAGGGCCACCACAGTTTCATCTTGCCGTCGGTGACCTTCAGCGTGCCCTGCGAGGCGATCGGCGCGAGACTCAAGGTGCCGCTCCAGTCGATGCGCCCACCTTCCGGGCCGTTGGCCACCAGGGTCATGTCGGCGTTGTCGTCCGGCAGCGTGCTGAGGTTCTTCAGTTCCAGGTTCATCGAGTCGTAGAGGAACTTGATCGGCTCGCTGGGGCGCAGGTCCTGGAAGTGCAGGTAGCCATCGCTGAGCTTGATGCTGGCGATGCGCAGCGGGAACGGGTCGCTGGGTGGCTCTTCAGGCTTGGGCTCGCTGGGCGGTAGCTTGAACAACTGGGTGAGGTTGAGGCTGCCGTCCTTGGCGAACAGCAATTCGGTCCGGGGTTTGTCGAGCTCCACGGCATCCAGGTGCAGGGCGCCGCTCCACAGGCTGTCGAGCGACAGGTTGGCGTACAGCCGTTCGAAGCCGACCTGCTCCTTGCCCGGCTCGCCGATCTGCAAGCCCCAGACGGTCAGCTCCAGGCTGAAGGGGTTGAGTTCGATGCGTTGCACCTGGGCGGGCATGGTCGCGTACTGCGCCAACTGCTGGTTGGCGATACGCAGGGCGATGCCGGGAAGAATGAAGAAACCGATCAGGCTGTACAGGGCCACGATGGCCAGCAAGGCGCCTAGGGCGCGCGTCAATCCTTTGGGCATGTATGGCGTCGTCTGTCTGAAGCAGGGGTGTTTGGAGTATGGCACGTTAAATCGGTTCCGAAGAACCGTGCGCTTTCACCTCAATCCACGCTCATTCGCCGCTTCGCGCGCTGTGACGAGCCGTTGCGCATGGCCCAGCGCAGCACCGGGGCGGTACCTTCCACCCCCAGGCGTACTGCGCCTCGCTGCAGGGTGCCCATGTGCAGGTCGAGCATGTCGGCGGCCCAGGTCGGCAGCAGGTCGATGCCAGCGTTCAGCATCAGTTTGCCGATCGGCTCGGCCAGGCGGCTGGGGGCAGGCGCGTCGAGGAGGATACTCACCACCTCCAGGCTACGTGCGTCACATTGCAGTTGTGAGCGCATGTGCCGCAGGTAGTCCTGCACCTGGCGGCAGGAGCGAGGGACGTCGCGCGCGCCGAGGCGTTCGGCGATCAGGGCGATTTCGTCGTAGTAGCAGTCCTGCTCGGCGCGGCTCATGTACGGGTTGCGGTAGCGCAGGTGGGCGGCGAGGAAACTGCTGACTTCGGCGACATGCACCCAGGTCAGCAGGTCTGGGTCGCTGGCGGCATAAGGGCGGCCATCCGGCGCAATGCCGACGACTTTGAGGTGGATGGTGCGGACTTTTTCGATCAGCCGTTCGGCGTTGTCTGTCGAGCCGAAGGTGGTGCCGGAGATGAACTGGCTGGTGCGGCGCAGACGGCCGAGCAGGTCATGACGGAAGTTGGAATGGTCCCACACCCCGGCTAGGGCGAGGGGGTGCAGCACTTGCAGCATCAACGCGCTGATGCCACCGATCAGCATGCTGGTGAAATCGCCGTGCACCTGCCAGCTCACGCTGCCGGGGCCGAACAGGCCAGGGTCGCCCTTGGGCGATTCCAGGTCGAGTGTCCCGAGCGACAGCCCGGTAAGGCTCATGACCTGGTCTTCGATGCGACGGCGTAAGGTTTCCATGGCGGCCTATGTGGGCCGCCATGGCGACCGTCTAGAAGTTGAGGCTCAGGGGCCCCGCCTGGGTGGCGGCGAAAGCTGCCCCTTGGACATGATAAACCGTCGGCTCCTGGGAAAAATACGTTTCCAGGTGGGCCATGAAGGCCTGGTGGTCGTCACTGGCCTCGAAGCGTGGAGCGTGGTCCTCGAGCGATTGCCACTGCACGATCAGGTTGAACTGTTCAGGGGTTTCCACCCCTTGCGCCAGTACATGGCCGATGTGCCCCTTGGCTCGGCTGAGCAAGGGCGCGACCTCGGCGAAGGCTTGCTTGAACGTGTCGATACGTTCTTTGTGAACGGGCAACACGGCAATTTCGTAGATCATGGCAATCCTCGAGTGCAAAAGTGAAGCTGGCTATCAGCCCTGGGTGGTTTCGGATTCAGGCACGACAGCGATGGCGATCTTGCCGCGCAGGCCATTGTTCGGCGTCTGCAACCGGGTGTGGGCGGCTGCCAGGTCGGCCAGCGAGTAGACCGCGCCGACGTGCGGACGCAGTTGCCCACGCTCGACCAGTGCGCTCAGCTCATCGAGCTTGCCGCGGTTCTGGCGGGTGAAGACGAAGTGGTAGCTGGCGTTCTTGCCCCAGGCCTGGATCAGGTTCTGTGGCTGGGCGATGTCGACGATCGACACCACGCGACCCAGTTGTGCCAGCGCGTCCGGGCTGCGGGTCAGGGCGTCGCCGCCGATGGTGTCGAAGATCACGTCCACACCCTGGCCGTTGGTTTCACGCAGGATGGCCTCGACGTAGTCTTCCTTCTCGTAGTCGAGGGTGACGTCGGCGCCCAACTGACGAACGAACTCGGCATTCTCTTCGCGCACGGTGGTGTACACCTTGGCGCCCATGGCCTTGGCCACCTGAATCGCTACGTGACCGACGCCGCCGGCGCCGCCGTGGATCAGGATGCTCTCGCCGACACGCAGTGCCGCACGTCCGACCAGCGCTTCCCAGGCGGTGCCGCCTACCAGGGTCAGGGTTGCCGCCTCCAGGTGGCTGAGGGCTTTCGGCTTCTTGGCCACGATGGCTTCGGCGGCGACGTGGTATTCGGCATAGCTGCCAGGGCCGTCGAAGATTTGCGGGGTGTACCAGACTTCGTCGCCAGGTACGAAGGCAGTCACGCCCTCACCCACGGCTTCGACCACGCCGGAAACGTCATGCCCGGTGATGGCGGGGAGGGGCACGTAGTCAACGTAGTCGCCGCGACGTACCTGGTAGTCGAGGGGGTTGATGGAAGTGGCGTGCACACGTACCAGCACTTGCCCGGCTTGCGGGGTTGGCTTGGGTACATCGCGGTACTGGAACACGTCCGGGGCGCCAAAGGTTTCGAGAATCATCGCTTTCATGGTGTCACCTCATTTCGCTAAAAAGGAATATCGGGAAATATCGATCTATTGCGGCGTAGCCAAACGTCGGTACTTTTCTGGAGGCAGGCCTCCATGGGGTGCTTCGGTAAAAAGGGATATCGGGAAAAACCGATTTAACCATGTAGACAGAAAACCTACAGTTCCCTGCCAATCAGCTGCGCAAGCGCCTCGATGGCCGCTTCGTTGCGCTTGTAGTACGTCCACTGGCCGATCCGACGAACCTCGATCAAGCCTGCGCGTTGCAAGGTTGCCAGGTAGTCGGAGACGGTCGACTGCGACAGCCCTACGCCTTCCTGGATGCTGCTGACGCACACGCCTACGACATTCACATCACCTTCGTCCTGGGGAGGAAAGTGTTTCGCCGGGTCTTTAAGGCCTTTGAGGATCTCGAGACGGGTGCGGTTCGAGAGTGCCTTGAATACGTCTAGTAATTCCATGGAGCGGATAATATCGAGATTTACCGATATGTCAATGCGGGACCAAAAAAACAGGACGGCCGGTAAAGGCCGCCCTGCAAGGTCACTGGTTGAGGCGCTTGTCGATCAGCCCCTGCACCACACTGGGGTCGGCGAGGGTCGAGGTATCACCCAGGTTGTCCAGCTCGTTGCAGGCGATCTTGCGCAGGATGCGCCGCATGATCTTGCCCGAGCGGGTCTTGGGCAGTGCGGGTGCCCACTGGATCAGCTCTGGCTTGGCGAAGCTGCCGATCTCCTTGCTCACCAAGGCCAGCAGTTCGGTCTTGAGCGCATCGTCCGGCGTTACTCCGTTCATGGTGGTGACGAATGCATATACCCCCTGGCCCTTGAGGTCGTGCGGGTAGCCGACCACGGCGGCCTCGGCGACGCTGTCGTGCAGCACCAGCGCGCTTTCCACCTCGGCGGTGCCGATGCGGTGGCCGGAGACGTTGATCACGTCATCGATGCGCCCGGTGATGCAGTAGTCGCCATCGGCATCGCGGCGCGCGCCGTCACCGGTGAAGTAGTAGCCGGGCATGGGCTTGAAGTAGGTGTCGACCATGCGTTGGTGGTCGCCATACACGCTGCGGATCTGTCCGGGCCAGCTCGCCTTTATCGCCAGCAGCCCGGCGCCAGGGCCTTCGATCAGCTTGCCCTTTTCATCCAGCAGCACCGGTTGCACGCCGAACATCGGTTGGGTTGCGCAGCCGGGTTTCAGGCGTGGGGTACCGGGTAATGGGGTGAGCATGATGCCGCCGGTTTCGGTCTGCCACCAGGTATCGACGATTGGGCAGCGCTTTTGCCCCACCTCCTCGAAGTACCATTCCCAGGCCTCGGGGTTGATCGGTTCGCCGACGCTGCCAAGCAGCCGCAGGCTTTGGCGCGAGGTGCCCTGCAGGGGGCCGGAGCCTTCGCGCATCAACGCCCGCAGGGCGGTGGGCGCGGTGTAGAAGATATTCACCCGGTGCTTGTCCACGACCTGCCAGAAGCGCGAGCTGTCCGGGTAGTTGGGCACGCCCTCGAACATCACCGAAATCGCGCCATTGGCCAGCGGGCCATAGACGATATAGCTGTGCCCGGTGACCCAGCCGACGTCGGCGGTGCACCAGAACACCTCGCCGTCACGGTAGTCGAATACCACCTTGAAGGTCAGCATGGCTTGCAGCAGGTAGCCGGCGGTGGTGTGCAACACACCCTTGGGCTTGCCGGTGCTACCGGAGGTATAGAGGATGAACAGCGGGTCTTCGGCGTCCATCGGCTCTGGTGGGCAGTCGTCGTCCGCCTGGTCGGTGGCCTCGTGGTACCACAGGTCGCGACCCTCGCTCCAAGCCACCTCGGCACCGGTGCGCTTTACCACAAACACGCTGGAGACGTTCGGGCAACTGGCCATGGCCTTGTCGACGTTCTGCTTGAGCGGGATACGCTTGCCACCGCGTACACCTTCATCGGCGGTGATCACGGTGCGGCAGTCGGCATCCAGGATGCGATCGCGCAGGGCGTCGGGCGAGAAGCCGCCGAACACCACCGAGTGGATGGCGCCGATGCGCGTGCAGGCCAGCATGGCGTAGGCGGCTTCGGGAATCATCGGCATGTAGATGCACACCCGGTCGCCTTTCTTCACGCCGCGTGCCTTCAAGGCATTGGCCAGTCGGCAGACCTGGCGATGCAGTTCGCGGTAGCTGATGGCCTTGGAGTCGCTCGGCTCGTCGCCTTCCCAGAGCAGCGCGGTTTGCTCGCCACGCTTGGCCAGGTGGCGGTCGATGCAGTTGTAGCTGACATTCAACTGGCCGCCGTCGAACCAGCGCGCCTTGCCGGTCTTCAGCTCACATTGCTGCACGCTGGACCAGGGCTTGACCCAGTCCAGGCGCTTGGCCTGCTCGGCCCAGAAGGCATCGGGGTCGTCCACCGACTGGCGGTACAGGCGGCGGTATTCGTCGTCGGAGAGCATAGCGCCTTGGCTGACAGCCAGGGCCTGGGGGTAGTCGCGGATATCGAACATGGCGGGTTGTCCTGCTCTTGTAGGGGCATTGGACTGCACGCGGGCCTGGCACGCAGGCGGGAAACGTGCAACGGCTATTCGATAGGACAGTGTAGCGGCTGATGCTGTTCAGATAGGAAAGGTAACGCGGTAAACCCGCTGCCACAGGTTCTGCGCCGCGCTGACGCGCAGTGGAGAGCCTGTGGCGGCGGGTTTACCCGCGAATGGACCTCAGGTCAGCCGCGGTGACGGCCGCGGAAGTAGTTGATCAGGCCCTGGGTCGAGCCATCTTCGGCGCTGTCTTCCAGGCTGCCTACGAGTCGCTGGTACACACCTTTGCCCAGCTCCTTGCCCAGCTCCACGCCCCACTGGTCGAAGGCGTTGATGCCCCACACCACGCTCTGCACGAACACCTTGTGCTCGTACATCGCCACCAGTGCGCCAAGGCGACGTGGGCTGATGCGCTCGACGACCAGGGTGTTGCTCGGACGGTTGCCGGGGATGACCTTGTGCGGTGCCAGCTTCTCGATGTCCGACTCGCTCGCGCCTTTAGCGCGCAACTCGGTCTCGGCTTCCTCGCGGGTCTTGCCGAGCATCAGCGCCTGGCTCTGCGACAGGCAGTTGGCGTACAGCCACTGGTGGTGGTCAGCCACCGGGTTGAAGCTGACCACCGGCACGATGAAGTCCGCCGGGATCAGCTGGGTGCCCTGGTGGAGCAACTGGTGGTAGGCATGCTGGCCGTTGCAGCCCACGCCGCCCCAGATCACCGGGCCGGTATCGGTCTTCACCGGGGTGCCGTCGGTGAGCACGCTCTTGCCGTTGGACTCCATGTCCAGCTGCTGCAAATGCTTGGTGATGTTACGCAGGTAGTGATCGTACGGCAGGATCGCGTGGGCCTGGGCCCCCCAGAAGTTGCCGTACCATACGCCGAGCAGGGCCAGCAGCACCGGCATGTTCTTTTCGAACGGCGCGGTCTGGAAGTGCTGGTCCATGGTGTAGGCGCCGGACAGCAGCTCCTTGAAGTTGGCGGTGCCGATGGCCAGGGCGATCGGCAGGCCGATGGCGGACCACAGCGAGTAGCGCCCGCCTACCCAGTCCCACATGGGGAAGATGTTCTCTTCGCGGATACCGAACGCCACGGCTGCGGCCTTGTTGCTCGACACCGCGATGAAGTGGCGGTACAGCTCGGCTTCCGAGCCGCCCTGGGCGAGGTACCAGGTGCGGGCCGCCATGGCGTTCTTCAGGGTTTCCAGGGTGTTGAACGACTTCGACGAGACGATGAACAGCGTGGTCTCGGCGCGCAGCTTGGCCGACAGCTCGTGGAACTCGCTGCCGTCGATGTTCGCCAGGTAGTGGCAGCGCACGCCGCGCTGGGCGTAGGGCATCAGCGCCTCGGAGACCAGCTCGGGGCCGAGGAACGAGCCGCCGATGCCGATGTTCACCACGTCGGTGATCGGCTTCTCGCTGTAGCCACGCCACAGGCCGTCATGGATGCGCCCGACCAGCTCGGTGATCTGGTTGAGGACCTTGTGTACTTCAGGCATCACGTTGACGCCGTTTACGTTCAGCTTGTCGCCGACCGGGCGACGCAGCGCGGTGTGCAGCACCGGGCGGCCTTCGGAGCCGTTGATGATCTCGCCGCTGAACATCGACTGGATAGCTTCGGCCAGGCCGACTTCTTTGGCCAACCCCACCAGCAGGTCACGGGTTTGCTCGTTGATCAGGTTCTTCGAATAGTCGAGGAACAGGCCACAGCTGCTCAGGGAGAACTGTTCGAAACGCTTGGCATCGGCGGCGAAGGCTTCGCGCATGCTGAAGCCCTGCATGGCGTCGCGGTGTTGCAGGAGCGCCTGCCAGGCGGGCAGCGCCGTCACATCGTGGGGAGTACGGTAATACGCCATTGCGAGTGGTTCCTTGGGGCATGGTCAGGCTGTGACACTGGCAAGCACTGCCAGTTGCAGAATTCTGCATTATAGGCATTGGCTGTGCGGCGGGAATGGGTGCTGGGGAGGCGGGCGGAAATATTTATGAAAGGCTGCGCTGTGCCTCTGGGCGCGTGCAGCCTTGAGGCCAGGGGCCGTTCGTGTAGGAGTGGGCTTGCCCGCGAATCAGGCGCCGCGGTGAATGGCACCGGCTCAGCCGGTGTCCGCGGGCAAGCCCGCTCCTACAGGTAGTCCTCGGCCTGTCAGGCCGTCGGTTCGTCCAGGTGCAGGTAGAGGTTGTCGATCAACCGCGTGCTGCCCAGGTACGCCGCACCGAGTATCACCAGGTCGCGGTCGTCCACCTGCGCCGGGCGCAGGTTCAGCGCATGGCGCACCTCCAGGTAGTCCGGGCGCAAGCCGGCGCCCAGCAGTTGCGCCTGGCCCTCGGCCAGCAGCGCGGCGTAGTCGCGTCGGCCGCGGCGCAGTGCCTCGGCCAGCTGGCTGAGCACGCGGTACAGCGCAGGAGCCGTGGCCCGTTGCTCGGCGCTCAGGTAACCGTTGCGCGAGGACAGCGCCAGGCCGTCCTCGGCGCGTACCGTGGGCTCGCCGATGATCTGGATCGGCATGTTCAGGTCACGCACCATGGCGCGGATCACCGCAAGCTGCTGGTAGTCCTTTTCGCCGAACACGGCGAGGTCGGGCTGGACCATGTTGAACAGCTTGCTGACCACCGTTGCCACACCCTCGAAATGCCCGGGTCGGCTGGCACCGCACAGGCCTTCGGAGAGCTGCGGCACGGCGACGCGGGTCTGCACGACCATGCCATCGGGGTACATTTCCTCGACAGTCGGGGCGAACAACAGGTGGCAACCAGCCTCCAGGAGCTTTTCCTGGTCGGCGGCGAGGGTACGGGGGTACTTGTCGAGGTCTTCGCCTGCGCCGAATTGCAGCGGGTTGACGAAGATGCTGGCGACCACGAAGTCGGCGCGCTGGGCGGCCTTGACCACCAGCGCGGCATGGCCGCTGTGCAGGTTGCCCATGGTCGGCACGAAGCCGATGCGCTTGCCTTCGCCGCGTGCGCGGGCCACGGCGGCGCGCAGTTCAAGAACGGTCTTGACGGTATTCATGCGCTGAACCCGTGTTCGCTGGCCGGGAAGCTGACGTCCTTGACCGCCTTGACGTAGGCGCCCAGGGCTGCGGGGATATCCGGCTGGCCTTCCATGAAGTTCTTCACGAACTTCGGCATGCGGCCGCTCAACGACAGACCGAGCATGTCGTGCAGCACCAGTACCTGGCCATCGGTGGCGCTACCTGCACCGATGCCGATCACCGGAATACCGACAGCCTGGGTGATTTCCGCCGCCAGCTCGCTGGGCACGCATTCGAGCAGCAACATGGCCGCGCCAGCCTGTTCGAGGGCTATGGCATCGGCACGCATCTGTCGCGCCTGGGCTTCCTGGCGGCCTTGTACTTTGTAACCGCCCAGCACGTTCACGGTCTGCGGCGTCAGACCCATGTGGGCGCACACCGGCACGCCGCGGTCGGCCAGCAGGCGGATGGTCTCGGCAAGCCACGCGGCGCCTTCGACCTTGATCATGTGGGCGCCGGCACGCATCAACGTGGCGCAGTTGTCGAACGCCTGCTCGAGGGTCGCATGAGCCATGAACGGCAGGTCGGCCAGGATCAGTGCGCCCTGGTTGCCGCGTTTCACACAGGCGGTGTGGTAGGCCATGTCGGCGGTGGTGACGGGCAGGGTGCTGTCGTGGCCCTGCAGGACCATTCCCAGGGAGTCCCCCACCAGCAGCACTTCCACGCCGGCCTCGCTGGCGACCTTGGCAAAGGTCGCGTCGTAGCAGGTCAGCATGGTGATTTTCTCGCCCTTGGCCTTGAGGCCATGCAGGGTGGTCAGGGTAACTTCAGGCATGTAGCAAAGTCCTCGTTCAGGCGCTGTGAAAAACGGCTGCGTACAACGCGTGTATTCATCTTCCGGAGCGCCACATCATCGAGCGTGATGTTCGGGTCGCAGACGGTCCGGGCCTAAATGGGTGTGAAGCGGCGTACAGGCGCCGCGGGAGGCCTATAGTCGTGAGCGAGGGTGGGGAAGTCAATCACCCTGTTACCGCATTGTTACGAACAGGGTGTTACTGGCGTTACCCTTGGCTGGAACGCCCGGTTTACAAGCGCTCCAGGCCGACGAACGGGCACGCTTCGAGCAGTTGCGCAAGGCTGCGGCCATCGGCCAGGTGGAAGCCTTGCGGCACCAGTTCGGCCAGCGGGTAGAGAACGAAGGGGCGGGCGTGCATGTGGTAGTGCGGCACCCGCAGGCGAGGCAGGTCGATCACCTGGTCGCCAAACAGCAGCAGGTCGAGGTCCAGCGTGCGTGGGCCCCAGCGCTCCTGGCGCACGCGGCCCTGGTCGTTCTCGATCGCTTGCAGGGCGTCGAGCAGCGCCAGCGGCGCAAGGCCGGTATCCAGCGCAGCCACGGCGTTGGTGTAGCGTGGTTGGCCGGGCAGCAGCGAGTCGCTGGTGTAGAAGGCCGAGGCGGCGGCCAGGCGGGTCTGGTCGACGTTGTCCAGAGCCTCGAGCGCACTGCGCAGCTGTTCGGCCGGGGCATCCAGATTACTGCCCAGGCCGATGTAGGCGCGTACCGTCATGCTCAGTCCCAGGCCTCGTCACCACCGGACTTGCGCTTGCTGGGGCTGCGTTTGCGCTTGCGCGGCGCCGGGCCCGCACCTTCGTCGCGGCCGCCGAGTTCGCGAATCATCTCGCGGCGCTCGCTGTCGTGGGCTTCCTGGTAGTCGGTCCACCATTGGCCGAGGTCGTCGGTTTCCTCGCCGGCGCTTTCACGCAGCAGCAGGAAGTCGTAGCCGGCACGGAAGCGCGGGTTGTCCAGCAACTGGTCGGCGCGCTTGCCGCTGCGACGTGGCAGGCGTTCCTGCATGTCCCAGATCTCGCGGATCGGCAGGGTGAAGCGCTTGGGGATAGCGATGCGTTGGCACTGCTCGGCTATCAGGTCGTGGGCCGCTTCGTTCATGGCCGGAATCGGCGGTACGCCCTGGCTTTGCAGGTACAGCGCGCGCGACGGCAGGGCAGGCCAGAGCAGCGCGGCGAACAGGAAGGCCGGGGTGACCGGCTTGCCTTGCTTGACGCGCAGGTCGGTGTTGGCCAGCGCCTGGCTGATCAGGGTGTGGGTATAGGTTGGGCGCTCTTCCAGGGCCTGGCTGCTGGCCGGGAACAGTGGCTCGAACAGGTGCAGGTCCACCAGCATCTCGAAGGCCATTTCGCCTTGGCCGGAGAGGAACAGCTTGAGGCTTTCCTCGAACAGGCGCGCCGGAGGGATTTCCCGCAACAATTTGGCCAGCTCGCGAATCGGCTGGACGGTGTGCTTCTCAATGCCGAAATCCAGCTTGGCGGCGAAACGCACGGCCCGCAGCATGCGCACCGGGTCTTCCTGGTAGCGATGGGTCGGGTCGCCGATCAGGCGCAACAGGCGGTTGCGGATGTCGTGCACGCCGTTGGCGTAGTCGAGAATACGTTCGCTGACGGGGTCGTAGTACAGCGCGTTGATGGTGAAGTCGCGGCGCTGGGCGTCGTCCTCGAGGGTGCCATACACATTGTCGCGCAGGATTCGTCCGGCGGCGTTGTGCGACGACCGGTGCGCGTCACCTTGGTCCTCTTCGGAATGATGGGCCCGGAACGTGGCGACCTCGATGATCTCGCGACCAAAGTGGATGTGCACCAGCTTGAACCGGCGCCCGATGATACGGGCGTTGCGGAATTCCGCACGCACCTGCTCGGGCGTGGCGCTGGTGGCGACGTCGAAGTCCTTGGGGGTGATGCCCAGCAGCAGGTCGCGCACGCAGCCGCCGACCAGGTAGGCCTGGTAGCCAGCGCCCTGCAAACGCTCGACGATGCTCACGGCATGACGGCTGAACTGGCTGCGTTGCAGCGAGTGCTGGCTCTTGTTGATCACTTCGGGCGTGGTGCGCCGGTGATGCTGAGCATGGACGGGTGGACGGAAAGACTGGAACAGCTTCTTCAGCATGGGATGCACTGTTTGAAGGAATGTTCGGCCAAGAATAGGAGAATGGCCGCATGATGGCGCGGGATTCTAGCATTTCCTCTCGGAATGGTGTAGGCGGGGTTGTGCAGGAGGGAGAAACGACATGGGGAGCCTAAGCTCCCCAAGAAGTCGTTGCGTGCTCTTATTGTTTTTCTGTCGGGCTTCTTGTTTTTGTTGAGTGCCCTGCCCACAAATCAAAGCTTGTGGACTACCCCCAAACTGGGGGTAAAGAGCAAACGGATTGCTTTGGTCGCTGATGTCATGCTGATCTTGCGATCCAACCAGTTCAGGCGCTGCTTTTAAGTGCAGTTTTTGTTGTTCTCTGCCTGGTCGTGGGGCAAGCCCCAAACACGCATCCTCTCCAAAAGAATCAGTTAGCCTCGCCTCCGCCATCTTGTTTTTATTGTGCGTGAGCCGTTTCGTCTTGTTCTTATTCTGAGTTGCCGTGCTTGTTATTGTTCTTGTACGAAAGATATAGCAGATGTCGTGCCAACTTTTTAAAAGCTAAGTAAATCAAGGGGTTGCTTGGATTTGGCGTCGACAGGCAGGCAGAAAATGTAGAAATTTCGTTACCGTACGCCTCGTGTTTGTTACGTCTTGCAAGCGGAGGTAACAGATTTTTCATGGTAACCGGGGTGTTACCCGGTGGCGCGGTGATGGCAGCGCTGGCGCATTTCGCAGAACCTGTGACTGCGCCAGCGGCGTGAAGCGGCTTACTCGCTGGTAGCGTTGCTCTTGCGGCGTGGGATGCCCAGGCGCTGGCGGCGCTCCCACAGGCATTTGCGGCTGACGCCGAGCTTGCGGGCAAGCTCGGTTTCGGTCATGTGGTCCTGATGCTCAAGAACGAAGTGCTGGAAGTAGTCTTCCAGCGACAAGTCTTCGGTCGGCTCGTGGCTGGCGTTGTTGGCACTGACGCCTGCCGCCAACGGCAGGTCTCCCAAGCCGTCGTCGTCCTCCAGGTCACCAAGCTCGATGTCGATGCCCAGCAACTCGGCGGAAATTTCCGCGCTTTCGCTCAGGATCACCGCGCGCTCCACGGCATTTTCCAGTTCACGCACGTTACCCGGCCAGCTGTAGTGGCGGATGGCCTGTTCGGCTTCGCTGGAGAAGCGCAGGTCGTCCCGACCGATGCGCGCGCTCTGGCGAGCGAGGAAGGCATTGGCGATTTCGTTCACATCGCTGCCGCGTTCGCGCAGGGCCGGCAGCTTCAGGGCGATGACGTGCAGGCGGTAATAAAGGTCTTCGCGGAATTGCCCAGCCTTGGACAGGTTCTTCAGGTCGCGGTGAGTGGCGGCGATCAGGCGGACATCGACCTTCTGCGATTGCACCGAGCCGACCCGGCGGATCTCGCCTTCCTGCAACACGCGAAGCAGACGGGCCTGAGCCTCCAGTGGCAGCTCGCCGATCTCGTCGAGGAACAGCGTGCCGCCGTCCGCCGCTTCGACCAGGCCGGCACGGCCAGCGCTGGCGCCGGTAAAGGCGCCTTTCTCGTGGCCGAACAGCTCGGACTCGATCAGCGTCTCCGGAATGGCTGCGCAGTTCACCGAGATCATCGGCGCCTTGGCCCGACGCGAAAGATTGTGCAGGGCGCGGGCGACCAACTCCTTGCCGGTGCCGGACTCGCCCTGGATCAGAACATTGGAGTCGGTGGGCGCGACCTTGCGGATCTTGCTGTACAGGTCCTGCATGGGCGGGCACGAGCCGATGATGCCGATCTCGCCATTGGCGGCATTGCTGCCAGCCTTGTCGGCCGGCGCCTTGCCATTGGCCCGGGGCTCGGCGGCTGAAGGGGCTGCGGGCGCGCTCTGCCGATCGCGCAGGATGCGCGCTACGGCCTGCAGCATCTCGTCGTGGTCGAAGGGCTTGGCGATGTAGTCGACCGCGCCCATCTTCATGGAATCGACCGCCGAGCGCAGGCTGGCATAGCTGGTCATGATCAGCACCGGGGTGCCCTGGCCGAGCTTGATCAGCTCGGTGCCGGGCGCGCCAGGCAGGCGTAGGTCACTGACGATCAGGTCGAAGGTGGCAATGCTGAAGCGTTCCTGGGCTTCCTGCACCGAGCCGGCTTCGCTGACCTGGTACTGGTTTCGTTCCAGCAGGCGGCGCAAGGCCGAACGGATGATGGTTTCGTCTTCGACGATCAGAATGTGCGGCATTGATTCAATTCTCTCGACGGTCTCGAATTTCAGGGGACGTCGCTACGACATGCCGGGGCAGGGTCACGCGGATCCGGGTACCACGTTGCCGTTCGATATCGGCCGGGCTGTCGATGGTGATTTGCCCATAATGCTCTTCCACGATGGAATAGACCAGAGCAAGCCCCAGTCCGGTGCCCTCGCCGGGGTCCTTGGTGGTGAAGAACGGTTCGAACAGGCGGTCCATGATGTTCTTGGGAATACCGCTGCCTTCATCCTCGACCACCAGGTCGACGGTGTGCTCGCTGGCCTCGCTGCGTACCCGCACGGCGCTGCCGGGCGGCGAGGCGTCACGGGCATTGGAGAGCAGGTTGATGAGGACCTGGGCCAGGCGTTGCGGGTCACCCTCGGCCCAGTGGTCCGGGTCGCAAAGGTTGAAGAACTGTACTTCGAAATTTCGCCGGTTCAAGGCCAGCAGACCGATGGCATCTTGCGCCACCTCGGCCAGGCTCACCGGCTCTTCGCTGTTCTGGTGGCTGCCACCGGCGTGGGCGAAGCTCATCAAGGACTGCACGATGCGCGAGACGCGCTTGGTCTGCTCGAGAATCTGGCTGGACAGCTCGGTGATCTCGCCGTCGTCCTCGCGCTCCTCACGCAGGTTCTGCGCCAGGCACGCGATGCCGGTGATCGGGTTGCCGATTTCATGGGCCACGCCTGCCGCCAGTCGGCCGATACTGGCCAGGCGCTCGGAGTGCACCAGCTTGTCTTCCAGGGCCTGGGTGTCGGTGAGGTCTTCCACCAGCAGTACCAGGCCGCTGTTGCCCGGCGCCAGGGGCTCGTCGATGGCCGCCTTGTGCAGGTTCAGCCAGCGTGGCTGGCCGTCGAGGGCCAGTCGCTGCTTGTGCAGGTGTTCGTCGGGTACGTTGATGAACCCTTGCAGCAGGCTGCGCCAGGGTTCGGCGATGGTCACCAGGCGCGAGCCGACCACATGCTTGGCGGCGATCCCGGTCAGTTCCTCCATGGCCCTGTTCCACATCAGGATCTCCTGGTCCTTGGCCAGCGAGCAGACGCCCATGGGCAGCTCCTGCAAGGTCTGACGGTGATAGCGACGCAGGGCGTCGAGCTCGGCGGCCAGGCCAGTGAGGCGCGAGTGGTAGTCTTCCAGGCGGCTTTCGATGAAGTGGATGTCTTCGGTGACGTAGCTTTCGTTTCCCGATTTGTAGGGCAGGAAGGTCTCGACCATGTCCTGGGCCACGCTGGGGCCCATCAGGCCGGACAGGTTGGCCTCGATGCGGTCGCGCAAGCGGCGCAGGGCATAGGGGCGGCGCTCGTCGAAGGGCAGGTAGAGGTCGCGCAGCGCCTGTTCCACTTCCTTCTGCGCGGCCTTCGCGCCCAGGGGTTTGGCCAGCTGCGTGGCGAACTCCTGGGGCGAGGCAGCGTGCAGTTCGCGGCGCTGCGGGCGACGCACGTTGTCCACGGCGCAGGCCTCGGCGGCCGCGACCTCCTCGCTGCTGGCGTTGGTAAACAACGAAATCAGGGTGAACAGCAGCACGTTGGCTGCCAGCGAAGCGATTGCCGCCATGTGCCAGCTGGTATCGTCCAGCACGTAGATCATGTCCAGCAGGGGAATGTAGAAGCCCTGCACATTGCCCAGCAACGGCAGCAGCATGGTGATCGTCCACACCAGCATGCCGGCCAGCATGCCGGCGATGAAGCCACGCCGGTTCGCAGTCGGCCAGTACAGGACCGAGAGCACCCCTGGCAGGAATTGCAGGGTCGCGACGAAGGCGACGATGCCGAGATTGGCCAGGCTCTGGTGGTAGATCTGGGTCAGGTAGAAGGCAAAGCCGGCCAGGATGATGGCGACGATCAGCGCGCGACGGGTCCATTTCAGCCAGCGGTAGATGTTGCCTTCGGCCGGTGGCTGGTAGAGCGGCAGCACCAGGTGGTTCAGGGCCATGCCCGAGAGCGCCAGGGTGGTGACGATGATCAGGCCGCTGGCCGAGGCCAGGCCGCCGATATAGGCCAGCAGCGCCAGTGCCGGGCTGTCGGCCGCCAGGCCCAGGCCCAGGGTGAAGTATTCCGGGTTGGTGCTCGCCCCCAGGCGCAGGCCGGCCCAGAGTATCAGGGGCACCGCCAGGCTCATCAGCAGCAGGAACAGCGGCAGGCCCCAGCTGGCGCTGACCAGAGCGCGAGGGTTGAGGTTCTCGGTAAAGGCCATGTGGTACATGTGCGGCATGACGATAGCCGAGGCGAAGAACACCAGCAGCAGTGTGCGCCATGGCCCTTCCTGCAACGGTGTGTGCAGCGCGGCCAGGGCGGTCTGGTTCTGCAGCAGCCACACCTCCAGCTGGTGCGGGCCGCCGAAGACGCCGTACAGCGCATACAGGCCCACGCCGCCGAGGGCCAGCAGCTTGATCACCGACTCGAAGGCGATGGCGAACACCAGCCCTTCGTGTTTTTCCCGGGTGGCGATGTGGCGCGAGCCGAAGAAAATGGTGAACAGGATGATCAGCGCACAGAAAGCCAATGCCACCCGCGCCTTGACCGGCTCGCCGGTGAGGATGCTGATGGAGTCGGCCACGGCCTGGATCTGCAGGGCCAGCAGCGGCAGTACGCCGATCAGCATGAAAATGGTGGTCAGCGCGCCGGCCCAGGTGCTGCGAAAACGAAACGCCAGCAGGTCGGCAAGGGATGAGAGCTGGTAGGTGCGGGTGATCTTCAGGATGGGGTACAGCAGCACCGGCGCCAGAAGGAACGCCCCGGAAACCCCCAGGTAACAGGCCAGGAAGCCATACCCGTACTGGTAGGCCAGGCCCACAGAGCCATAGAAGGCCCAGGCACTGGCGTAGACACCGAGGGACAGGGTGTAGGTAAGCGGGTGGCGAATGATCGAGCGCGGGATCAGCCCGCGTTCGCTGATCCAGGCCACGCCGAACAGCACTACCAGGTAGGCGGCGCTGATCAGGATCATCTGGGTCAGGCTAAAGCTCATCGGCATCTCGTTGGCTCTGCAGGATGAAGGTGACGACGATCAGGATCAGCCAGAGCAGGTAGGGGCGATACCAGGCTCCGGTCGGTTCGATCCACCAGTCCATGATGGCCGGTGAGAACAGGTAGATCCCCACGACCAGAAGCAGGACCAAACGATAGATATACATGCGGGCCTCAAAGGGTTGGGCGCTGCGGGCTTGTCGTTATTATTGGCGCAAATGCCGGTGGCGATGCTAGCGGGATTCGGTGATGTTCGCCAAGGGTTTGAATTTGCTTGGCTTTTGATTTCTGGCGCGTGTAACGGCCCTTCACGCTCAAGCCCGCGAAAGGGCCGGTACTGCCTTACACCAGTTTGGCCTCCGGCACCGTCATCTGTTGCGCGATGCGTTCCGGCCGCCACTGCTGGCGCGCCACCGCCAGCACCTCGGCCGGTGTCGCGCCCGCCAACGCAGGGTCGGTGTCCTGCCCCAGCGCCCGCAAGGCTCTCAATAGCAATGGCGTTGCCTGCTGGATATCGAGCGGTGGCGAGCGATACGACTTGCCCAGCTTGTGCCCGTCCGGCTGCACGATCAGCGGAATGTGCAGGTAGCGTGGCTGCGGGAAGCCCAGCAATTCCTGCAGGTACAGCTGGCGCGGGGTGTTGTCCAGCAGGTCGGCGCCGCGCACGATGTCGGTGACCCCTTGCCAGGCATCGTCCAGCACCACTGCCAGTTGATAGGCATACAGGCCGTCGCGGCGCTGGATCACGAAATCGCCTACCTCGCGGCCCAGGTGCTGCTGGAACTCGCCTTGCACCCGGTCTATGAAGCGGTAGTTCAGCTCCGGGACGCGCAGGCGGATGGCTGCGTCCTCGCGCGCATGTAGCAGGTTGCGGCAGTGGCCGGGGTAGATGCCGCCATGGCCTTCCAGCTGTTTGCGCGAGCAGGTGCAGGCGTAGGCCAGGCCCATGCGAAACAGGCGCTCGACCACTTCGGCGTAGGCTTCATGGCGCAGGCTTTGGCACACCACTTCGCCGTCCCACTCCAGGCCATAGCGCTCCAGGGTGGTGAGGATGGCGTCGCGGGCGCCGGGCATTTCGCGGGGCGGGTCGGTGTCTTCGATGCGCAGCAGCCAACGGCCATTCACGGCACGGGCATCGAGCCAGGAGGCGAGGGCGGCGACCAGCGAGCCGAAGTGCAGGAAACCGCTGGGGGTGGGGGCGAAGCGCCCGACATAGGGTGCGTCTTTCATGGGTTCTGCAGGGTCTGTAAATGCAACGGGGCGCATGATGCGCCCCGTTTGTGTGGAAGAAAGATCAGCCCTTGCCGACTGTCTTTTCCTTTTTCTCCGCGATTTCCTTGCAGTCGAAGCACAGGTCGGCGGTCGGGCGGGCTTCCAGGCGGCGCAGGCCGATCTCGATGCCGCAGGAGTCGCACCAGCCGTATTCTTCGTCCTGAATCTTCTGCAAGGTCTTGTCGATCTTCTTGATCAGCTTGCGTTCACGGTCGCGGTTGCGCAGTTCGAGGGCGAACTCTTCTTCCTGGCTTGCGCGGTCCGCAGGGTCCGGGAAGTTGGCCGCCTCGTCCTTCATATGGGTCACGGTCTGGTCGACGCTGTTCATCAGTTCGAGTTTCCAAGCACCAAGAAGCTTGGTGAAGTGCTTGCGCATGGGCTCGCCCATGTACTCTTCGCCCTTGGTTTCCTTATAAGGCTCGACACCGTACATGGTCTGACCGGTTTTTTGCTTTTCTACGGTGGACATGAATAGACCGCCTCTCACTCATCTGATCCAATGCGCAGGATGCTCCATCTCCGGCGACCGCCGGCCCTACGACTGCGAGCCGCCGAACTTACCAGATAGATCGGGGGTGCGCTACCCCGGCCGATCCCAGGTATTGACAGCGGGCGAAGCCGCACGTTCGGTCTTTCCCAGCGGTAGAATCACCAGTTTAGACCCAATTGAGAGAAGGTCATGGCTCACTCCCACAGTGCGCGTAGCCGCGCTATCGAACCCTTCCACGTCATGGCGCTGCTGGCCCGGGCCAACGAGCTGCAGGCTGCGGGTCACGATGTGATCCACCTGGAAATCGGCGAGCCCGACTTCACCACCGCCGCGCCCATCGTCGAGGCCGGCCAGGCCGCGCTGGCCGCAGGCCATACTCGCTATACCGCCGCCCGTGGCTTGCCTGCCCTGCGCGAGGCGATCGCTGGCTTCTACGGCCAGCGCTATGGCGTGTCGGTCGACCCCGAGCGCATTCTGGTCACCCCGGGCGGCTCCGGTGCGCTGCTGCTGGCCAGCAGCCTGCTGGTGGACCCCGGCAAGCACTGGTTGCTCGCGGACCCAGGCTACCCCTGCAACCGCCACTTCCTGCGCCTGGTCGAGGGGGGCGCGCAGTTGGTGCCGGTAGGCCCCGAGGTGAATTATCAGCTGACCCCCGACCTGGTCGAGCGTCACTGGGACAAAGACACCGTAGGTGCGCTGGTCGCGTCACCCGCCAACCCCACCGGTACGGTGCTCGACCGCGAGGCTCTGGCCGGCCTGTCCCAGTCCACCCGCGAGCGACAGGGGCACCTGGTGGTCGACGAGATCTACCACGGCCTGACCTACGGAATGGAGGCCCCCAGCGTGCTGGAAGTGGACGACAATGCCTTCGTCCTGAATAGTTTTTCCAAGTATTTCGGCATGACCGGCTGGCGCCTCGGTTGGCTGGTCGCCCCTCCCGATTCGGTCGCAGACCTCGAGAAGTTGGCACAGAACCTCTACATCAGTGCCCCCAGCATGGCCCAGCACGCCGCACTGGCCTGTTTCGAGCCACATACCCTGGCGATCCTCGAAGAGCGCCGCGCGGAGTTCGCCCGCCGCCGCGACTTCCTGCTGCCTGCGCTGCGCGAACTGGGTTTCAACATCGCCGTCGAGCCCCAGGGCGCCTTCTATCTATATGCCGACATCAGCGCCTTTGGCGGCGATGCCTTCGCCTTCTGCCGGCATTTTCTCGAAACCGAGCATTTGGCCTTTACCCCAGGCCTGGACTTCGGTCGCCACCAGGCCGGCCACCACGTGCGCTTCGCCTATACCCAGAGCCTGGCGCGCCTGGAGGAGGCGGTGCAGCGCATTGCCCGCGGGTTGCGGAGCTGGCAAGGCTGATGCGCTTTCATCCCCCACTCGAACAAGGGCGCCTGCTGCGTCGCTACAAGCGATTCCTGGCCGATATCGAGCTGGCCAGCGGCGAGCAACTGACCATCCACTGTCCCAACACCGGCTCGATGCTCAATTGCATGGGCGAAGGTGGTCAGGTGTGGTTCAGCCGCTCCAGCGACCCCAAGCGCAAGCTGCCCGGTACCTGGGAAATCAGCGAGACTCCACAGGGGCGGCTGGCGTGCATCAACACCGGGCGGGCCAACGCGTTGGTGGAGGAAGCGCTGCGCGAGGGGCGTATCGGCGAGCTGGCTGGCTTTACCGGGCTCAAGCGCGAGGTGCCTTATGGCGAGGAGCGCAGCCGGATTGACTTTCGCCTGGAGTTTGCCGACGGCCCAGCCTATGTCGAGGTGAAAAGCGTCACCTTGGGCTACCCGGATTCACCGGTCGCGGCCTTCCCCGACGCCGTCACCCAGCGAGGGGCCAAGCACCTGCGGGAGCTGGCGGCGTTGGCCCGCCAGGGCGTTCGAGCCGTGCAGCTGTACTGCGTGAACCTCACGGGAATCGACGCGGTGCGCCCCGCCGAGGAGATCGACGCTGCCTATGCCCAGGCCCTGCGCGCTGCGGTGGCGGACGGCGTAGAGGTGCTGGCCTACGGCACTCGCCTGGATGCCGAAGGTGTGGTCATCGACCGGCCATTGCCGGTGCTGCTCAACCCTTGAGCCAGATGCCCTGGCTATCTTCCACGCAGCCCAAAGCCTGCAATGCTTCGCCCTCGCAGGGCCCTGCCACGCACTCGCCGGACTCGATCAGGAACAAGGCACCATGGTGGGTGCAGTGGATCAGGCTGGCGCTGTCGTCGAGAAAGCGCTCCGCCGCATCGTTCAGTGGAATACCCCGGTGCGGGCAGCGGTTGCGATAAAGGTACACGCGGCCCTGGCGGCGTACGCCCAGCAGCATTTCACCGGCTACGCTGAACGCGCGGCTGCGGCCCTCGGGCAGGGCCGTGGAAGAACAGAGCAAGTGCATTACAGGTACGACTCTTGATACGTAAGGTAGCTTGACGCTTCAATGCGAATAATTATCAAATTGCCCGCATCCGCTGCGCCAGCCCTGTCATGTTGCGCAGTTCTGCCGGGCGCCACAAGGCGCCCGTCCGCCTTTTGCAAAGGAACCCGATGATGCGCCGTCCTGCTGCCCTGGCCGCCTTGTGTGCCGCGCTTGCCCTTTCTACCTCGGCCCTGGCCGCCGAGTTGCCGCAACGCTGGGTCAGTGCCGGCGGTGCGCTGAGCGAATGGATCAGCGCCCTGGGCGGCGAGGAGCGTCTGGTGGGCGTCGATACCACCAGCCAGCATCCGGCGTCGCTCAAGACCCTGCCAAGCATTGGCTACCAGCGCCAGCTCTCGGCCGAAGGTATTCTCAGCCTGCGTCCGGATGTGCTGGTAGGCACCGAGGAAATGGGCCCGCCGCCGGTGCTGGCGCAAATCCGCAATGCCGGGGTGCGTGTCGAGCTGTTCTCCAGCCAGGCCGATGTGGCCGCAGTCGACCAGAACCTCAAGCAGTTGGGCAGCCTGCTGGGCGCCGAGCAGAAGGCCAGTGAGCTGGCGGCCGGTTATCACCAGCAGCTCGACCAACTGCAGGTTGCGCTCAAACAGGCCCAGGCGGGCCAGAAGGTGCCGGGGGTGTTGCTGCTGGTCGGCCATGCCGGTGCCAAGCCGCTGATCGCCGGCAGTGGCACGGCGGGTGACTGGCTGCTGCGCCAGGCTGGCGCGCGCAACCTGGCCGAGCACCAGGGCTACAAGAATTTTTCGGTCGAGGCCCTGGCAGCGTTGGACCCGGACGTCGTGGTGTTCTCCGACCGGGCCCTCGATGGCGAGCAAGCGTTGCAAGCGCTGCTCAAGGAAAACCCGGCGCTGGCCGCTTCCCGGGCTGTGCGTGACAAGCGCCTGGTGTCCCTCGACCCTACCTTGCTGGTGGGTGGCCTTGGGCCGCGGTTGCCCGCCGCCTTGCGTGACCTGGCAGGTGCTTTCTACCCTCCCGCCAAGGCCAGCCTCGCACAATGACGCCGAGGGTCCAGCCGCGCACGCTGTTCATCGGCCTGACGCTCACCTGCTTGCTGGCCGTATGGCTGTCCCTGGCGTTAGGCCCGGTCAGCCTGCCTCTATTCGACACCCTGCGCGCTGGCTTGAGGTTGCTGGGTGTGCCGATATCCGGCGACGGGCTCGCCCAGGCCGAGCTGATCCTTGGGCAAATTCGCCTGCCACGCACGCTGCTGGGCCTGGCTGTTGGCGCGGTACTGGCGTTGTCGGGTGTGGCCATGCAGGGGCTGTTCCGCAACCCATTGGCTGACCCAGGGCTGGTGGGGGTAGCCAGCGGGGCGGCGTTCGGTGCCGCGCTGGCGATCGTTGGAGGCAGTTGGCTGGGAGGCATTGCAGAGTGGTTCGCGCCCTACCTGCTGTCGTTTTGCGCGTTCGTCGGTGGCCTCGGTGTGACCGCGCTGGTCTACCGTCTGGGGCGGCGGGAGGGGCGCACCGACGTGGCCACCATGCTGCTTGCCGGTATCGCCATGACCGCTCTTGGCGGCTCGGCAGTGGGGCTATTTACCTATCTGGCCGATGACGCCACCTTGCGCACCCTGACGTTCTGGAACCTGGGCAGCCTCAATGGCGCCAGCTATGAGCGCCTGTGGCCGCTGCTGCTGGTGGCACTGGCGGTGGCCTTTTGGCTGCCGCGTCGTGCACAAGCGCTGAATGCGTTGCTGCTAGGCGAGTCGGAAGCACGCCACCTGGGCGTCGATGTGGAGTCGCTCAAGCGCGAACTGGTGTTCTGCACGGCATTGGGGGTAGGCGCTGCGGTGGCTGCGGCAGGGTTGATAGGCTTCATCGGCCTGGTGGTGCCGCATCTGGTGCGGTTGCTGGTCGGGCCGGATCACCGCGTGCTGCTGCCGGCCTCTTTGCTGGCAGGCGGTTCGCTGCTGCTGTTCGCCGACCTGATCGCGCGGCTTGCGCTGGCGCCGGCAGAGCTGCCAATCGGCATCGTCACGGCCTTCATCGGCGCGCCGTTCTTTCTCTTCCTCCTGGTTCGGAGGGGCGCCTGATGCTCGAAGTCCATGGGCTGCATCTCACACGTGGCAACAATGAGGTGCTGCATGACTTGCACCTGAGCGTGAAACCGGGGCGCGTGCTGGGTGTGCTTGGCCCCAATGGCGCCGGCAAAAGCAGTCTGCTCGGCGTGTTGAGCGGCGAATTGGTGCCGAACCAAGGGCAAGTGCTTTTGCAGGGACGTGGACTGGGGGACTGGCCAGGGGCGGATCGCGCGCAACGTTTGGCGGTATTGCCCCAGGTTTCCAGCCTGGGCTTCGCTTTCCGCGTTGCAGAGGTGGTGAGCATGGGGCGCTTGCCCCATGGCAGCGGGCGGCAACGCGACCAGGAGATTGTCGAGGCGGCCTTGCGTGCGGCAGATGCCTGGCACCTGGTCGAGCGCAGTTACCTGGCCTTGTCCGGCGGCGAGCGCCAACGTGTGCACCTGGCCCGGGTCCTCGCCCAGCTGTGGCCGGGCGAGGAGGGGGCGACCTTGTTGCTCGACGAGCCCACCTCGATGCTCGACCCCTTGCACCAGCACACGACCCTGCAAGCCGTGCGCAGTTTCGCCGACCGTGGCGCCGCAGTGCTGGTGATCCTGCATGACCTCAACCTGGCTGCACGCTACTGCGATGAGATTCTCTTGCTCGAACAGGGGCGCTGCCATGCGCTGGATGCGCCGCACCAAGTGCTGACCCCCGCTGCGCTCAAAGCTGTGTTCGGTATCGACGTGCTGGTACAAGACCACCCGGAGCGTGGGCACCCACTGATCATCACTCGCTAGGAGCTCGTCATGCATCGTTGGTTCAAATGCAGTATTGCGACCATGGCATTGCTGGCTGGTTGCCAGGTGCATCAGGCCGAGTTGCCTGCGCTACCCACCTGGCAAAGCAGCGAGGGGCGCAGCGAGGCGACACTGGGGCAGATCATGGAACTGGCCAGCGGGCGCACCCTGACGCCGTCGCAATTGGTCGAGGCCCTGGCCGACGCACCACGAGTGCTGGTTGGCGAGAAGCATGACAACCCCGACCACCACTCCCTCGAGCTGTGGCTGCTACGCGCCCTGCAAAGCCAACGCCCCCAAGGCAGCCTGCTGCTGGAGATGCTGCATTCGGAGCAACAGCCGCGGGTAGACGCCATCAAGGCTCAGCCAAAGCTCCCTGACGACCTGCCAAAGGCCTTGGATTGGCAAGAGGGTTGGAGCTGGCAAAGCTACGGGCCGATCGTGCAGTACGCGTTGACCCATCAGCTTGCATTGTTGGCCGCCGACCTTTCAAAAGCCGAAGTTCGCCAGGTCTACCGCGACCAGCCGGTGCTGATCGGCGCACAGTCGAACGCACCAGCAGTAAAGGCTGCTTTGCTCGAAGACGTACGTGCAGGCCATTGCGGGCTGTTACCGGAAAGCCAGCTGCCCGCAATGCTGGCGATCCAGCAGCAGCGTGACCGGCGCATGGCCGCACGGCTGTTGGCGACAACCCAGCCTGCGCTGTTGATAGCCGGCAGTTACCATGCGCGCAAGGACCTGGGAGTCCCGCTGCACTTGGCAGACCTGGAGGCGAAAGGGGCGACCAAGGTGTTGCTGCTGGTCGAGGCGGGGGAGACTGTCGAGCCGGGAGCTGCCGACTACGTCTGGTATACCGCAGCGCTGCCGAAGCAGGATTACTGCGCGGGCCTGCGAGACTGAAGGACAACAGGGGTGGCGAGCCTTTGTGCGGGCAAAAAAAGACCCGGCAAATTGCCGGGTCAATAACCGTGATTAGCCTGATGAGGAGATAACCTGAACGTCCGAACCAGGGACCTTTCAGCTTATCCAACCAGTCTCGCGACCAGTTGCGATAATCATAACGATTCTCATTTCGTCGTCAATACCCTTTTTTCACTTATTCAGGTTTTTTTTGCGAAGGGGTCTTGGCGTCCAGTTGCTGGTTGAGTGCTTCCTTGCGTTCGGCCGGCAAATCGTTCCAATGCATGTCCAGCAGCGCACCCTCAATCGCATAGAGCAGCACCTTCGATGCACGAAAGCCACGCGTCTTCACTGCCTGGTAAGCGCCGACGGCGCCCAGGCGGCGCAGGTCCGAGGCGCTGTGAATGCCGGCGGCATGCAGCCACTGCGCGGAGGTCTTGCCAAGGTTTTTCAGGTGCTGCAATTCATCGTTCATCAAGCCTCCTTGCGATGGCTGAACGGGTCTGTGGATAAATCGCGAGCAGGTCAGAGAGGAGTGTAGCGGGGGTTGGTAAATACGCGGCCTTTTGCCACCTGGGCCGACGGGATGTCGAGAGGCGGGGCCTTGCAGGGCTGCATCGCAGCCCTGGTTCGCTGGGTTGTCTAAGCCGGCCGGTAGCGCATGCGCGTGCCGAACTTCGCCGACATCAGGATTTCGTCGGCACTCAACTGGCTGGGGAAATACGTACCGGAAATCTGCGCGTGGGAGATGCTGGCACCTTCCAGGCCGTTTTCACGCAGGTCCAGGCCACGCAGGTCGGCGGCACGGAAGTAGGCGTCGGTGAAGTCGATACCGCGTACATCAAGGCTGCGCAGGTCGAGGCCTCGGAAGTCGCCGCCTCGAAAGTCGATGACCCCTTCAGCGGGACGCTCGCGGTTGAAGGCAGCGATCTTTTCCTCGCGCACCAGGGTGTACAGGGCATTGTCCAGTTGCCTGGGCTGGTTCATGACGGCGCCTCCTCAAGGGGTGTGATGATATTGTAATGACATCACGTGAGGGGCGCCGTTCTTCATGCATGAACTGTGGACTGCTTCACGCCTTCGCTTCTACAGGCCAGGCAGGCGCTGGCGGATCTGCTCGATCAGTTGGTCGGTGCTGGTGCCTTCGTGGGTGTTCACGCGCTTGCTGTGGGGCAGTTCCTCGTCAACCAGAGGGTCGCGGCTGGCCTGTTGCGCCTTGATCACTTCCAAGGTGGCGTCGGAGGGGTCGACGTTCTCCGCCTGGCGTTGTTCCAGCCAACTGGCGATGACGGCGTCGGGGGCCTGGCAGTCGAGGATCAGGAACGGCACGCCGGTGTCGCTGGCGACGTCGGCGGCAGCCTTGCGCTGTTGGTGCTTGAGGTAGGTAGCGTCCAGCACCACCGGCAGGCCGGCGCGCAGGATGGTCGCCGCCAGTTCGTTCAGGCGCCGGTAAGTGGCAGCGCTGGCGTCCTGGTCATAGATGCCGCCCTGCACCTGCCCGGCAGCCTGTCGCTGCTGCTCGCCGAACAGGCGTTTGCGCTCCACGTCCGAACGTACGCGAACCGCGCCCAGCGCCTCGACCAGGCGCATGGCCACATGGCTCTTGCCCACGGCTGAGACACCATGGGTGATGGCCAGCAGGCGCGATGGAATGGCGCTGTAGCTTTCCGCCAGGTTGGCGTAGTTGCGGTAGGTGCGCAGGGTGGTGGCGCGCTGTACGCCGTCGGCATCCGGCGCCAGGCTGAACAGCGCGACCTTGGCGCGTACCAGGGCACGATAGGCCTTGTAGAAGTTCAGCAGCTCGAGGCCAGCATAGTCGCCGGTCAGCTCGAGGTATTGGCTGATGAAACGCCGTGCCAGGCATTTGAGGCCCCGGTCCTCCAGGTCCATGGCCAGGAAGGCGGTGTCGGCGTAGATGTCGGTGAAGCGGAACGGCTCGTTGAACTCGATGCAGTCGAAGATCACCACCTTGCCGTCGATCAGCGTGGCGTTGCCCAAGTGGATGTCGCCATGGCACTCGCGGATGAAACCATCGGCCTTGCGTGCCGCGAGCAAGCCATGCAGGCGCTCGAAAGTGCTGCGCGCCCAGGCTTGCAGATTGTCCAGTTGTTGCAGGTCGGCCTTGTCGGTGAGGAACGGGCGGATCTGCTCGAAGTTCTGCTCCACCGGTGCCATCACGCTTTCCGGGGTACCCAGCGGGTGATCGACCGGCACTTTCGGCGCGTGCAGGTGGAATTCGGCGATCTGCCGGGCCATCTGGTCGATATGGCTGGCGCTCAGCTCGCCATTGGCCTGCAGGGTGTTGAGCATCTGACCTTGTGGGAACTGGCGCATTTTCAGAACGAACTCGATCGGCTCGCCTTCGCCGCCGATCACCGGGGCGTCGACGCTACCGGTGATCGGCAATACTTCCAGGTACAGGCCCTCGGTCAGGCGCTGGTTCAGGCGCAATTCTTCGTTACAGAAATGCTCGCGCTTATCCAGTGCAGTGAAATCGAGGAAACCGAAGTTCATGGGTTTCTTGATCTTGTAGGCATATTCGCCAGTGAGCAGCACCCAGGAAATGTGCGTCTCGATGAGCTTGAACCCCTCCACGGGATGGGGGTACAGGGCAGCATTTTGCAGTGCGCTTATCAGGGCTTGGCTCACGAAGATTCCTTCCGGGGGTCAGGGAATTCAAAGCCGTCATTATGGTCAATGGAGCCGTCCCTGCCTACCGCTGGAGACGTCCCCTGCCTTTGCAAAGTGCGTATAATCCGCCGCCATGACTCGAACCCGAAATTCCCGCACCCCCTCGAAGAAGCACCCGACCGGTCGTTCCCGCGCCTGGCTGGGTTGGGCACTCAAGCTCAGCCTGGTCGGCCTGGTACTGGTCGCCGGCTTCGCGGTCTACCTCGATGCCATCGTCCAGGAGAAGTTCTCTGGCAAGCGCTGGACCATCCCGGCCAAGGTGTATGCCCGGCCGCTGGAACTGTTCGTCGGCCAGAAACTGAGCAAGAACGACTTCCTCACCGAGCTCGATGCCCTGGGCTATCGTCGCGAGAGCGCGGCCAATGGCCCGGGCGCGGTGGCGATCAACGGCAACAACGTCGACCTCAATACCCGTGGCTTCCAGTTCTATGAAGGCCTGGAGCCCGCGCAGTTCGTGCGCGTGCGTTTCTCCGGCGACTACGTGGCCGGCCTTTCAGGGGCCAACGGCGGCAAGCTCGACGTGGTGCGCCTCGAGCCGCTGATGATCGGCGGTATCTACCCGAAAAACCTCGAAGACCGCATCCTGATCAACATCGACCAGGTACCGCCGTATCTTCTCGAAACCCTTATCGCTACCGAAGACCGCGAGTTCTACAGCCACTTCGGCGTCTCGCCCAAGTCGATCGCCCGTGCGGTCTGGGTCAACACGTCCGCCGGCGCCATGCGCCAGGGCGGCAGTACCCTGACCCAACAGTTGGTGAAGAACTTCTACCTGACCAACGAACGCAGCCTCAGCCGCAAGCTGACCGAAGCTATGATGGCCGTGCTGTTGGAAATGCACTACGACAAGCGCGAAATCCTCGAGGCCTACCTGAACGAAGTGTTCGTCGGCCAGGATGGCCAGCGCGCCGTGCACGGCTTCGGCCTGGCCAGCCAATTCTTCTTCAGCCAGCCGCTGGCCGAACTCAAGCTGCACCAGATCGCCTTGCTGGTCGGCATGGTCAAGGGGCCTTCGTACTACAACCCGCGACGTTCGCCCGAGCGTGCGTTGCAGCGACGCAACCTGGTACTGGACCTGCTTGCCGAACAGGGCGTGGCCAGCCAGGAAGTGGTCGACGCGGCGAAGAAGATGCCGCTGGGCGTGACCAAGCGCGGAAGCCTGGCGGACAGCTCGTTCCCGGCCTTCCTCGACCTGGTCAAGCGCCAACTGCGCCAGGACTATCGCGATGAAGACCTTACCGAAGAAGGCCTGCGAATCTTCACCAGTTTCGACCCGATCCTGCAGATGAAGGCCGAGACCGCCATGAGCGAAACCTTCAAGCGCCTGGCGGGCCGCAAAGGCGCCGACGAGGTCGAGTCGGCGATGGTGGTGACCAACCCGGAAACCGGTGAGGTGCAGGCATTGATCGGCAGCCGCCAGTCGGGCTTCGCCGGGTTCAACCGGGCGATCGACGCGGTGCGGCCGATCGGTTCCCTGGTCAAGCCGGCGGTGTACCTGACGGCATTGGAAAAACCGAGCCAGTACACCCTGACCAGCTGGGTACAGGACGAGCCGTTCTCGATCAAGGGGGCCGATGGTCAGGTCTGGCGTCCGCAGAACTACGACCGTCGCCCGCACGGCACCATTTATCTGTATCAAGGACTGGCCAACTCCTACAACCTGTCGACTGCCAAGGTCGGCCTTGAAGTCGGCGTGCCCAATGTCATCAAGACCATCGGGCGACTGGGTGTGCAGGTCGACTGGCCGGCCTTCCCGTCCATGCTGCTGGGGGCCGGTGGCATGTCGCCGATGCAGGTCGCGACCATGTACCAGACCATCGCCAACGGCGGCTTCAATACGCCGATGCGCGGTATCCGCAGCGTGCTCACTGCCGAAGGCGAGCCGCTCAAGCGCTACCCGTTCCAGATCCAGCAGACCTTCGACCCAGGTGCGATCTTCCTGGTGCAGAACGCCATGCAGCGGGTGATGCGCGAGGGTACTGGGCGCTCGGTCTACAGCGTGCTTCCCAGTTCGCTGACCCTGGCGGGCAAGACCGGTACCAGTAACGACTCGCGCGACAGCTGGTTCTCCGGCTTCAGCCAGGATCTGCTGGCCGTGGTATGGCTGGGGCGCGACGACAACGGCAAGACCCCGTTCACCGGCGCCACCGGTGCCCTGCAGGTATGGACCAGCTTCATGCGCAAGGCCGACCCGCTGCCGCTGGACATGCCACAGCCGGACAATGTCGTGCAGTCGTGGATCGACCCCTACAGCGGGCAAGGGTCTGACGGTAGCTGTCCGGGAGCCGTGCAGATGCCGTATATTCGTGGCAGCGAACCGCCCGCTGGCGTTGCCTGTGGCGGCCAGCAGAACCCGGCCGAATCGGTCATGGACTGGGTCAAGGGCTGGATGAATTGAGCGCGACCTGTATTTGAAGAGGGTGTGATGTGAACAAGTGGTGGTTTCCTGCCTTGACTACGCTGGCCTTGCTGCACGGCTGCTCCAGCGTCCCGCGTGGTTCCATTCCGGTGGTCGACTCGAGCACCCGGGTGTCCAATAGTGAGCGGGTGTCGGCCAACCGTACGGCGGCCTACCCGACCAGCGGCGGCACCTCACAGGCCCAGGCGCTGCCGGAAGACTCCGGCGTGACCGTGATGATTCCGCAAGGTGCCGGCGGCGCACCGATTCAGTCCTTCCCCGCGCAGACCGGCGCGCCGGCACTGAGCACTGGCCCGATCACCCCGGGCCCGATCACTAGCGGCCCGATCACCACCAACCCGAACCCGGCCGGTGACGAGCCGTTCGATATCGCCTCGATGAACAGCACGCCGACCACTTCTGCGCCGACCGGTATTCCACGCGGCAATGCGAGCAGTGGTGGGTTGTCGGCCGACGAACAGCTCGATGGCCCAGTGCTGGCCCTGCTGACCACCGCCCAGCAGCAGCAGGGCAGTGGTGACTACAATGGCGCCGCCTCCAGCCTCGAGCGTGCCCAGCGTATCGCCCCGCGTGAGCCGCAGGTGCTGTACCGCCTGGCCCAGGTGCGCCTGGCCCAGGGCGATGCCGCGCAGTCCGAGCAGGTGGCTCGCCGCGCCTTGACCTACGCCAATGGCCGCCCCGACCTGCAAGCGGGTCTGTGGAACATCATTGCCCAGGCGCGCGACAAGCAAGGGGATAGCGCTGGCGCCGCGCTGGCTCGCCAGAAAGCACGGACCAGTTCGTGATGGAGCAGCGGATCCTCGACATCGCCGACCAACTGCTGCTGATCGAACAGGAACTCAAGGTTCGGGGCTGGTGGGACGACCTGCCCCCCAGCCCCGAGGCGTTGGCCAGCGTGGTGCCGTTCGCGGTCGACAGCCTGAGCTTCGAGCAGTGGCTGCAATGGATCTTCCTGCCACGCATGAAGCTGATCCTCCAGAATGGCCAGCCGCTACCCAATGCGTCGGGCATCCTGGTCATGGCCGAGACGGTATTCGTCGACCGTCCGGAACAAAGCCGCGAACTGCGACGCCTGCTGGCAGCGTTCGATCAATTGATCGGCTCAAGCGCCTGATTTCTTCTCTTTTTCCTATAAGGGCCGCAGATTGTGGCCCTTTTTTATGGAAAAGTTTATTTTTCTGCTGATGAGCGCTTTTTTATTGGTGGCTGGGATTCATCCTGAGGAAAAATTGGCAATAATTTTTCTTGACTTGCGCGCGGCGAATCAGAAGAATCCAGTTTCCGCTGTCGAGGGACTGCCAGAAGCAGACCCGCTAAGCAGATCATGAGGCGCACACCCGCGCCGACTCGTAACACCCCGCAACGCGTTACCTCGCGCTGGGTGGGAAAACCCCGCAACACTCTGGGGCGCTCCCAATACTTGCTCAGTCAGTGCTGACGTTCGCTCATGCTCTGCTTGGCAGTAAACCTATTAAGACCCGCCCGTGTGGGCGGTATTCTGGCGTTTTAGAGGTGAACAACGTGGAGCTTTTATCTGGCGCTGAGATGGTCGTCCGCTTCTTGCGTGACGAAGGCGTTAAGCACATCTACGGGTACCCTGGCGGTGCTCTCCTGCATGTTTATGATGCCCTGTTCAAGGAACCGGAAGTCGAGCACATCCTGGTCCGTCACGAACAGGCCGCTACCCATATGGCTGACGGCTATGCACGTGCCACCGGCAAGGCTGGTGTGGTACTGGTGACTTCCGGCCCGGGCGCGACCAATGCCATCACTGGCATTGCCACCGCCTACATGGACTCGATCCCGATGGTCATTCTGTCTGGCCAGGTGCCTAGCACCATGGTCGGCACCGATGCGTTCCAGGAAACCGACATGATCGGTATCTCCCGGCCGATCGTGAAGCACAGCTTCATGGTCAAGCACGCCTCGGAAATTCCCGAAGTTCTGAAAAAAGCCTTCTACCTGGCGCAATCTGGTCGTCCTGGCCCGGTTGTGGTCGACATTCCGAAGGATATGACCAACCCGGCCGAGAAGTTCGAATACGTCTATCCGAAGAAGGTCAAGCTGCGCTCCTACAGCCCCGCCGTTCGTGGCCATTCCGGGCAGATCCGCAAGGCTGCGGAAATGCTCCTGGCGGCCAAGCGTCCGATCATCTATTCCGGCGGTGGCGTGATCCTCGGCGGTGGCTCCGAAGCCCTTACCGAGATCGCCAAGTCGCTGAACCTGCCGGTGACCAACACGCTGATGGGCCTGGGTGGTTTCCCCGGCACCGATCCTCAGTTCCTTGGCATGCTCGGCATGCATGGCAGCTTCACCTCCAACATGGCCATGCACCATGCCGATGTGATCCTGGCTGTCGGTGCGCGTTTCGACGACCGTGTGATCAACGGCCCGGCCAAGTTCTGCCCGAACGCCAAGATCATCCACATCGACATCGATCCGGCGTCGATCTCCAAGACGATCAAGGCCGACGTGCCTATCGTGGGCCCGGTCGAGAGCGTGCTGAGCGAGATGCTCGCCATTTTCAAGGAAATCGGCGAGCAGCCTGAGAAGGCCGCCCTGGATGCCTGGTGGAAGCAGATCGACGAATGGCGTGGCGACCGCGGCCTGTTCCCTTACGACAAGGGCGATGGCAGCGTCATCAAGCCTCAGCAGGTGATCGAAACCCTGTGCGAAGTCACCAACGGCGATGCCTTCGTGACCTCCGACGTGGGCCAGCACCAGATGTTCGCCGCGCAGTACTACCGCTTCAACAAACCCAACCGCTGGATCAACTCCGGTGGCCTGGGCACCATGGGCTTCGGTTTCCCGGCGGCCATGGGCATCAAGCTCAACTTCCCGGACCAGGACGTGGCCTGCGTCACTGGCGAAGGCAGCATCCAGATGAACATCCAGGAGCTGTCCACCTGCATGCAGTACGGCTTGCCGGTGAAGATCGTCAACCTGAACAACGGGGTGTTGGGCATGGTCCGCCAGTGGCAGGACATGTCGTACAACGGCCGTCACTCGCATTCCTACGTCGAGTCCCTGCCGGACTTCATCAAGCTGGCCGAGGCCTATGGCCATGTGGGTATCCGCATCACCAGCCTGAAAGACCTCAAGCCGAAACTGGAAGAGGCCTTTGCGATGAAGGACCGCCTGGTGTTCATCGACATCGCGGTCGACCGGACCGAGCACGTCTACCCGATGCAGATCCGGGACGGCTCGATGCGTGACATGTGGCTGAGCAAGACGGAGCGTACCTGATATGCGGCACATCATTTCCCTGCTGCTGGAAAACGAACCCGGTGCCTTGTCCCGCGTGGTCGGCCTGTTCTCCCAGCGCAACTACAACATCGAAAGCCTGACCGTCGCACCGACCGAGGACCCGACCCTGTCGCGCCTCACCCTCACCACCGTGGGTCATGACGAAGTGATCGAGCAGATCACCAAGAACCTGAACAAGCTGGTGGAAGTGGTCAAGTTGGTCGACCTCTCGGAAAGCGCCCATATCGAGCGCGAACTGATGTTGGTCAAGGTCAAGGCCACCGGTGCCCAACGTGCCGAGATCAAGCGCACCACGGATATCTTCCGTGGGCAGATCGTCGATGTCACCGCCAGCGTGTACACCGTGCAACTGAGTGGTACCAGCGACAAGCTGGACAGTTTCATCCAGGCGATCGGCACCGCGTCTATTCTCGAGACCGTTCGCAGTGGTGTCACCGGCATTGCCCGTGGCGACAAAGTACTCAGCATCTAACCAAACACTTTAGCGATGGCTCCATAGGGGCCGAGATATAACCAGGGGTATTTCCATGAAAGTTTTCTACGACAAAGACTGCGACCTTTCCATCATCCAAGGTAAGAAAGTCGCCATCATCGGTTACGGTTCTCAGGGGCACGCCCAGGCGTGCAACCTGAAGGACTCCGGTGTAGATGTCACCGTCGGTCTGCGTAAAGGTTCGGCCACCGTTGCCAAGGCAGAAGCCCACGGCCTGAAAGTCGCTGACGTTGCCACTGCCGTCGCTGCTGCGGACCTGGTCATGATCCTGACCCCGGATGAGTTCCAGGGCGCCCTGTACAAGAACGAAATCGAGCCGAACATCAAGAAGGGCGCCACCCTGGCCTTCTCCCACGGCTTCTCGATCCACTACAACCAGGTTGTTCCGCGTGCCGACCTCGACGTGATCATGATCGCGCCGAAGGCCCCGGGCCATACCGTGCGTTCCGAATTCGTCAAGGGCGGTGGTATCCCTGACCTGATCGCTATCTACCAGGACGCCTCGGGCAATGCCAAGAACGTCGCCCTGTCGTACGCTGCTGGCGTTGGCGGTGGCCGTACCGGCATCATCGAAACCACCTTCAAGGACGAGACCGAAACCGACCTGTTCGGTGAGCAAGCCGTTCTGTGTGGCGGTACCGTCGAGCTGGTCAAGGCTGGTTTCGAGACCCTGGTCGAAGCCGGTTACGCTCCGGAAATGGCCTACTTCGAGTGCCTGCACGAGCTGAAGCTGATCGTCGACCTGATGTACGAAGGCGGCATCGCCAACATGAACTACTCGATCTCCAACAACGCCGAATATGGTGAGTACGTCACCGGTCCGGAAGTCATCAACGCCGAATCCCGCCAGGCCATGCGCAACGCCCTGAAGCGCATCCAGGACGGCGAATACGCCAAGATGTTCATCTCCGAAGGCGCCACCGGCTACCCATCGATGACCGCCAAGCGTCGCAACAACGCCGCACACGGCATCGAGATCATCGGCGAGCAACTGCGCTCGATGATGCCTTGGATCTCGGCGAACAAGATCGTCGACAAGTCCAAGAACTAAGGTTCCTCGTCGTTCGATGAAAAACGCGGCTTCGGCCGCGTTTTTTCGTTTATGCGGTCAGCTTCTGGTATAAAGCGACCAGTGGCTTGCCGTCAGAACCTGTTTCGCAGGCCCATGTCGAACTTATTCCACCCCGTTGCAAGGTACTTTTCATGAGCGAACGTCCCGAAGAGCCGAACAAGCCCTCCGACGCCGAAAGCCTGCTACCTGTCGATGAGCACGTTGAAGAAGGCCATGACGCCGAAGGGCGCAAGGTCCGGCACCGCGGCATCTACCTGTTGCCCAACCTGTTCACCACCGCGAACCTGTTCGCCGGTTTCTACTCGATCATCAGCTCGATGAGTGCGCAAAGCGCCCTGAGCGCTGGAGACCCGCGCGAGGCGAGCAAGTACTTCGCCTTTGCGGCAATCGCGATCTTCGTTGCCATGGTCCTTGATGGGCTCGATGGCCGTGTGGCCCGCATGACCAACACCCAAAGCGCCTTCGGCGCCGAGTACGACTCGCTGTCGGACATGGTCGCCTTCGGCGTGGCGCCTGCATTGCTGGCATTCGGTTGGGCGTTGGGCGACATGGGCAAGGTCGGCTGGATGGTCGCCTTCATTTATGTCGCGGGTGCTGCGCTGCGTCTGGCGCGTTTCAACACCCAGGTGGGCAAGGCCGACAAGCGCTACTTCATCGGTCTGGCCAGCCCGGCTGCTGCTGGTGTTGTGGCGGGTACGGTATGGGCCTTCAGCGACTATGGCATCCAGGGCTCCAAACTGTCGTTCCTGGTTGCTTTGCTGGTAGCCGCGGCAGGCATGCTGATGGTCAGTAACGTCAAGTACAACAGTTTCAAGGAGCTCGACCTCAAGGGGCGGGTGCCCTTCGTGGCCATCCTGGCGGTGGTGCTGGTATTCGCCGTGGTCTTCAGCGACCCGCCACGCATCCTGTTGCTGATCTTCCTCGCCTATGCGGCTTCTGGCCCTGTGCAGTACCTGTTGCGTGTGCGCAAGCGCAAGGCCTGAAAAACATTTAATGACGGAATAACCCTCCGGCTCCATAGTCTTACTGGCATCCCGTCCAGTTTCTATGGAGCCGTCATGCTCATCAAGATCCCCAAGTCATCCGATTGCACCGCATCGGAGATCACCCCGGAAAGCTTCTATCTTTCTCGTCGCAGTGTGCTGGGCGGCTCCCTCGTGGGCTTGGCCGTGGGCGCTTTGCCACGCCTCGGCATTGCCGGCGAAGCCTCTCGCTACACCGATGTCGAGGCTGGCGCCGCCCCGGCCTGGTTCGCTGACAAGCTGACAGCCACGCACTGGCAGGCGATGACGGTCGAGGGAGAAGCGATCACGCCTTACAAGGATGCCACCCACTACAACAACTTCTACGAGTTCGGGCCTGACAAGGGCGACCCGGCTGCCAACGCCGGCAGCCTCAAGACCGAGCCGTGGAGCGTTGTGATCGATGGTGAGGTGGGTAAGCCCGGGCGATACGCGTTGGAAGACTTCGTCAAGCCTCTGCAACTTGAGGAGCGGATCTACCGCCTGCGCTGTGTCGAGGCGTGGTCGATGGTCATCCCCTGGCTTGGGTTCGCGCTGGCGGATGTACTCAAGCAGGTCGAGCCGACCTCCAAGGCGAAGTATGTCGCCTTCGAGACCCTCCAGGACCCCAAGAGCATGCCGGGGCAGCGCTCAGGATTTGCCCTGATCGACTGGCCTTATGTGGAAGGTTTGCGCCTGGATGAAGCGATGAACCCACTGGCGATTCTGGCCGTTGGCATGTATGGCCGTGAGCTGCCCAACCAGAACGGCGCGCCGCTGCGCCTTGTGGTGCCATGGAAGTACGGGTTCAAGAGTATCAAGTCGATCGTGCGTATAAGTCTGGTGGCGGAGCAGCCGAAGACCACCTGGCAGGCATTGGCGCCCAACGAGTATGGCTTCTATGCCAACGTCAACCCGACGGTCGATCACCCGCGCTGGACCCAGGCGCGCGAGCGACGTCTGCCCAGCGGACTGTTCAGCCCGAATGTGCGCGATACGCTGATGTTCAACGGCTACGCCGACGAAGTGGCGTCGCTCTACAGTGGCCTGGACCTGCGGAAGAACTATTGATGCGCTACCCCTGGTTTCGCCTGGCGATCTTCATTGTGGGCTGTCTTTTCCCGGCCTGGTGGGTTTACGAGGCAGCCATGGGCCTGCTGGGGCCGGACCCGGGCAAGCTTCTGGTCGACCGGCTAGGGCTGGGGGCGCTGGTGTTTTTGCTGGTGACGCTTTGCATGACGCCGTTGCAACGGCTGACCGGTTGGGCTGGTTGGATAGTGATGCGGCGTCAGCTGGGGCTTTGGTGTTTTGCCTACATCGTGCTGCACATGACTGCCTATATGGTGTTCATTCTCGGCCTGGACTGGGGGCAGTTGGGCGTCGAGCTGCGCAAGCGGCCCTACATCATCGTTGGGTTCGTAGGGTTTCTCGGTTTGTTGGCGCTGGCGGTCACCTCCAATCGCTACAGTCAGCGGCGATTGGGTGCGCGGTGGAAGAAGTTGCACAAGCTGGTGTACGTGATCCTGGGGTTGGGGTTGCTGCATTTCCTCTGGATCGTACGCTCGGATCTGCAGGAGTGGGCGATCTACGCGAGCATCGGGGCTGTCTTGTTGATCTTGCGGTTTCCTCCGGTATGGCGGCGGGTGCCTCGCCTGGTGGGTGGGAGGGGCAAGGCGGCTTGATGTTTGTTTATGCG
>NZ_JAVAYC010000018.1:0-97087 GCF_042709235.1 Pseudomonas sp. LS_2 | reverse complement strand
TCATTCAGTCCTCTCCCATCAGCTTTCTTCCGGCCTGTTGAATCAGGCATCTACTTAGTAATGTCTGTGGCGCTAAAAATTGGTCGCAATGGTAAGAAACAAATCCACACAGTGACAAGGTGATTACCCCCCTCCCGGACTGTAACCCTCGCTTTGCTTGATCTGCGTCTATACCGAGCGTTGCCATCGACATGCTGACAGGTTAGTTCAAGACATAAAAAAAGCCCGGTTCCAAAAAGGAACCGGGCTTTTTTCGACTGCCGAAGCGGTATTAACGCTTGGAGTACTGAGGACGCTTACGCGCTTTACGCAGACCCACTTTCTTACGCTCGACTTCGCGAGCGTCGCGGGTGACGTAGCCAGCACGACGCAGAGCGCCACGCAGGGTTTCGTCGTACTCCATCAGAGCGCGGGTGATACCGTGACGGATCGCACCGGCCTGGCCGCTGACACCACCACCGGAAACGGTGACGTAGATGTCGAACTTCTCGACGGTTTCGGTCAGCTCGAGCGGCTGACGAACAACCATGCGAGCGGTTTCACGACCGAAGAACACGTCCAGAGAACGGTTGTTGATGGAGATGTTACCAGTGCCCGGACGCAGGAATACGCGAGCGGTTGCGGTCTTGCGACGGCCAGTGCCGTAATTTTGAGTCGCCGACATAATGAACTATCCCGTTAGATCTTCAGTTCTTGAGGCTGCTGAGCAGTGTGAGGGTGGGTAGCACCCGCGTACACTTTCAGCTTGCGGTACATGTCGCGACCCAGTGGGTTCTTAGGCAGCATGCCTTTGACCGCGGTCTCGATGACGCGCTCAGGGGCCTTGTCGATCAGCTTCTCGAAGCTGATTTCCTTGATGCCACCTGGGAAGCCGGAGTGGGAGTAGTACATTTTGTCCGAAGACTTGGCGCCAGTCACACGAACCTGCTCGGCGTTGATGACGACGATGTAGTCGCCGGTGTCAACGTGAGGGGTGTATTCAGCTTTGTGCTTGCCACGCAGGCGACGAGCGATTTCGGTAGCCAGACGACCCAGGGTCTGACCAGCGGCGTCAACTACGTACCAGTCGCGCTTTACTGTTTCCGGTTTAGCAGTAAAAGTTTTCATTCTCTAAAGCCTCAGAGGCCGCCCAGCGAAAAATAGACGGCGAATCTTACTGGATAGTGCACAGCTTGCCAAGGGCAAGCGCGCAGCCTCGCATTGGGCGCTAAGTGGGGGCTCGGGTCGGCGCGACCAATGTTCGACAGGGTTCCTCCTGCATGGTGGTGCATCACTTCCGCCACACGGAGAGGGGGAGGATTATCCAGATTGCGCAAAGAATTTCAACCTGCTTTTATGAACTCCTTACGTCAGCAGGAAGCCTCTCCGATGGAAAAACGCAAGCTCGGCCGTACCGACCTCGACGTCAGCGCCTTGTGCCTGGGCACCATGACCTGGGGCGAACAGAACACCCAAGCGCAAGCTTTCGAGCAAATAGCCCTGGCCAAGGCTCGCGGTATCAATTTCATCGACACCGCCGAGATGTACCCGGTACCGCCTCGCCCGGAAACCTACGCCGCCACCGAGCGCATCATCGGCAACTGGTTCGCTGCCAACGGCGACCGCGACGACTGGGTACTGGCCAGCAAGGTCGCCGGCCCCGGCAACGGCATCAGCCATATCCGCGACGGCCAGCTCAAGCACAACCGCCAGCATATCGTCGCGGCCCTTGACGCAAGCCTTGCGCGCCTGCAGACCGACCGCATCGACCTCTACCAGTTGCACTGGCCCGAGCGCAGCACCAACTTCTTCGGCAAGCTGGGCTACCAGCACCTGCCCAACGACCTGTTCACCCCGCTGGAAGAGACCCTGGAGGTCCTCGACGAGCAGGTGCGCGCGGGCAAGGTCCGCCATATCGGCCTGTCCAACGAAACCCCGTGGGCCACCATGAAGTTCCTGCACCTGGCCGAAGTCCGTGGCTGGCCGCGGGCGGTGTCGATCCAGAACCCCTACAACCTGCTCAACCGCAGCTTCGAGGTGGGACTTGCGGAAGTCGCCATTCGCGAACAGTGCGGGCTGCTGGCCTATTCGCCGTTGGCGTTCGGCATGCTCTCGGGCAAGTACGAGAACGGCGCGCGCCCCGAGAAGGGTCGCCTGACCCGGTTCAGCCGCTTCGCCCGCTACTCCAACCCACAGACCGTGGCCGCGTGCAGCCGCTATGTGCAATTGGCCCGCGAGCATGGCCTGGACCCGGCGCAGATGGCCCTGGCGTTCGTCACCCGCCAGCCGTTCGTGACCAGCAACATCATTGGCGCGACCGACCTTGTACAACTGCAAGCCAACCTGGACAGCCTCGAACTGCAACTGGGCGACGAGTTGCTGGCAGCGATCGAAGCGATTCACCAAGGGCAGCCGAACCCGGCGCCTTGATCCGGCATCTTCGCCAAGCGTTTCGCGGACAAGCCCGCGCCTAAGAGGGTTCTGAGATACCTGTAGGAGCGGGCTTGTCCGCGAATGGACACACCGCGACGCTCCGGGCTAGACACAACCGCCAAAAAATAAGACGATCCAGCCGGTAACTGACCTTTCTACCTTATAAGAACAATGACAATGATGTTTACCCAACCCACCGCGTCGTTGCGGCGCGTCAGCATCCTGGCCATCGACAAAGTGTTCGCCTCGACCCTGATGCAGGCCAAGGATTTCTTCCACCTGGCCAGCCTGCGCTACAGCAAGCAGCTGGGCCTGGGCTTGCAGCCGATGTTCGAGATCCACCTGGTCAGCCCTGACGGACAGCCCGTGGACAGCTTCAGCGATGTGCAGCTACCGGTCGATGGCGGCCTCGACGCCGCTGACATCATCATCCTCCCGGCCTTCTGGGACGACTTCGACAACCTCCTGCAACGCTACCCGCAAGTCCTGCCCTGGCTGCGTGAACAGCATGCCCGCGGCGCGGTGCTGTGCGGCGAGGCAAGCGGCGTGTTCTGGCTGGCCGAAGCGGGCCTGCTCGAGGGCAAGGAGGCAACTACCTACTGGCGCTTCTTCAGCAGTTTTGCCGAACGCTTCCCCAAGGTGCGGTTGAACCAGGACAAGCACCTGACCGACGCCGACAACCTGTACTGCGCAGGCGGCACCACCTCGGCCTGCGACCTGTACATCTACCTGATCGAGCGTTTCTGCGGGGCCAACGTTGCCCGGGCCGTGGCCCGCGACATCCTCTACGAAGTGCAACGCAACTACACCCCTGGCCGCATGGGCTTTGGCGGGCAGAAGCTGCACCAGGACCTGATCATCCTGCAGATCCAGCACTGGCTGGAGGAACACTTCGCCGACAAGTTCCGCTTCGAGGACGTGGCACGCAACCACGGCATGAGCATTCGCAACTTCATGCGACGTTTCCAGAGCGCCACTGGCGACAAGCCGCTGCATTACCTGCAACGGCTGAGGATCGAGACAGCGAAAGGCTTGCTCTCCAGTACCCGCAAGAGCATCAAGACCATCAGCTACGAAGTGGGTTACGACGACGCGAGCTTCTTCGCCCGGCTGTTCCGCCAGCACACGGAGCTGTCGCCGAACCAGTATCGGCAGCAGTTCATGCAGGAGGCCTGAAGACTTCCTGTGATCCACCAGCAAAAAGCCAGAGCAGTTGCTCTGGCTTTTTTTTTACAAACTGCCCCACTGCCTCAAGGCTTGTGCGCGCGCGCCAGGAACTCGTGGGACTGCATTTCCAGCAAGCGGCTCAGGGTGCGCTGGAACTCGAAGCTCAGGCGCCCGCCGGTGTACAGGTCCTTGAGCTCCACCTCGGCCGAGATGATCAGCTTGACGTTGCGGTCGTAGAACTCGTCGACCATGTTGATGAAGCGCCGGGCGATATCATCGGTGGTCACGCCCATCTGCTCGACGTTGCTCAGCAGCACGGCATGGAAGATCTTGCCCAGTTCGATGTAGTCGTTCTGGCTGCGGGGCCCGTCGCACAGGGCGCGGAAGTCGAACCAGGCAACGTCGTCGCAGGTACGCAGGGCGTGAATCGGGCGATTCTCGATCATCAGCACGTCGTTCTCGACGGCTGCGGTGCACTCCGGCGTTAGCGCCTTGAAGCTGGCGCGCATGCTCTGGTGGGCCTCATCGTTGAGCGGGAAGTGGAACAGTTCGGCCTGCTCCAGGTGACGCAGGCGGTAGTCGACGCCACTGTCGACGTTCACCACGTCGGTGTACTGCTTGATCATGGCGATGGCCGGCAGGAAGCGCGCGCGCTGCAGGCCGTCCTTGTACAGACCGTCCGGAACGATGTTGGAGGTCGCCACCAGCGATACGCCGTTCTTGAACAACTCTTCCATCAAGGTGCCGAGGATCATCGCGTCGGTGATGTCCGAGACGAAGAATTCATCGAAGCAGATCACCCGGGCTTCCTGGGAAAAGCGCTTGGCGATGATCGTCAGCGGGTTCTTCTCTCCCTTGAGGGTTTTCATTTCCTCGTGCACGCGCTTCATGAAGCGGTGGAAGTGGGTGCGCATCTTCTCCTGGAATGGCAACGCCTCGAAGAAGGTGTCCACCAGGTAGGTCTTGCCCCGGCCTACCCCGCCCCAGAAATACAGGCCCTTGACCGGGGTCTGCTCCTTCTTGCCGAACAGCTTGCCGAACATGCCCGGCTTGTTGTTCTGCGCCGCGACCAGGTCGTCGTACAGACGCTGGAGATGACGCACCGCCGTTTCCTGCGCCGCGTCATGGAAGAAGTCTGGGCGTTTGAGATCTGCTTGATATCGTTCTAGGGGCGTCATGATTCGTTAGCGAGGCAACAAAAAACGGGCCGTCACTTTAGCGACCGGCCCGCATAATGGCAATGATACATATGGCCATCTACAGACTGGAGCGCATCCTGTAGGAGCGGCCTTGCCCGCGAGTGCGACACTGCGGCGATGGCCAACGCTTCGCTCCGGTTCGCGGGCAAGCCCGCTCCTACACGCTGAATGTCAGTCCTGCTGAGGCTCCAACGCCGCACGCAGGCTTTGGATGGCCGCGTCGCGGCTACTTTCATCGTCGAACTGCGGTCCGTCGGCAATCTGCTCGCCGGCCAGCCACAACGAGAAGCCCAGCCCTTCGACGCGAATATCGGCGTCACCACCCTGCTGCAACTGCTTGCTCACCGCACCGGCGCTCTTGCCATCGGCGAAGCTGCGCGACAGCAGCAACTGCTCGCCGTCGGCGGCCAGCAGGCGAAAGCGGAAGCTGCCATCGTCGTCGCGGAAGCTGACGAAGCGCGCACGCTTGGCGGCCTTCTTCTTCGTTTCGGCGCCGCTTTGCACAATGCTGCGGAACGAACGCAGGCCGACCGCCTCGCGCAGTTGTTCGAGGAACGGCGTGGCGGTCTTGCGGGCCTTGGCGGCACCCGCCAGGAGGATGTCTTCAAGGTCCGCCGGACGTGCGATCAACTGGTGATAGCGTTCGCGCGCCTCGCCCAGCTGGCCGTCGAGCAATTGGAACAGGCGCTGCTTGGCCTCGCCCCAGCCCAGCCCCTGTTGCAGCTCTTCACGGAACTCGCCGGCCTGCGCCGGGGTGGAGAAGGCCTGGAACAGGGTGAACAGGTGCGAGTTGTCGGCATCCTTCGGCTCGCCGGGGGCGCGCGAGTCGGTGACGATGCGCGAGATCGCGTCCTTCATGTCCTTGGCACTGCTGAACAGCGGGATGGTGTTGTCGTAGCTCTTGGACATCTTGCGCCCGTCAAGGCCCGGCAACGTAGCCACGGTTTCCTCGATGGCCGCTTCCGGCAGCACGAAGAACTCCTTGCCCTGACCGAACAGGTGGTTGAAGCGCTGGGCGATGTCGCGGGCCATTTCCACATGCTGGATCTGGTCGCGACCGACCGGCACCTTGTGCGCGTTGAACATCAGGATGTCCGCCGCCATCAGCACCGGGTAGCTGAACAGGCCCATGGTCACGCCGGCGTCCGGGTCTTCGCCGTTTTCGATGTTCTTGTCCACCGAGGCCTTGTAGGCATGGGCGCGGTTGAGCAGGCCCTTGCCAGCGACGCAGGTCAGCAGCCAGGTGAGCTCGGGAATTTCCGGGATGTCGGACTGGCGGTAGAAGGTGACCTTCTCCGGGTCCAGGCCACCGGCCAGCCAGGTGGCGGCGATTTCCAGGCGCGAGCGCTGGATGCGCAGCGGGTCGTCGCACTTGATCAGCGCATGATAGTCGGCCAGGAAGTAGAACGAGTCGGCACCCGGTTGCTGGCTGGCGAGGATCGCCGGGCGGATGGCGCCGGCGTAGTTGCCCAGGTGCGGGGTGCCGGTGGTGGTGATACCGGTGAGGATACGCGTGGTCATGGGTGTTCGCTTATTCAGGCTTGGCTCAGTTCGTTAGGCGTGGCAGCAGCAGATCCTTCAGGTCGGTCAGCTTGCCATGGAAGAAGTGTCCGCATTCTGCCACTTTCAGCAGCTCATGGGGGCGCGTGAGCGCGTCGGACCAATCGTAAACCAGCTGCGGGTCCACCACTTCGTCGGTCTCTGGCTGCACCACGGTCAAGGCGCAGCGCTCGGGCAGCGGGAATTCAGCGGTCAGACGCATCACCGCCGGGGCGATCATGAACAGCTGTTGCAGCTCGACGCCGGCCGCCTCCAGGCGCCCAGCCAGGCTGGCGGCGACGAAGCCACCGAAGGAGAAGCCCATCAACAGGAGCGGCAGCCCAGGGTGGCTCGCCCGCAGCCAAGCCATGGCAGCCTCGGCATCGGCCACTTCACCGGCCCCCATGTCATGACTACCGGCGCTCTGGCCAACGCCGCGATAGTTGAAGCGCAGGGTGATATAGCCTGCATCGCGGGCGGTGCGCTGCACGGTCGACACCACCTTGTTGAGCATGGTGCCGCCCTGGACCGGGTTGGGATGACAGATCAGCACTGCACCGCGCGGCTCGGCCACATCCTGGTACAAAGCTTCCAACTGGCCGACGGGGCCATCGATGAACAAGGGGGTTTCACGAATAAGCAAGGCACAACTCCGTGACCTCGAGAGGGGTCGACTCGTCTAGCTGAGGTATTCTGTTCTGACATATTTGCGATTGCTCGCGGTATACAGCGCAGGTCTGAGCCGTTAACGTAAAGCAAAGCCGTTTATAGAGGAAGGACTCGTGGAACACTCGCTCCTTGTTTGGTTGCTGCCGACCCTGGCCCTGGTCATTGGTGTCGCCGCCGGTTTCGCGCTGGCCCGCCTGCTGCCCAACGCTGCGCCCAGCAGTACGCAACGCCAGCTGGACGACATCCAGCAGCGTTTCGACAACTACCAGAACGAAGTGGTAACCCACTTCAACAGCACTGCCGCCCTGGTGAAGAAATTGACCCAGAGCTACCAGGACGTCCAGGAACACCTGGCCGATGGTGCCAACCGCCTGGCCTTGGACGAACTGACCCGTCAGCGCCTGCTCGCATCCCTGCACTCGGACGCAGCGCAGGGCCCGCGTGACCGCCTGACCCCGCCGAAGGACACCGCCGAGGTGCCACGCGACTACGCCCCCAAGGCGCCAAACTCGCCGGGCATGCTCGACGAGAGCTACGGGTTGAAGCGTTGAGGCGCTGAAACCGACGAAGGCCGCGCGAGCGGCCTTTTTTGTGTCTGGTGGAAAAGCGGCGCCCCTATCGCGGAGCAAGCCCGATCCTGCAAGGGACAGCGCTGACTCCTGGACTGCCCCTGCGATGGGGGCACAGCGATTCAGGCACAGGCCTTCAAAGCCTGCGCCACATCCGCCAGCAAGTCATCGACATCCTCCAACCCCACCGACAACCGCACCAACCCCTCTGAGATCCCATGCTGCGTTCGCTGCTCAGGCGTGTAGCTCGAGTGGGTCATGCTCGCCGGATGCTGCGCCAGCGACTCGGCATCCCCCAGGCTCACCGCCCGGCTGAACAGCTGCAAGGCATTCATGAACCGCCGCCCCGCCTGGATGCCGCCCTTGAGCTCGAAGGCGATCATCCCGCCGGGCAAACGCATCTGCCGCTGCGCAAGCGCGTACTGCGGGAACGACGGCAACCCTGGGTAGTGCAGCACCTCCACCTGCGGCTGGCGCGCCAGGTACTGCGCCACCTGCTGGGCATTGGCGCAGTGCCGGTCCATGCGTAGCGCCAGGGTCTTGATGCCGCGCATCAACAGCGACGCATCGTGCGGCGAAAGCACCGCGCCGGTCATGTCCTTCAGCCCTTGCAGGCGAATTCGCTCGACCAGCGCCTGGCGCCCGACCACCAGCCCCGCCGTGATATCGCCATGGCCGCTCAGGTACTTGGTCGCCGAGTGCACCACCAGGTCGGCGCCCAGCTCCAGCGGGCGTTGCAGGTAGGGGGTGCAGTAGGTGTTGTCGACCACGATGTGCAGGTCGTGCCCCTGGGCCACGCCCGCCACGGCGGCGATGTCCACCAGGTGCATGTTGGGGTTGGCCGGGCTTTCGAAGTAGATCATCCGAGTCCTCTTGCCGATCGCCGCCTTGAGCGCCGCCAGGTCGTTGAGGTCGACGTGGCGCACCTTCACACCGAACTCGCCGATGCCGTGGTGCAGGTAGGCGAAGGTGCAGCCGTACAGGGTGTTGCCGACGATCAACTCATCGCCTGGGCGCAGCAGGGTCCACAGGGTCGAGGTGATGGCGCCCATGCCCGACGCCAGGGCCAGCCCGGCCTCGCCGCCTTCCAGTGCGGCCATGCGTTGCTCCAGCAGGGCCAGGGTCGGGTTGGAGATGCGGCTGTAGAAGTGCCCGCCCGCCTCCCCGGCGAAACACGCGGCACCGTACTCGACCGAGGGGAAGGCGTAGGTGGCGGTCTGGTACACCGGCGGCACCAGCGCCCCGCCGTGGGACTGCGGGTCGTAGCCGTGGTGGATGGCACGGGTGGAAAAACCGGTCTTGTCGTTGGCGCCACGCATGACAACTGACTCCTTGTTGTTTGTTCTAAGCTTATGCCTGGACACACTGGATTTTTTTCCAATTTAGCCTTCGCAAAACGCATTTTTTAGAACAAAAACAACAATTCCATATATCAAAGGGCAAACCATGCCAGCACCTCTCGACCGCATCGACCGCGCACTGCTCGCCGCCCTGCAGGACAACGCCCGCCTCACCGTCGCCGAACTGGCCGACCAAGTGTCACTGACCACCTCGCCGTGCTGGCGGCGGGTCAAGTTGCTGGAGGAGAACGGCTACATCACCGGCTACCAAGCCACGCTCTCACCGAAGTCCCTGGGGTTCGGGGTGACGGCGTTCGTCAGCATCATGATGGAATCGCACAACAAGGATGCCGCGCGAGCGTTCGAGCAGCGGCTAATGGACATTCCCGAAATCGTTGCCTGCCATAACGTCTCGGGGCGCTATGACTTCCTGCTGGAGATATTGGCGCGCGACCTAGAGTCGTTCGGCGAGTTCGCCCGGGAGGTGTTGCAGACGTTGCCGGGGGTGAAGGAGATCTACTCGAGCTTTTCGTACAAGGCGGTGAAGGAGCGGCGGGTGGTGCCAGTGGTGGAAAAACATATTTGATGCGAGTTCCCGAATCCGACTCCTACGCCAGCACACGAAACTCCTTACAAGATGAACACAAAATTCCCAGCTCCATGACAGGCATAATCGCCCTCGGCAATACGCTAAGCAAAAAAATCAAAACCCAATGAAAAATACGGCATCCCTCTACACAACTCTCACAGGCTGCGGCGCAAGCCCGAGCTCTATCAATACATCACGAAAGGCAGCTCAAATGCGACATAGCCCCATACATGCAGCGCTGCGCAACACCAAAAGATACTGAGAGCAGCCTCTCAGACAAACAATAGTCCCCCTCAAGAGATTAGCCAACCACCCCCAAAACCAGGACACCAACCAATGCAATTAAAAAACAAACTTAGCGATTATACGGAACAGGAATTCCTGGCATTCCTGCATGAAATTGAAAGAGCCAACGAGGACGAACCAGAAAAAGTTTTATCACCTTTATTAATGCACTTTAGAAATGTAACAGAGCATCCTTCTGGCATAAACCTCATCTACAGGCCTGCCACCGAAGAGGACGGTGAACTGGAACAGATTATCAGGATCGTGAAGGAATGGCGGTTGGCAAACGGCAAAGACAGCTTCAAGAATTCCTGACCCTTAGGATCGCGACCCTAGCTCCGCGAGACTGCGTCTCTCCTCACCAGCAGTTAAGCCCGGCTAGGCCAAGAAATACCCTGAGATTGAACGTCAAAAGTCCCAGGGAGCGAATGGTGGGCAAGGCACTTCCGCGCCCATCTATCACGGAAGATGCTCTAAGCGACAAGGGATTAACTCAAGCACCGCAACCACCCACCGCTCCTGTACTGAGCGCTATTTCGACAACCTGGTCCGGAGTCAGCTCCCTCGAAAGGCCCTCATCACCAAAATAAACATTTGGCCAGAAAATCAACTCGCACATGCGTTCATTTGACGTATTTATGCTCAACATCTCCATCCAGAAATTAATCGCATGCTCTTCGCCATCACACTCCATTACCCTGCGTGCGAGCTCCACCAGTTCCGGCCTTGTAACATCCGGAACTGAACACACGTAACGGTTTCCAAGCAGCGTACGAACCCATGTTTCGTGCCCCTGCCCTCCGTAAATGCCTTGGAATTCGTAGAACTCCAAACTTGTGGAGGCTTCTAGATTGAATGCATCTACTTGGGAGGCCATCTGCTCAGGATCTCCACAGTCGATACTTGAAGCCAGCTCAGTCAGTCGCTGAACCTTCTGCTCATCAAGAGCCGGCGGCATTAATTCATCTCGAAGTTTCATTCATCCCCCAGTAGTTATCTAAACGCTACAAATCCAGCAGAGCGCTTGCTCGCTGAAATCAGACTTTTCCGACAACCAAATCTACTACAGGGTGACTATAAGCTGGCGTAGGATGCTTCCGAATTTCACAGTCCATCTACAAATAAATGCCAAAAAAAATAAAAAGCCCCGCCAAAGCGGTAATGCTGTTCACTTAAGCGGAGCGGCCTTACGATCCACTGGATACCGGGTTTTGGAAATCTTCACCGTCCTTGGCCTTCCCGGCCTTGGACGGTGATCCAGAAACATCCCTCCGATACCTCCTCGTAGCTCAGCCAACCTTCTGCCTGTTGCCGATACCGGATTGGCCGCCGCCATGACGATCAGTTGCACCGCAATGTACTGGCAGGCGGGTTTGAAGCGTATGTCCGAAGGCGTTCGGCCAAAGGCTATTGCGGCCTGGCTAGCTTCCCGACGGATGATGTTGTAAGCCAGTAAAAGCCCCCAGACCTCTTGGTAAATCAGGTCGACCTTCTTGCTGCGCAGCGTCACGGCATTCTGTTGCATTGAGCTTTTGATGTCCCGGAAGCCCAACTCGATCTCCCAGCGCTCCAGGTACAGCTCTGCGACAGCGCTTGTGCTGTAGCTCTCTGCTGGCAGTGAAGTGAGCAGCGACCTGACTTGCCCTTGGCTTTCATAGCTGACTTCACGCACTTCCCAGTATGGGGGTAGGCTCGGGTTTCGCTTACGTGCCTGAGGCGAGACCTTCATCCGCACGCGGCGATCATGCTCGCCATAGCGCTCGACTTCCTCCATCACCAGATTCTTGCGAGACGGCGTGAGCCAGTGCCGATTGCTTCCCCCATCGGCAACGCTCAGCAGCAAATCAGCCCCCCAAAAGCCTTTGTCGAATAACGTGATCGAATTGTCCGGAATCTGGCCGAGGAAGGTTTCGGCCAAGTGCATCTCACTGCCGCGATAAGGGCTGAGCTGGGCGTCGAGGATCACGTGAGAGCGTACATTCATCAAGGCAACGAGGCGCAGCATCGGAAAAGGTGTTTGCCGTTCGGTACCCGTATTACCAGAGCCAAAATGTTCTCTCAGCTCAGGCGAATCAGGGGTTCGCAGCAATGCGCCATCCACTGCGAACACTTGCAACCCGTTCCAGTCATCACCTTCATATCGCTCGCACCCCCATTGCCTGCCGGTCTGGCGGAACAAGAATTCGACCGGGTCAGCACCCAGTCGTTTACGCGCTTCGGTTACGCCGCTGCGCGCCAGCAACTGATCGGAAGCCAGGCCTTGGGCACAGATATTGAGGCGTCTGGCCACCTCATGCACGGGCTCATCGCGGAACAAGGCCATGCCCAGCACCAGCCAAAGCACCTGATCACTCGGCAGGCGCCGGCGCCGTATGGTGGCTTGCGCAGAAAGATTAAGCGCACTGGCGACCCATTCGATAGGGATGTTCTGGGTGAACGTGCTGAGGTCAGAGAAATTGAAGAGATCACCGAGGTCGAGCAATTGCTGCTGAATGGGCATAAAAAATCCGATACCAGGAGGCTGGTATCGGATTCTCTAGAAAGCCCGGCTTGGACTCAAATGCTTAACTGAACAGCATTACGCCAAAGCGGGGCTTTTTATTTATCGCTGACGCTTAGATCGCGCCACGCTGACGCAGCACATCCAGCACCAGTTTTACACCCTCATCGACGCTGACCGACTGGGTATCGATCACCAGGTCCGCATCCAGCGGCACGTCATAGGGGAAGCTCTCGCCCGGGATGTTGTCGCCACCGGCGGCATACAACCCCTGCGGGTCGCGCTCGCGGCAGGCCAGTGGCGAGGCCTGGACGTATACGGTCACCAAGCGCTCCTTGCCGATCAGCGCCTTGGCCTGTTCGCGGCCTTCGGCATCCGGGGCGACGAAGGCGGCCAGGGTCAGCAGGCCGGCTTCGTTGAACTGGCGCGCCACATGGGCGGCGCGGCGCCAGTTCTCGGTGCGACCGGCGCGGTCCTGCGGCAAGCCCTTGTTCAGGTCGTGGCGCAGGTTCTGGCCGTCGAGCACGTACACCGCACGGCCCATGTCGAACAGCTTGCGTTCCACGGCATAGGCCAGGGTGCTCTTGCCCGCGCCCGACAGGCCGCTGAACAGCACAGTAGCTGGCTGCTGGCCGAAGCGCAGGGCACGTTCCTCGGTGGAAACGTGGGCCAGCTTGCCGTGCTGGCCAGTGCTGCCATGCGGCAGTACCGGCGGGGCGATGATCATGCCGGCGCCCACGGTGCCGTTGGTCAGGCGGTCGATGACGATGAACGCACCGGTGGTGCGGTTGCTGTCGTAGCCGTCCAGGGCGATGGCGGCGTCCAGGGCGACCTTGACCCGGCCGATCTCGTTCAGTTGCAGCGCGCTGGCAGCGCCCTGCTCCAAGGTGTTCACATCGACCTTGTGGGTGATGCTGGCGATCGAGCCCGGCACGTAGCTGGTGGCGCGCTTGATGTCGTATTTCTTGCCTGGGAGCATCGGCTCCTCGGCCATCCACACCAGCATGGCGTCGAACTGGTCGGCCACCTGCGGAACGTTGTCGGCATGCACCAGCAAGTCGCCACGGGAGATGTCGATCTCGTCTTCCATGGTCAGGGTGACCGCCTGGCCGGGGCCGGCGTTTTCCAGCTCGCCTTCGTAGGTGACGATGGACTTGACCCGGCTGCTCTTGCCCGACGGCAGCACCACCACTTCATCGCCCTTGTGCACCACGCCACTGGCGATAGTGCCGGCGAAGCCGCGGAAGTTCAGGTTCGGGCGGTTGACGTATTGCACTGGGAAGCGCAGGTCGGTGACGTTGCGGTCGGCCGACACTTCCACGGTTTCGAGAATTTCCATCAGCGCCGGGCCCGTGTACCACGGCGAACGCTCGCTGCGGTTGACCACGTTGTCGCCCTTGAGCGCCGACATCGGCACGAAGTGCAGGCTCGACGGCTTGAGGCCGATGGCGTCGGCGAACTTCAGGTAGTCGGCCTTGATCGACTCGAAGACCTGCTCGTCGAAGCCCTTGAGGTCCATCTTGTTGATCGCGACGACGATGTGCTTGATGCCCAGCAGCGAGGCGATGTAGCTGTGCCGGCGGGTCTGGGTCTGCACGCCGTAACGGGCGTCGACCAGGATGATCGCCAGATCGCAGGTGGACGCACCGGTGGCCATGTTGCGGGTGTACTGCTCGTGGCCCGGGGTGTCGGCGATGATGAACTTGCGCTTGGCGGTAGAGAAATAGCGGTACGCGACATCAATGGTGATGCCCTGCTCGCGCTCGGCCTGCAGGCCGTCGACCAGCAACGCGAGATCGACTTCCTCGCCTGTGGTACCGACCTTCTTCGAGTCGCGGGTGATGGCCTCGAGGTGGTCCTCGTAGATCATCTTCGAGTCATGCAGCAGGCGCCCGATCAGGGTGCTCTTGCCGTCATCCACGTTGCCGCAAGTGAGGAAACGCAGCAGTTCTTTGCGCTCGTGCTGAGCCAGATAAGCGAGGATGTCTTCGCTGATCAAATCGGATTGGTGCGACATGGAGTAACCCTGAAATTAGAAGTAGCCCTGACGTTTCTTGTCTTCCATGGAGCCTGCGCCATCGTGGTCGATGACCCGGCCCTGACGCTCGGAAGTACGCGTCAGAAGCATTTCCTGGATGATGTCGGTCAGCGTCTCGGCCTCGGACTCGACAGCGCCCGTCAACGGGTAGCAGCCCAGGGTACGGAAACGCACCTTCTTCTTGACGATGCGCGCCTTCTCCTCGTCGCTGAGGTGCTCGAGGATACGCTCGTCGTCGATCATGATCAGGGTGCCGTTCTTCTCGATCACTTCACGCTCGGCAGCGAAGTAAAGCGGCACGATCGGGATGCCTTCGAGGTAGATGTACTGCCAGATGTCCAGCTCGGTCCAGTTCGACAGCGGGAATACGCGGATCGACTCGCCCTTGTTGACCTTGCCGTTGTAGACGTTCCACAGCTCCGGGCGCTGGTTCTTCGGGTCCCAACGGTGCTTGCTGTCGCGGAACGAGTAGACGCGCTCCTTGGCCCGCGACTTCTCTTCGTCGCGGCGCGCGCCACCGAAGGCGGCGTCGAAGCCATGCTTGTCCAGCGCCTGCTTCAGGCCCTGGGTCTTCATGATGTCGGTGTGCTTGGAGCTGCCATGGGTGAAGGGGTTGATACCCTGCGCCACGCCCTCGGGGTTGACGTGGGTAATCAGCTCCAGGCCCATCTCCTCGACCATTTTGTCGCGGAAGCGGTACATCTCCTGGAATTTCCACCGGGTGTCGACATGCATTACCGGAAAGGGCAGCTTGCCCGGGAAGAAGGCCTTGCGCGCCAGGTGCAGCATCACGGCGGAGTCCTTGCCGATCGAGTACAGCATCACCGGGTTGTCGAACTCGGCGGCCACCTCGCGGATGATGTGGATACTCTCCGCCTCCAGCTGTTTCAAGTGCGTCAGTTTGTCGACCATGGCTACTCACGAAAAACGATCTTATGGACGGCCAGCGGGCCGTGTTCGAGCGAGCCACTTTATCACAGCGCCTGATTCTATTTAGGAGCGCCGCTAGATCGAAACGGTCTATGGATATGACTGGGGGTTTGGCCGTGGCAGGCCTGTCGGTAGTGCCTTGTTCGCCGACAAGCCCGCTCCTCCAGGGGTTGCGATGTTTCTGAAAGCGACGCTGCGTTTATAGGCGCGGGCTTGTCCGCGAAGAAGCCCTACCCGAGTCAGATCGGATTCGGGCAATCGATGAACAGATGCTCGACGGCAAAGCGCTTGGCCAGGTAGTCGCCCAGCGCCTGCACACCATAGCGTTCGGTGGCGTGGTGCCCGGCGGCGATGAAGCTCACGCCATTTTCCCGGGCACTGTGGAAGGTCTGTTCGGACGCCTCGCCGCTGATGAACAGGTCGACACCCGCCGCAATGGCATTGTCGATATAGCCCTGCCCCCCGCCGGTGCACCAGCCGACCCGGCGGATCATGCCCTCGCCTTCCACCACCAGGGGCTCACGCCCCATCACCTCGCGCACGCGGCGGGCGAAGTCGCTGGCCGACATCGGCTCGGCCAGCGAACCGACCAGGCCGACCACGCGCGGGTTGTCCGGGTCCAGCGGCCCTTCCACGGTAATGTCCAGCTGGCGCGCCAACTGCACGTTGTTGCCCACCTCAGGGTGCACGTCCAACGGCAAGTGGAAGGCCAGCAGGCTGATGTCGTGCTTGAGCAGGGTCTTGATGCGACGCTGCTTGATGCCGGTGATGCACGGGCTCTCGCCCTTCCAGAAGTAACCGTGATGCACCAGCACCAGGTCGGCTTCGGCTTCCACGGCGGCGTCCAGCAACGCCTGGCTTGCGGTAACGCCAGTGACGATGCGGCTGACCTGCGGACGCCCTTCGACCTGCAGGCCGTTGGGGCAGTAATCCTGGATCTTGGCGCTGGACAAGTAGCGCTCGGCTTCCTCGACCAGGGTGCTCAGGGCAACGGCCATTGAAAATCTCCTCGAATTCGGCACTTACGTGGGCTCAAGGCCCCTATAATGACCGCCATTATGGGCTGTCGCCCGGTTCGGGGGAACCGGCACGACGCCACGCGGACCGCCGACTGGACCTGACGCTTGGGCTTACCCCTTTGTAGCAGACGCTGCTCAGGCACAGGTGTATCATCGCGCGCGATCAGCCCTCGCACCCCGCTGACAGGCCCCCGCCCCACTCCCAGGATTCGTTCGATGCTCAAGGTTCTGCGTTACTTTGCATGGCCCCTGCTTACCGGCGTACTGATCGCCCTGCTGGTGATCCAGCGCTTTCCTGAATGGGTCGGCCTGCCCAGCCAGGACGTCAATCTGCAACAGGCACCGCAGAGCTCGCGAATCGTCCAAGGCCCGGTGTCCTATGCCGATGCGGTGACCCTCGCAGCGCCTGCGGTGGCCAACCTGTACACCACCAAGGTGGTGAACAAGAGCGCCCACCCACTGTTCGAAGACCCACAGTTCCGCCGCTTCTTCGGCGACAACCTGCCCAAGCAGCGGCGCTGGGAGTCGAGCCTGGGGTCGGCGGTGATCATGAGCCCGGAAGGCTACCTGCTGACCAACAACCACGTAACCAGCGGTGCCGACCAGATCGTCGTGGCCCTCAAGGACGGCCGCGAAACCCTGGCTCGGGTGATCGGCAGCGACCCGGAAACCGACCTCGCCGTCCTGAAGATCGACCTGAAGAACCTGCCGGCCATCACCATCGGGCGCTCCGACAATATCCATATCGGCGACGTCGCCCTGGCCATCGGCAACCCGTTCGGCGTCGGCCAGACCGTGACCATGGGCATCATCAGCGCCACTGGGCGCAACCAGCTGGGCCTGAACAACTACGAGGACTTCATCCAGACCGACGCTGCGATCAACCCGGGCAACTCCGGGGGTGCGCTGGTAGATGCCAACGGCAACCTGATCGGCATCAACACCGCGATCTTCTCCAAATCTGGCGGCTCCCAGGGCATCGGCTTCGCGATCCCGGTAAAACTGGCGCTGGAAGTGATGAAGTCGATCGTCGAGCACGGCCAGGTGATTCGCGGCTGGCTGGGCATCGAGGTGCAACCGCTGAGCCAGGAATTGGCCGAGTCGTTTGGTATGCAAGGGCGCCCTGGCATCGTCGTGGCGGGTATCTTCCGCGACGGCCCGGCACAGCGCGCAGGCTTGCAGCTGGGTGACGTGATCATGAGCATCAATGGCGAACCGGCCGGCGATGGCCGCCGCTCGATGAACCAGGTGGCGCGCATCAAGCCCACCGAGAAGGTGGCGATCGAGGTGATGCGCAACGGGAAGCAACTGAAGCTGGTTGCCGAAGTGGGGCTGCGGCCTCCACCTGCGCCGGTAACCAACAAAGAAGAGAAGTAGACCGAACGCATTGGGGCTGCGCTGCAGCCCATTCGCGGCAGTTCGGCGCGAATGGGCCGCAGCGCGGCCCCAATTGCATCAATGCAGGATCTGACTCAGGAACAGCTTGGTGCGGTCGCTTTGCGGACGGTCGAAGAAGTCGTCCGGCGAGGCTTGCTCGACGATCTCGCCCTTGTCCATGAAGATCACCCGGTTCGCCACGGTGCGGGCGAAGCCCATCTCGTGGGTCACGCAGAGCATGGTCATGCCGTCTTCGGCCAGGCTGACCATGGTGTCGAGCACTTCCTTCACCATTTCCGGGTCCAGCGCCGAGGTCGGCTCGTCGAACAGCATGATCTTCGGCTTCATGCACAGCGCACGGGCAATCGCCACACGCTGTTGCTGACCGCCAGAGAGCTGGCCTGGGTACTTGTGCGCCTGCTCGGGAATACGCACGCGCTCCAGGAAGTGCATGGCGATTTCCTCGGCCTTGCGCTTGGGCATCTTGCGTACCCACATCGGGGCCAGGGTGCAGTTTTCCAGGATGGTCAGGTGCGGGAACAGGTTGAAGTGCTGGAACACCATGCCCACTTCGCGGCGGATCGCCTCGATCTGCTTGAGGTCGTTGGTCAGTTCCACGCCATCGACCACGATACGCCCTTGCTGGTGCTCTTCCAGGCGGTTCAGGCAACGGATGGTGGTGGACTTGCCCGAGCCGGACGGCCCGCACAGCACGATGCGCTCGCCCTGGCGCACGTTCAGGTTGATGTCCTTGAGCACGTGGAACTGGCCGTACCACTTGTTGACGCCCTGCATCTGGATGATGCCTTCGGGGCCTGCAGGCTGCTTGATCGCTTCACTCATTTCGAAACTCCTAACGCTTGTGGCCAGTGTCCAGCTTGCGCTCCAGGTGCATGGAGTAGCGGGACATACCGAAACAGAAAATCCAGAACACCAGGGCCGCGAACACATAGCCCTCGGTCGCCATGCCCAGCCAGGCCGGGTCGGCGGCGGCTTGCTTGACGCTGTTGAGCAGGTCGAACAGGCCGATGATGATCACCAGGCTGGTGTCCTTGAACAGCGCGATGAAGGTGTTGACGATGCCGGGAATCACCATCTTCAACGCCTGGGGCAGGATCACCAGGCCCATCGAGCGCCAGTAGCCCAGGCCCATGGCCGCAGCGGCTTCGTACTGGCCCTTGGGAATGGCTTGCAGACCACCACGCACCACCTCGGCGATATACGCCGACTGGAACAGGATCACGCCGATCATCGCCCGCAGCAGCTTGTCGAAGCTCATGCCTTCAGGCAGGAACAGCGGCAGCATTACCGAAGACATGAACAGCACGGTGATCAGCGGCACGCCGCGCCAGAACTCGATGAAGGTCACGCAGACCACCTTCACAGCCGGCATGTTCGAACGCCGCCCCAGCGCCAGCAGGATGCCCAGCGGCAAGGCGCCGACGATACCCACGGTGGCGATCACCAGGGTCAGCATCAGGCCGCCCCACTGGCTGGTCGGCACGGTCGTCAGACCGAAGTGGCCGCCATGCAGCAGGGTGTAGGCCAGGATCGGGTACAGCACCAGGAAGCCCAGGCCGTATACCGCCTTGCGCGGGAAGCGGTTGATGAACAGCGGTGCTGCGCCGAGCACGGCCAGCCACACGGTCAGGTCAACGCGCCAGCGCAGTTCGGTTGGGTAATAGCCGTACATGAACTGACCGAAACGCTGCTGCACGAACACCCAGCAGGCGCCTTCCTTGGTGCAGTCGGACAGGGTGGTGCCGCTCCAGTTGGCATCGATGATCGACCACTGCAACAGCGGCGGCAGAATCAGCCACACCAGGTACACGGCGAACAGCGTCAGCAGGGTGTTGAGCCAGCTGGAGAACAGGTTCGCCCGCATCCAGGCGAGTACGCCAACGGTCTTCACCGGTGGCGGCATGTCGGGTTTGAAAACATGGGACGTCATGCGCGTATCCTCACCGCTCGATCAGCGCGATGCGCTTGTTGTACCAGTTCATCAGCAGGGAAATGCTGATGCTGATAGCGAGATAAACACTCATGGTGATCGCGATCACCTCGATGGCCTGGCCGGTCTGGTTGAGCACGGTACCGGCGAACAGCGAGACCATCTCCGGGTAGCCGATACCGGCTGCCAGGGAGGAGTTCTTCGCCAGGTTCAGGTACTGGCTGGTCAGCGGCGGGATGATTACCCGCAGGGCCTGGGGAATGATCACCTTGCGCAGGGTCGGGCCCTCGCGCAGGCCCAGCGAACGGGCCGCTTCGGTCTGGCCGTGGCTGACGGACTTGATGCCGGAACGCACGATTTCGGCGATGAACGCCGCGGTGTAGATGGTCAGCGCCAGGGTCAGGGCCAGCAGCTCGGGAATCAGCACCCAGCCACCGACGAAGTTGAAGCCCTTGAGCTCAGGCACCGTCCAATGCACAGGGCTGCCGAACAGCAACGCGCATACGCCAGGAATACCGATGAACATGGCAAGGCCGACCCAGAACTTGTGGAACGGCACGCCGGTTTCATCGAAGCGCTTGTTGGCATAGCGCACCATCAGCGCGATGCCGACGATCGCCAGGACCAAGGCCACCACGAACGGCCAGAAGCCCTCGGCAGCGGTTGCGCCAGGCATGTTCAGGCCACGGTTGCTGATGAAGAACGTGTCGTCGATGTTGATGCTGCCGCGTGGTCCGGGCAACGTCAGGAACACCGCGAAGTACCAGAAGAGAATTTGCAGCAGCGGCGGAATGTTGCGGAACACTTCCACATACACCGTCGCCAGCTTGTTGATCATCCAGTTGGACGACAGCCGGGCCACACCGATGATGAAGCCGAGCAGGGTTGCCAGGACGATACCGATGAAGGTCACCAGCAAGGTATTGAGCAAGCCGATGACGAACACTCGCGCATAGCTGTCCGATTCCACATAGGGAATCAGGTGCTGGGCGATACCGAAGCCTGCGCTGCGCTCGAGGAAGTCGAAGCCGGAGGTGATGCCTCGATGTTGCAGGTTGGTCTGGGTGTTATGGAACAGGTACCAGCCCAGACCGACCACGAACACCACCGTGATGATCTGGAACAACCACGCGCGCACACGTGGATCGCTCAGGGAAAACCCCTTACGTGCGCCGATTTGATTTTGCATGAAATGCCCCGGAAAAAAAGGGAGTGGAACGACCTGCGGCGGCCGGATGCCGCCGCAGGGGTGCAGCTATCAGCGCACTGGAGGTGCGTACTGGATGCCGCCGTTGTTCCACAGGGCGTTCAGGCCACGGTCGATCTGCAGCGGAGTGCTCTTGCCGAGGTTGCGCTCGAACATCTCGCCGTAGTTACCGACCTGCTTGACGATCTGTACCACCCAGTCCTTCGGCAGTTTCAGGTCCTTGCCGTATTCGCCGTCAGCGCCCAGCAGGCGAGCGTTGTCCGGGTTCTTGGTGGACTTGGCTTCGGCCTCGACGTTCTTCGAGGTGATGCCGGCCTCCTCGGCGTTCAGCATGGCGAACAGGGTCCACTTGACGATGGCGAACCATTCTTCGTCACCCTTGCGAACCACTGGGCCCAGGGGCTCCTTGGAGATGGTTTCCGGCAGTACGACGTAGTCGGTCGGCGCGGCCAGCTTGGAGCGCTGGGCGAACAGCTGCGACTTGTCCGAGGTCAGCACGTCGCAACGGCCCGATTCCAGCGACTTGGCGCTCTCGTCGGAGGTGTCGAAGGTGATCGGGGTGTACTTCAGGCCATTGGCACGGAAGTAGTCGGAAACGTTCAGCTCGGTGGTGGTACCGGCCTGGATGCACACGGTGGCGCCGTCCAGTTCCTTGGCGCTGGCAACGCCCAGCTTCTTGTTGACCAGGAAACCGATGCCGTCGTAGTAGGTGACGCCGGCAAATACCAGGCCCATGCCCGAGTCACGGGAGCTGGTCCAGGTGGTATTGCGCGACAGCACGTCGACTTCGCCCGATTGCAGCGCAGTGAAGCGCTCCTTGGCGTTCAGCTGGCTGAACTTGACCTTGGAGGCATCGCCGAAGACGGCAGCTGCGACCGCACGGCAAACGTCAGCGTCGATACCGACGATGGTGCCCTTGGCATCCGGAACCGAGAAGCCCGGCAGGCCATCACTCACGCCGCACTGTACGAAGCCTTTCTTCTGCACCGCGTCGAGGGTGGCACCGGCTTGCGCGGCACCGACGGTGCCCAGGGCGGCGGCAGCGGTCAGAGCCGCCAGAGTGGTTTTCAACATCTTCATCTACAACCTCCAAATCGCTCTTGTTGTACCGAGCCGGAATTGCACCGCACCCTTATGAGGCGCATCCGACCCTTGTTGGCTTGTTTTTGGGTCAATTGGCGCAATGAGCTGTTCTATGACAGCCTGACTATCAGCAGAGGGGTGTTACCGTTAAGGAATCTTCCCGTCGCTTGGCAGGACATATAGCAATCCGCGTACCACAGTGGCCTGATTAAGCGTTAAAGCATTCGTCAAGTAGGTAAAGTTGCAGCGTTGCGACATCTTCTTGTGACATCACCCTGCTATCGCCTTTTTTTGATGCGCACCGTTGGCGCGCACGCACACTTTCGGAGCAGTCATGACCAATCCGCTGATTCTTGAGCCCCAGAACACCGCCGACGCCTGTGTGATCTGGTTGCATGGCCTGGGTGCCGACCGTTACGACTTCCTGCCGGTGGCCGAATTCATGCAGGAGCGCCTGCCCAGTACCCGTTTCGTGATGCCACAGGCCCCCACCCGTGCGGTAACGATCAATGGCGGCTATGCGATGCCCAGTTGGTACGACATCAAGGCCATGACCCCGGCCCGGGCCATCGACGAGGCTCAACTGGAGGAGTCGGCAGACCAGGTCATCGGCCTGATAAAGGCGGAACAGGCCAAGGGCATCAGCCTGTCGCGGGTCATCCTGGCCGGTTTCTCCCAGGGCGGGGCAGTGGTACTGCACACCGCCTATATAAAGTGGCAGGAAGCACTGGGCGGGGTGATCGCCCTGTCGACCTACGCCCCGACCTTCAGCGGCAGCCATCAGCTCAGCGCTTGCCAGCAGCGCACCCCGGCACTGTGCCTGCATGGCGTGCACGACCCGGTGGTGATCCCCTCGATGGGCCGCACCGCCTTTGAGCACCTCAATACCTGGGGTGTTGCCGCACGCTGGCACGAGTACCCAATGGAACACGAAGTGGTGGTGGAAGAGCTGAGCGACATACACAACTGGCTGAGCAAGCAACTGCAATAAGCAAAGCCTGCTTGTAGTTGTCGGCGCTTTCCGCTACGCCGCGCCTGAATCTTGCATTACACTGCCCGGCGTACATTCCTTAACCAGTTGACGAGACGATCGTGCTCAAGGCACTCAAGAAAATATTCGGCAAGGGAGACGCCGCGACTCAGGCCGTCGAGCCCGCCACCTCCGTGATTGCGCCCACGCAGGCTCCGCAGCCAGCGCCTTCCAAGCCCAGACCGCCACGCAAGCCCAGGCATGATGCCGGCGCGCAGGCCGAGCAGCCGCCCCAGGCCCAGCCACGTAGCGAACAGCCGCCGCGGGACAAACCGCGTCGCGCCCCCAAACCCAAGCCCCAGGCCAGCCTGTGGAAGCCCGAAGACTTCGTGGTCGAGCCCCAGGAAGGCAAGGCCCGCTTCCACGACTTCAAGCTCTCCAACGAGCTGATGCACGCCATCCACGACCTTGGCTTCCCCTACTGCACGCCGATCCAGGCCCAGGTGCTGGGCTACACCCTGCGTGGCCAGGATGCCATCGGCCGGGCCCAGACCGGCACCGGCAAGACCGCCGCATTCCTGATCTCGATCATTTCCCAGTTGCAGCAGGTACCGCCGCCCAAGGAGCGCTACATGGGCGAGCCGCGGGCACTGATCATCGCCCCCACCCGCGAGCTGGTGGTGCAGATCGCCAAGGACGCGGCGGCCCTGACCAAGTACAGCGGCCTGAACGTGATGACCTTCGTCGGCGGCATGGACTTCGACAAGCAGCTCAAGGCCCTGGAGTCGCGGCACTGCGACATCCTGGTGGCCACCCCGGGCCGCCTGCTGGATTTCCACCAGCGTGGCGAAGTGCACCTGGACATGGTCGAGGTGATGGTGCTGGACGAAGCCGACCGCATGCTCGACATGGGCTTCATCCCCCAGGTACGTCAGATCATCCGCCAGACCCCACCCAAGAGCGAGCGCCAGACCCTGCTGTTCTCGGCCACTTTCACCGACGACGTGATGAACCTGGCCAAGCAGTGGACCACCAACCCGGCTATCGTCGAGATCGAGCCGGAGAACGTGGCCAGCGAAACGGTCGAGCAGCACGTGTATGCGGTGGCCGGCAGCGACAAGTACAAGCTGCTGTACAACCTGGTGACCCAGAACAAGTGGGAACGGGTAATGGTGTTCGCCAACCGCAAGGACGAAGTACGGCGCATCGAGGAAAAACTGGTACGTGATGGCATCAACGCCGCGCAGCTGTCGGGCGACGTGCCGCAGCACAAGCGCATTCGTACCCTGGAAAACTTCCGCGAAGGGCGCATTACCGTGCTGGTAGCCACCGACGTGGCTGGCCGCGGCATTCACATCGACGGCATCAGCCATGTGATCAACTTCACCCTGCCGGAAGATCCGGACGACTACGTACACCGCATCGGCCGCACCGGACGGGCCGGCACTAGCGGCGTGTCGATCAGCTTTGCAGGTGAGGACGACTCCTACCAGTTGCCCGCGATCGAGGAACTGCTGGGGCGCAAGATCAAGTGCGAGATGCCACCGGACGAGCTGCTGAAGCCGGTGCCGCGCAAGCATCATTGATAGGCGGTGAAGCCATCGCGGGCAAGCGCGCTCCTCCAGGCACAGTGCGATACCTGTAGGGGCGGGCTTGCCCGCGAACCGGTGCGAAACACCGGCCATCAAACAAAGGCCTACCAGCGCCCCGCCGCATCCTGGTCACTCTGCCTGCCTTCCACCCAGCGCGGCCCCGCCTCGGTGCTCTCCTTCTTCCAGAACGGCGCCCGGGTCTTCAGGTAATCCATGATGAAATTGCAGGCATCGAACGCCGCCTGCCGATGCGCGCTGGCCACGCCGACGAACACGATCGGCTCCCCCGGCTCCAGTGCACCAATACGATGCAGCACCTCGACCTTGAGCAACGGCCAACGCTGCTCGGCCTCGACCACGATCTTGGCCAGGGCCTTTTCGGTCATGCCCGGGTAGTGCTCCAGAAACATTCCCGCCACCTCGCGGCCATCGTTGAAGTCGCGCACATAACCGACGAAGCCGACCACCGCGCCTACTCCAACGTTGGCGGCATGCATGGCATTGACCTCAAGACCTGGGTCGAACGCCTGCTGCTGAACGCGCACGCCCATGCTCAACCTCCGGTAACCGGCGGGAAGAACGCCACTTCGTCGCCCTCAGCCAGCGGCTCGTCGAGGCGGCACAGGTCCTGGTTACGCGCGCACATCAGGTTCTGCTCGGCCAGGAATCCGTAGGCCTCGCCCTTGGCCAGCAACGCCTGGCGCACGTCGTCGAGCGTCGCGAACGCACCTTCCAGCGCTTCGCCATCACGCTCCAGCAGCTCCCGGTAACGGGCGAAATACACGACCTGGACCTTCATGGCGCCACCGCCTTGAAGTCGCCGCTCTTGCCACCCGTCTTCTCCAGCAGGCGCACCTGCTCGATCACCATGCCCTTGTCGACCGCCTTGCACATGTCGTAGATCGTCAGCGCCGCGACGCTGGCGGCCGTCAGTGCTTCCATTTCCACGCCGGTCTGCCCGGCCAGCTTGCAGCGGGCGACGATATGCACCAGGTCCTCGCCCTCGCCGGCCAGCTCCACCTTGACGCTGGTGAGCATCAGCGGGTGGCACAGCGGGATCAGGTCGCTGGTCTTCTTGGCAGCCTGGATACCGGCGATACGCGCCACCGCGAACACGTCGCCCTTGGGGTGTTCGCCGTCGACGATCATGCGCAAGGTCTGCGGCAACATGCGCACCCGCGCCTCGGCCACCGCTTCGCGCGCGGTCACGGCCTTTTCAGTGACGTCGACCATGTTGGCGCGCCCCTGGGAATCGAGATGAGTCAGCACTGCTTTGCTCCTGGGTAGGGAGCTGTGAGTGTAAACCTGGTGGTCAGCTTTCCGTAGGGAAAAAACCGTCATGCGCCTGCAAAGAGGCCGGGCGGCGTGCCGCCCGGCCATGAAGGGCTACATATGCGACTCGGCGTACTCGGCCAGCACCGAGCGCGGCACACCCTGCAGGGTGATATGCACGCCGTGGGGAAAGTCCTTGAAGCGCTCGGTAAGGTAGGTAAGGCCCGAGCTGGTCGCGGACAGGTAAGGGGTGTCGATCTGCGCCAGGTTGCCCAGGCAGACCACCTTGGAACCGGAACCTGCACGGGTGATGATGGTTTTCATCTGGTGCGGGGTGAGGTTCTGGCATTCGTCGATCAGGATCAGGCTCTGCTGGAAGCTGCGACCGCGGATGTAGTTCAGCGACTTGAACTGCAACGGCACGCGTTCAAGGATGTACTCGACACTGCCATGGGTGCTTTCGTCATCCATGTGCAAGGCTTCGAGGTTGTCGGTGATAGCGCCCAGCCAGGGCTCCATTTTCTCCGCCTCGGTGCCCGGCAGGAAGCCGATCTCCTGGTCCAGCCCCTGCACGCTGCGGGTGGCGATGATGCGCCGGTAGCGCTTGCTGACCATGGTCTGCTCGATAGCCGCAGCCAGCGCCAGGATGGTCTTGCCCGAGCCGGCCGCGCCGGTCAGGTTGACCAGGTGGATGTCCGGGTCGAGCAGCGCGAACAGTGCCAGGCTCTGGTGGATGTCACGGGGTTTCAGGCCCCAGGCCTCCTGGTGCAGCAACGGCTCCTGGTGCAGGTCGAGCAGCAGCAGTTCGTGCTCGCGCACGCCCTTGACCCAACCGACGAAGCCTTGCTCATCGATGATGAACTCATTGATGTGTACCGCCGGCAGGTTGTCGCTCAGTTGCACCCGATGCCAGGTACGGCCACGCTCCTGACGGGTGTCGACCTTGCTCACGCGGTCCCAGAAGGAGCCGGTGACCGAGTGGTAGCCCTTGGAAAGCAGGGAGACGTCATCGACCAGCTGGTCGGTGCTGTAGTCCTCGGCGGCAATCCCGCAGGCCCGCGCCTTCAGGCGCATGTTGATGTCCTTGGTGACCAGCACGACATCCAGGTCGGCCCGCCTGGCGCGCAGTTCAAGCAACTGGTTGATGATGATGTTGTCGTTGAGGTCTTCCGGCAGCAGCCGGTTGGGTTCGTTGCGCGGGCTCATCAGGATGGACAGGAAGCCCTTGGGCCCGCTCTTGCCACGCTGGATCGGCACACCCTGTTCGACATCCTGGGGCGAGGCATCGCCCAGGGTCTGGTCGATCAGGCGGATGGCCTGGCGACATTCGGCAGCGATGGTGTGTTTACCGGTCTTGAGCTTGTCGAGTTCCTCCAGCACCGTCATCGGTATGGCGACGTGGTGCTCCTCGAAGTTGAGCAAAGCGTTGGGGTCGTGAATCAGGACGTTGGTATCGAGCACATACAGGATTGGCTGGTTGGAGGAAGGGTTGCGTCCTTGGTCATCCATACTCGGGCACCTTGTGTGAAAGCTACACGGCGCGTACCGCTGCACCGCAGAGTGACCGCCGTTCTCCCCGTATCCGCGTCGTTACGGGCGGGGAGCGCACCTGGCAAGGAGGGCCTGGATGACGCCACCTGTGCTGCAGGAATCGGCTGTCTGGCTTCTTCATACCGCAAAAAGCATGACGGAAAAAAGACTTTTTACGCTCAGGTGAAGTTTATTTTGCCGAATGACGAAACCCTCTTGGCGAGGGGGTGACAGGGGTCTACAGTCAGTGGTGGACCCCGGCTTTTCCCCACCTCCGCCGTGCCCTACAAGCGGGCGCGCGCATATTCCTGGCAATCCTCCCAGCCAATACCACTCTGCCCGGTGTGCTGCAACAGCCACTCCAGCGCCGGCTGCGCCTTGGGCAGGCCATCGTGGAACTGGATCACCCCCTTGCGCCACAGCAGCATCAGGGTCAGGACGCGCTGAGCCGATTGCTCGGCAATGAGCGTACCGTCGTCCTCGGCATCTATATCCCACAGCGAAACCTGCAACCCTTGTGCGGCCATGAAGGCCTCGCCGTCCGCACGGCGCTGGCCATAGGGAGGACGGAACAGCGGCACGTACTGCTCAGGCAACAGCGCCTGCACCTGCGCCTGGCTGCGCCGCAGCGAATCCTGCCAGCCCTGCCACTGGGCATGGGAGCGGTACTCCCAGCCCTGGATACCCACGCACTGCCCGCCATACAGCGCATCCACCGGCCCTGCATCGCGGCGCTGCTGCAGGCGCGTGCCCAGCACGAAAAAGGTGCCGGCGAGCTTCTGCCTGCGCAGGTACTCGGCCAACGCGTCGGAACTGGCAGCCGAAGGGCCGCCGACAAAGGTCAGCAGGAACATCCGGTCGTTCAACTCGTCGCCATTGCGCTCGCGCGACGACAAGCGCTCCACCTCGCTGCTGGTCTGTGGAAACAGCGCCGCCTTGCGCAACTGCTCATTGAGATAACGCACATGGAACTGGTGGCTAGGCTCGATCCAACCGGTGTAGAACGTGCCGACATCTGATGCAAACGTGGCGGCTTTTGTCCGCAAATCCGCCATCGACTCCAGCGGATAGCAGAACGAGGCGTCCTGCTCGCAACTGCGCTGCGCCTGCTGGTAACCCTCCCACAACCGCTGCCACATGCGGGCGCGAACGGCGCGAATCATCGACAGGTTGATCGAGCGTAACTGGAGGCGCGCCGTCAAGGCCTGCTGGTCGAGCATTTCACTTTCGTGCAATACCTGGGCGAACGACAGAATCTCTGCCCGCGACGCCACATCGAACAACGCCGGGCTGTCGAGCTGCTCAGGCCAGTGGCTGCGGTCGAGACTGGCAATGGCGGGTGGAGCGGCCTGGGCGGCCAGGCTGAACAGGCCGCCGAGCAGGGCAAGGGCGATGCGCACGTTGGGTTCTCCGGATGGGCTGACGCGCACTATAGCCGATGGTTTATGGCTATCGTCGGCATAGTTTGGCCTTGACCCGCGCGCCCCGTAGAATCCCCCCTACGAATCCAGGAGCCGACCCGATGCTGACGGTGATTTCCCCCGCCAAGACCCTCGACTACGACACCCCGCCGGTAACCCCGCGTTTCACTTTGCCTCAATACCTGGACGACTCGCAGGTACTGATTACCCAACTGCGCGAGATGTCGCCCGCGCAGATCGCCGAGCTGATGCACCTGTCCGACAAGCTCGCCGGCCTCAATGCTGCGCGCTTCGGCAGCTGGACGCCGGACTTCACCCCAGCCAACGCCAAGCAGGCGCTGCTGGCGTTCAAGGGCGACGTGTACACAGGCCTCGACGCCCAGAGCCTGGGTGAAGATGACTTCAGTTACGCGCAAGCGCACCTGCGCATGCTCTCGGGCCTGTACGGCCTCTTGCGCCCGCTGGACCTGATGCAGCCCTACCGCCTGGAAATGGGCACCAAGCTGGCCAATGCCCGGGGCAAGGACCTGTACGCCTTCTGGGGTACGCGCATCAGCGAATGGCTGAACCAGGCCCTGGCCGACCAGGGTGACGATGTGCTGCTGAACCTGGCCAGCAACGAATACTTCAGCGCCGTGAAGAAAAGTGCGTTGAAGGCCCGGGTGATCGATGTCGACTTCAAGGACCAGAAGAACGGCCAGTACAAGATCATCAGCTTCTACGCCAAGAAAGCCCGCGGGCTGATGAGCCGCTTCGTGATCCAGGAGCGCATCGCGGACCCCGCGCGCCTAAAGCAGTTCGATGTGCAGGGCTATTACTACAGCCCGGAACAGTCCAAGCCGGATCACTTGGTATTTCTGCGCGACCATCCTGTCGACTGAGCCTTCCCGCCAAATTCCCCCCTTGCAGGAGCGGGCAAGTCCGCTCCTGCCACCCCCGCAAAAAGTCAAAATTACGACGCCAACAATTCGTCGAAGCTACCGTTATCGCAAAACGCCATAAGACCGTTCGTAGTTTTTTGACGAATCTTGAAAAAATTTTTTGCATGATGGCACAAAAATATCGCCGGACTTTTCCGTCCTTTATCCATCGGGTCGAAACCACCCAGTGCCATCAAATTGAAAGTATTTCGGACTGAAAAAATATTTAGAAAAGTTTCATCCCCGCCGAACTCGGCCAGGAACTTCTGCTAGCGGCCATCGCTCATAGCACCCGTAACGATTCTTGAATGTGCGACGTACGAGATGACTTACAGATGACAACAGGCAGGTATCCACCGCCTGCCAGTTAAACTTCGACAGCCACTTCGGCAACCCCGAACGGCCTGTCCATGAAGGAGAGACGCGCCCCCTAAATATCGTCCTAGTGGTTGATTTCAAAGGGTTTATCCAATTGAAAGAACAAGCACAGCAACACGCCAAGTAGCGTGATGCATTAAAGACGGCTGCATTTCAGGGCACGCCTTTTAATTATTGGTTTTTGACTGCCATCTTTGAGAGCACAACTTTGTGCGCTCCGGATTCGCTCATGCCTGCGCTCGGTGAAGTGTGCATTCGCCATGGCACCGTGCGCCCAAAAACAGCTGGTAAATCAACCCGGTCCGGTTCTTCGGAAGAACCGGCGTGATAAACACACGAGGTGAATGCGATGCGTATCAGCATCTTTGGTTTGGGTTATGTCGGTGCAGTCTGTGCAGGTTGCCTGTCGGCACGAGGCCATGAAGTGATTGGTGTGGATGTGTCCACCACCAAGATCGACCTGATCAACCAGGGCAAGTCGCCCATCGTCGAACCCGGCCTCGAAGCGCTGCTGCAACAGGGCATCGCCAATGGCCGCCTGCGTGGCACCACCGACTTCGCCGAGGCCATCCGCGCCAGCGACGTGTCGATGATCTGCGTCGGCACCCCAAGCAAGAAGAATGGCGACCTGGGTCTTGAGTACATCGAATCGGTGTGCCGCGAAATCGGCTACGTCCTGCGCGACACCGACCGCCGTCACACCATCGTGGTGCGCAGCACCGTACTGCCGGGCACCGTGAAGAACGTGGTGATCCCGATCCTCGAGGACTGCTCGGGCAAGAAGGCCGGCGTCGACTTCGGCGTAGCGGTCAACCCCGAGTTCCTGCGCGAAAGCACCGCGATCAAGGACTACGACCACCCGCCGATGACCGTCATCGGTGAACTGGACACCGCCAGCGGCGACGTGCTGCAAGCGATCTACGAAGAACTCGACGCGCCAGTGATCCGCAAGCCGGTCGAAGTGGCCGAGATGATCAAGTACACCTGCAACGTGTGGCACGCCACCAAGGTGACCTTCGCCAACGAGATCGGCAACATCGCCAAGGCCGTCGGCGTCGATGGCCGCGAAGTGATGGACGTGGTCTGCCAGGACAAGGTGCTGAACCTGTCGCAGTACTACATGCGCCCAGGCTTCGCCTTCGGCGGCTCGTGCCTGCCCAAGGACGTGCGCGCCCTCACCTACCGCGCTGCCAGCCTCGACGTGAAGGCACCGCTGCTCGACTCGCTGATGCGCAGCAACGAATCGCAGGTGCAGAACGCCTTCGACATCATCGAAGGCCACGAGAAGCGCAAGGTCGCGCTGCTCGGCCTGTCGTTCAAGGCCGGTACCGACGACCTGCGTGAAAGCCCACTGGTGGAACTGGCCGAACGCCTGATCGGCAAGGGCTACCAGTTGGAGATCTACGACCAGAACGTGGAGTACGCCCGCGTACACGGCGCCAACAAGGACTACATCGAGTCGAAGATCCCCCACGTCTCATCCTTGCTCAGCGCCGACTTCCACCAGGTGGTCGACAACGCCGAGATCATCGTCCTGGGCAACCGCGACGAGCAGTTCCGCGCCCTCGCCCAACAGGCACCGGACGGCAAGCAGGTGATCGACCTGGTCGGCTTCATGAGCAAGCCCACCAGCACCACCAGCCGCACCGAAGGCATCTGCTGGTAAGCCAGCCTGACGCGGGGCCGCACGGCCCCGCACTTTCTGATTCTTGCGACGGATGCTGAACATGCAAAGGCTCCAGACAGTGCTGTTGCAGTGCGCCGGTTGGCTGCTCTACATGAGCCTGCTCATGCTGATCGCCCTGGCCCTGCCCAGCGACATCTTCGACTCGCAGTCGAAGCACTTCATTTTCCTGGTCGGTGCTGTCGGCATATGGCGCTACTCCATGGGCGCCACCCATTTCATCCGCGGCATGATCTTCCTGTACGGCGTGTACCCCTACCTGCGCAACAAGGTGCGCAAGCTGGGCAAGGCGGCAGACCCGTCGCACGTGTACCTGATGGTCACCAGCTTTCGCATCGAAGCGCTGACCACCGCCCAGGTGTACAGCTCGGTGATCCGCGAGGCGATTGCCTGCGGCTACCCCACCACCGTGGTCTGCTCGCTGGTGGAAATGTCCGACGAGCTACTGGTGAAAAGCCTGTGGGCCAAGTACAACCCGCCCGACCACGTCACCCTGGACATCGTGCGCATCGCCGGCACCGGCAAGCGCGACGGCCTGGCCTATGGTTTCCGCGCCATTTCGCGGATGCTGCCGGACGAGGATGCCGTTGTGGCGGTGATCGACGGCGACACCGTGCTCGGCGAAGGCGTGGTCCGCAAGACCGTGCCGTGGTTCAAGCTCTACCCCAATGTCGGTGGCCTGACCACCAACGAATTCTGCGAAGTGCGCGGCGGCTACGTGATGAGCGAGTGGCACAAGCTGCGCTTCGCGCAGCGCCACATCAACATGTGCTCCATGGCCCTGTCCAAGCGCGTGCTGACCATGACCGGGCGCATGTCGATGTTCCGCGCCAGCGTGGTAACCAACCCCGAGTTCATCGCCGACGTGGAAAGCGACTCGCTGATGCACTGGCGCCTGGGCCGCTTCAAGTTCCTTACCGGTGACGACAAGTCCAGCTGGTTCAGCCTGATGCGCCTGGGCTACGACACCTTCTACGTGCCCGATGCCGCGATCAACACGGTCGAGCACCCGCCGGAGAAGAGCTTCGTCAAGGCCAGCCGCAAGCTGATGTACCGCTGGTACGGCAACAACCTGCGGCAGAACTCTCGGGCCCTGGGGCTGGGCATCAAGCGCCTGGGCCTGTTCACCAGCATCGTGCTGCTCGACCAGCGCGTGTCGATGTGGACCAGCCTGCTGGGCCTCACCGTGGCAATGATCGCCAGCTTCAAGTTCGGCCTGGGCTTCCTGCTCGCCTACCTGCTGTGGATCGGCATCACCCGCCTGATCCTGACCATCATGCTGTTGTGCTCCGGACACAGCGTCGGCCCTGCCTACCCGCTGATTCTCTATTACAACCAGATCGTCGGCGCGCTGATGAAGATCTACGTCTTCTTCCGCCTCGACAAACAGTCCTGGACCCGCCAGCCCACTGCCCTCAAACGCGACCTCGCAAGCTTTCAACAATGGTTCAACACCTGGTCCTCGCGGACCATGACCTTCTCGGCCGCCAGCATCTTCGTGGCTGTGCTGTTCATGGTCGTTTGAGCCCAACCCGGAACGGATCCAACAGGAAAACATCACCATGAATACCGCCGTGAACGTCAACGTCGTGCATGAGTCCGAAGCCCAGCGCCAGCACGCCCGGGTGCGTATCCCAGCCAAGCTGCGCTTCCTCGATGAGGATCGCCAGCCCCATGATGTGAAAGTCGACGACCTCTCCGCCGGTGGCTTGTCGTTCCATGCCAAGAAGGCCCTGCCGGTCGGCGAAGTGGTGCGCGGTCGCCTGCAGTTCGTGGTCGACAACCTGGGGCTGTCGATGGACGTCGAGTTCCTGGTGCGGGTAAGCAACCCGGAAACCGGGCGTACCGGTGCCGAGTTCCAGAACCTCGAACCCCGCGACATCGCCACCCTGCGCCATATCATCACCGCGCACCTGTCGGGCGAGCTCATCAGCGTCGGCGATGTGCTCAGCACCCTGCAGCGCGACAACTTCACCAAGGCACGCAAGCAGAAGGATTCAGGCTCTGGCCTGTCGGCCTTCGGCCGCCTGCGTGCAGTGACCGTGACCCTGGGCGTGTTCGTGGTCGGTATCGCCGCCTTCGGCTTCGTCGCCAAGTCGCTGTACGGCCTGTACTTCGTCAGCCATGCCGAAGCCGGCGTGGTCGCGGTGCCCACCAGCAACGTCACCATGCCCCGCGACGGTAGCGTGCAGAGCCTGGTGCAAGTGGGTGCGCAGGTGACCAAGGGCGCGCCGCTGGCGACCTTCGACACCAGCATGCTCGACCTGCTCAAGGGGCACCTGGACGACTCGCAGCTGGAACCGGCCAAGGTCGAGGAGCTGTTCGGCAAGCAGCTCTCCGGCACCCTCACCAGCCCCTGCGACTGCGTAGTCGGACGCCAGCTGGTAGACAACGGCCAGTTCGCCAGCAAAGGCCAGCCGGTGTTCCAGTTGATTCCTCGCACCACCAACCCAATGGTCGAGGCGCGCTTCAGCTACCGCCAGTTCGACGAGGTCAAGCCAGGTACCCGGGTCAACTTCCAGGTCGCCGGCGAAGACGCGGTGCGTACCGGGCAGATCGTCAGCAGCACCAGCCTGGACAACGACAACCTCGCCGCCGACCTGCGCGTGCAGATCAAGCCTGACGAAAGCCTGCCGGCGGAGCTTGCCGGGCGCCCGGCGTCGGTCAACAGCGACCGCGGCCCGTCGCTGAACTGGCTGATCGACAAAGCCGTGGCCCGTGGGCTCTGAAGGAGACCGGACGATGATCGCCAACAAGCACACCGCCGCCCTAGGGCTCTGTGCCCTGGCCGCCGCCATCACCCTGGCCGGTTGCGCCGGCCTGCCCGACCAGCGCCTGGCCAACGAAGCTTTGAAGCGTGGCGACACCGCCACCGCCGAGGCCAACTACCGCGCCCTGGCCGACCTGGGCTACAGCGAGGCCCAAGTGGGCCTGGCCGATATCCAGGTGGCCACCCGTGACCCGGCCCAGCTCAAGCAGGCCGAGGCCACCTACCGCGAAGCGGCCGCCACCTCGTCGCGCGCCCAGGCCCGCCTCGGCCGCCTGCTGGTGGCCAAGCCCGACAGCACCCAGGCCGAACGCGAAGAGGCCGAGACCCTGCTCAAGCTCGCCGCCAAGCAGGGCGAAGGCAACACCCTGATCCCCCTGGCGATGCTCTACCTGCAATACCCGCAGAGCTTCCCCAAGGTCAACGCGCAGCAACAGATCGACCAATGGCGCGCCGCCGGTAACCCCGAGGCGGGCCTGGCCCAGGTGCTGCTGTACCGCACCCAGGGCACCTACGACCAGAACCTGGGCGAAGTGGAGAAGATCTGCAAGGCCGCACTGACCACCACCGATATCTGCTACGTGGAGCTGGCCACCGTCTACCAGAAGCGCGCCCAGCCCGACCAGCAGGCCGCGCTGCTCGAGCAGCTCAAGTCCGCCTACGCCCGTGGCACGGTGCCGGCCAGCCGGGTCGACAGCGTCGCCCGCGTGCTGGCCGACCGCAGCCTCGGCCAGACCGACGAGAAAACCGCCAAGGACCTGCTTGAACACGTCGCCCCGGCCAACCCGGCTTCCTGGGTGAGCCTGGCGCAACTGCTGTACGACTTCCCCGAACTGGGCGACACCGACCAGCTGCTGGCCTACATCGACAAGGGCCGCGAAGCCGAGCTGCCACGCGCCGAGTTGCTGCTGGGCCGCCTGTACTACGAAGGCAAGACCCTGCCAGCCGACGCCGAGAAGGCCGAGCAGCACCTGAGCGCTGCCGCCGACGCAGGCGAAGTCAGCGCCCACTACTACCTCGGCCAGCTGTACCGCCGTGGTTACCTGGGCAACGTCGAGCCACAGAAGGCCGTCGACCACCTGCTCAGCGCCGCCCGTGGCGGGCAGCTCAGCGCCGACTACGCCCTGGCCCAGCTGTACAGCGAAGGCCATGGCATCCGCCAGAACCCTGGCAATGCATGGGTATTCGCCCAGCTGGCGCAGGTCAACCCGACCCCGCAGTCCAGCGAGCTGCTGCAACAGCTCGACCAGCAACTCACGCCCCAGCAGCGCAGCCAGGCCCAGCAACTGCTGGCGCAGGAGCGCCGCGCACGCGCGGGCATGATTCAGGGCAACGGCAGCCCCCTCGCCCTGGAAGCCCTGCAAGACGATGAAGAAGCCGTAGACGCCGAGGATTCGCTATGACGTTAAACCCCTTCGTGAAAGCCGGCATCGGCCTGGGCTTCGCCCTGCTGTGGGCCTGCCCGACCTTGGCGCAGGAAACTGCAGCGAAGAATTTCGGCCTGGACATCAAGATCACCGGCCAGTCCGAGGACGACCGCGACCTGGGCACCCGCTCCGGCGGCGATGTCAGCGGCCTGGGCCTGGACCTGCGCCCCTGGGTATACGGCGAGCGCGGTAACTGGAACGCCTACGCCATGGGCCAGGCAGTGGCTGCCACCGACATCATCGAGACCGACACCCTGCGCCAGTCCGACGATGGCAGCACCATCGACAACGGCGACGACAGCCGCAAGCCGGATAAAAGCTACCTGGCCATGCGCGAGTTCTGGGTCGGCTACCAAGGCCTCACCCCCTATCCAGGCGAGTACCTGCGTTTCGGTCGACAGCGCCTGCGCAGCGACGACGGCATGTGGCGCGACACCAATATCGAGGCGCTGAACTGGACCTTCGACACCACCCTGCTCAAGGCCGACCTGGGCGTGGCCCAGCGCTTCAGCGAATACCGCACCGACCTCACCGAGCTGGCGCCGGAAGACGAGGACCGCACCCACGTTTACGGCAACGTCGCCACCCAGTGGACACCTGGGCACTGGGTCGGCCTGCGCGCCCACCACACCCATGACAGCGGCAGCCTGAAAAACCCCGGCGAAACCGTCGATGCCCTCGACAAGACCCGCACCGGCGACCTCACCTGGCTGGGCCTCGAGGCCAACAGCGACGCCTACAACTGGCGCAACGACCACAGCGTCAACTACTGGGGCAGCGTGACCTGGCTGACCGGCGATCGCGACCGCCTCACCAGCCAGACCGTAGGCAACGAACAGGTCGCCGTCGGCAAGCAGAGCGGCGACGTCAATGCCTGGGCCACCGACCTGGGCGTGCGCCTGCGCCTGAACCCGCAGTGGCAGGTCGGCGCAGCCTACGCCCGTGGCAGTGGCGGCGGTGGCGACGACGGCTCGAGCAACTTCGAGCAGACCGGCCTTGAGAGCAACCGCTCCAACTTCACCGGCACCCGCTCGCGCGTCCACCGCTTCGGCGAGGCGTTCCGTGGCGAACTGGGCAACTTGCAGGCGGCCACCCTGTTTGCCTCCTGGCAGCTGCGCGAGGACTACGACGCCAGCTTCGTCTACCACAAGTTCTGGCGTGTCGACGGCAACCAGAACATCGGTTCCAGCGGCATCAACGCGGTGGTCAACGACAACGGCATCAACCGTCCGCTGATCGACGGCGAAAAGGACCTGGGCCAGGAAATGGACGTGGTCGTCACCAAGTACTTCAAGCAAGGCCTGCTCCCGGCCTCGCTGAGCCAATCGATCGACGAGCCGTCGGCGCTGGTGCGCTTGCGCGCGGGTGTGTTCAAGCCGGGCGATGCCTATGGCAGCGAGACCGACTCGTACATGCACCGTGCCTTCGTCGACGTGATCTGGCGCTACTGAGGCCCACACCATGAACCTGCACCCGAACCTTCGTCACAGCTTGCTCGCCAGCGCCCTGCTGCTGGCCGGCGGCCTGGCCCATGCCGCCCAGCCGCCCGCCACCGTCAAGGACCTGCAGCACGCCAAGACCTACACCATCTCGAGCCCTCCGGCCGAGCAACTGCACCTTGACGCGCCCAAGCTGCCCGAGCTCGGCGGCTACACCGCCGAAGCCGTGCAGAAGAAGATCGACCGCTCCCGCAAGGGCAAGGTCAGCGTGCGCCGCATGCTCCAGGAACAGAACCTCAAGGAGTTCATCGGCGGCGACAACAAGGGCGCCGAGTGGGTGCGACGCCAGCACGGCATTCCCCAGGCGATCTTCGTCGACGATGGGCATGTGGACCTGGTGGAGCTGAGCAAGAAGGTACCCAAGCAGTACCTGCGCGAAACCGAGCCCGGCGTGTACCTGGCGCGCCTGCCGATCGTGGTGGGCGAAAAGGGCGTGCTGGAGATCAACGGCAAGGTCAAGGAGCTGCGCCTGTCCGAGGAAAGCGGCTCGTTCATGGTCAACGACGGCAAGCTGTTCGTCACCGACACCCGGGTGATCGGCTGGCGCGAGAAGGCCAATGGCCCAGCCACCTTCCGCAAGCCCGACGAGTTCCGCCCGTTCCTGCTCAGCTGGGGTGGCACCGAGACCTACATCGTCAACAGCACCATGGCCAATTTCGGCTACGACAAGTCCAAGTCGTACGGCGTGAGTATTTCCCAGTACACGCCGAACATGGTCAAGCAGATGGGCCGTGGCGAGCCCACTGGCTGGATCATCGGCTCGGAATTCGCCGACATGTGGTACGGCTTCTACTGCTACGAAACCCAGGACTTCGTGATCAAGGACTCGACCTACCGCGACAACATCGTCTACGGCATCGACCCCCACGATCGTTCGCACCGCCTGATCATCGCCGGCAACACCGTGTACGGCACCAAGAAGAAGCACGGCATCATCATTTCCCGCGAGGTCAACGACAGCTGGATCTTCAACAACAAGAGCTATGACAACAAGCTCTCCGGCGTGGTGATCGACCGTAACAGCGTGAACAACCTGATCGCCTACAACGAGATCTTCCGCAATCACACCGACGGCATCACCTTGTACGAGAGCGGCGACAACCTGATCTGGGGCAACAAGGTCATCAACAACCGTCGCCACGGCATCCGCATACGCAACAGCGTGAACATCCGCCTGTACGAGAACGTCGCCATGGCCAACGGCCTGGTCGGGGTGTACGGGCACATCAAGGACCTCACCGACACCGATCGCGACATCGCCCTGGACCCCTTCGACGCCAAGGTGTCGCTGATCGTCGTCGGCGGCGAGCTGTCGGCCAACGGGACCGGCCCGCTGTCCATCGACTCGCCACTGTCGGTAGAGCTGTACAAGGTCGCCATGCTCGCCCCGACCAAATCCAGCGGCATCAGCCTCAACGGCGTGCTTGGCGAGCGCCAGGCGGAAATTCTCGACCTGCTGGTGCGCCAGCAAAAGCCCGTGCTGATCGACCCGGTCGAAAGCCAGGCCGAAATGATCGACTAAGGAAGCCCCGAACATGAACCCACACCTGATGAAACTGCTCGGCCTGTCCGCCGCCCTCCTGGCCATCAGTCAGGGCGTGCGTGCCGAAGACGTGCAGCCGCCAAGCTTCACCGCCGAGCCCTGCTGCCAGCTGTGCCCGGCCGCCCACGACGCCAGCCGCTACACCACCCGCTACCAGCAGAACTTCACCACCCTGGTGCAAGCCCAGGGCGACTGGCTGTTCCGTACCCGCGAAGACCTGCGCACCGAGTTCGACACCAGCGCGTTGGGCTACAAGCGCTTGCAGCAAGTGCACGACGCCTTCAAGAAGCGCGGCGTGGAGCTGGTGGTGGTTTACCAGCCGACCCGTGGCCTGGTGAACCGCAACATGCTCAACCCGCAGGAAAAGGCCGCGTTCAACTATCAAAAGGCCCTGGGCAACTACCAGGCCATGCTCAAGCGTTTCGAAAAGATGGGCTACAACGTGCCCGACCTCTCGCCGCTGACCAACGAGCAGTTGGCCGCCGCCGACCAGGGCAAGGACTTCTACTTCCGCGGCGACCAGCACTGGACCCCGTATGGCGCCGAGCGCGCCGCCAAGATCGTGGCCGAGACGGTGCACGGCATGCCGGCCTTCGAGGGCATTCCGCGCAAGGAATTCGAAACCCACAAGTCCGGGCGCATGGGCAAGACCGGCACCCTGCACAACGTCGCAGGCCAGCTGTGCGGCACCAGCTACGCGGTGCAGTACATGGACCAGTTCGCCACCGAGCCCAAGGGCGCGGCGGGCGGCGACGACCTGTTCGGCGATGGCGGCAACGCGCAGATCACCCTGGTGGGCACCAGCCACAGCGGCAAGAACTACAACTTCTCCGGCTTCCTGCAGCAGTACATCGGCGCCGACGTGCTCAACGTCGCCTTCCCTGGCGGCGGCCTGGAAGGCTCGATGATCCAGTACCTGGGCAGCGAGGAGTTCCAGAACAACCCGCCGAAGATCCTCATCTGGGAATTCTCGCCGCTGTACCGCCTGGACCAGGAAACCATCTGGCGGCAGATCCTCGCCCTGCTCGACGACGGCTGCGAAGGCCGCCCGGCGCAGATGACCGCCAGCACCACGCTCAAGCCGGGCGTCAACGAGTTGATGGTCAACGGCAAGGGTGGGGTGATCAAGGACCTGACCAACCGCAACCACCAGATCGACATCCAGTTCGAAGACACCTCGGTCAAGGTCCTGCAAGCCAAGCTCTGGTACCTGAATGGGCGCCACGAGAACGTCAAGATCGAGAAGCCGGAGACCTCCGACACCGATGGGCGCTTCGTCTTCCAGATGCGCGAAGACGAAGACTGGGCCGAGCAGAACCTGTTGGCGCTGGAAGTCCAGGGCCCGGAAAGCGGTACCCAGAAAGTCGAGGCAAAGCTCTGCAAACGCAACAACTTCGCCGGCGCTGCGCGTAACACCGCACAAGCCGGCCAGTGAGGCGACCATGACTGTACTAGCACGCAAGACCGCACCCGCCCTGCTCGCCCTCGCCCTGTTCGGCGGGGCGGCGCAGGCCGCGCTGGTGCCGCCCCAGGGCTACTACGCCGGGATCGAGAAGCTCAAGACCGGCGAGGGCGACTTCAGCTGTGAAACCGCACCCAAGCCCTACACCGGCCCCCTGCAATTTCGCAGCAAGTACGAAGGCTCGGACAAGGCCCGGGCAACCCTCAATGTCGCTTCTGAAAAGGCCTTCCGCGACTCCACCGCCGACATCACCACCCTTGAGCGCGGCGTGAGCAAGATGGTCGGCCAGTACCTTCGCGACGGTCGCCCGGCCCAGCTCGACTGCGTGCTGACCTGGCTCGAAACCTGGGCCAAGGCCGACGCGTTGTTGTCCACCGACTACAACCACACCGGCAAGTCGATGCGCAAATGGGCACTGGGCAGCATGAGCGGGGCGTGGCTGCGCCTCAAGTTCTCCAACTCCCAGCCCCTGGCCGCGCACCGGGCCGAGGCCGAAACCATCGAGAAATGGTTCGCCCGCCTGGCCGAGCAGACCGTACGCGACTGGAGCGACCTGCCGCTGGAGAAGATCAACAACCACAGCTACTGGGCGGCCTGGTCGGTAATGGCCACCGCCGTGGCCACCGACCGACGCGACCTGTTCGATTGGGCGGTGAAGGAATACCGGGTGGGCGTGAACCAGGTCGACGACCAGGGCTTCCTGCCCAACGAGATCAAGCGCAAGCAGCGCGCCCTGGCCTACCACAACTACGCACTGCCACCGCTGGCGATGATCGCAAGCTTCGCCCAGGTGAATGGCGTGGACCTGCGCAAGGACAACAACTTCGCCCTGCAACGCCTGGGCGAAGGCGTGCTGGCCGGGGCTCGCGACCCCAGCCAGTTCGCCCGCCGCGCAGGCGAGAAACAAGACATGGACGACCTCAAGGTCGACAGCAAGTACGCCTGGCTTGAGCCGTGGTGTGCGCTGTACCAGTGCGTGGGCGACACCCAGCAGCGCAAGCGAGACATGCAGCCGTTCAACAGCTTCAGGCTGGGCGGCGACGTGACCCGGGTCTACGACCCGAGCGCAGAACGCAAGAAATAGTAGATCCCTGTGGGAGCGGGTTTACCCGCGAATGCGCCCGACCGGGCAACGGTGTTGAACCTGCTGACGCATTCGCGGGTAAACCCGCTCCCACAGGAACTCGGTTGCTCCCCAGCTTTGCGTGGGGGGTTTGGGGGGCGCTGTGCCCTGGATGCTGTATCTAACAAGGAGAACCGGGATGGTCTTCTCGTCCAATGTGTTCCTGTTCCTGTTCCTGCCGGTTTTCCTCGGCTTGTACTACATAAGCGGGAACCGCTATCGCAACCTGCTGTTGCTGATCGCCAGCTACATCTTCTACGCCTGGTGGCGGGTGGACTTCCTCGCCCTGTTCGCCGGCGTCACCCTGTGGAACTACTGGATCGGCCTTAAAGTCGGCGCCGCCGGTGTGCGCACCAAGCCCGCCCAACGCTGGCTGCTGCTGGGCGTGGGCGTCGACCTGGCGATCCTTGGCTACTTCAAGTACGCCAACTTCGGCGTCGACAGCATGAACGCGATCATCACCTCGTTCGGCATGGACCCGTTCATCCTCACCCACGTGCTGCTGCCGATCGGTATCTCGTTCTACATCTTCGAGTCGATCAGCTACATCATCGACGTGTACCGCGGCGACACCCCGGCCACCCGCAACCTGATCGACTTCGCCGCGTTCGTGGCGATCTTCCCGCACCTGATCGCCGGCCCCGTGCTGCGCTTCAAGGACCTGGCCGACCAGTTCAACAACCGCACCCACACCCTGGACAAGTTCTCCGAAGGCTGCACCCGCTTCATGCAGGGCTTCATCAAGAAAGTGTTCATCGCCGACACCCTTGCGGTGGTCGCCGACCATTGCTTCGCCCTGGAAAACCCCACCACCGGCGATGCCTGGCTCGGCGCACTGGCGTACACCGCGCAGCTGTACTTCGACTTCTCCGGCTACAGCGACATGGCCATCGGCTTAGGCCTGATGATGGGCTTCCGCTTCATGGAGAACTTCAAGCAGCCCTACATCAGCCAATCGATCACCGAATTCTGGCGGCGTTGGCACATCAGCCTGTCCACCTGGCTGCGCGACTACCTGTACATCACCCTGGGCGGCAACCGCAAAGGCACCTTCAACACCTACCGCAACCTGTTCCTGACCATGTTGCTGGGAGGCCTGTGGCACGGCGCCAACTTCACCTACATCATCTGGGGCGCCTGGCACGGCATGTGGCTGGCGATCGAACGGGCGCTGGGCCTGGACACCAACCCACAGCGTTTCAATCCAGTGAAATGGGCCTTCACCTTCCTGCTGGTGGTGGTCGGCTGGGTAATCTTCCGCGCTGAAAACCTGGATGTCGCCGCCCGCATGTACGGCGCCATGTTCAGCTTCGGCGAGTGGCAACTGTCGGAACTGAACCGCGCCAACCTCACCGGCCTGCAAGTGGCGACCATGTTCATCGCCTACGCCACCCTGGCCTATTTCGGCCTGCGCGACTTTTACCGCAACGCCACACCCCAGCAAGCGCCACGCACCCCGGTGCAAGTCAATGCCGACGGCTCGATGGGCCTGGACTGGACCCGGGTCATGACCCGTGCGCTGGTACTGATGCTGTTCGTCGCCTCGGTGCTCAAGCTCTCGGCGCAGAGCTACTCGCCATTCCTCTACTTCCAGTTCTGAGGCCAAGACCATGAACCGGACACTTCGCATTACCTACTCACTGACCTTCATGGGCCTGCTGGTCGGCCTGGGCGCCTGGTCGGTGGGTGGCCTGGACAGCTTCAACCGTACCGAGCAGATGACCTTCCTCAACGGCAAGCTGGCCAAGGCCGCCGAAACCCACTACGACGAGCAGTTCCCGATCAAGCGCCTGAGCACCAACCTCTGGGCCGCGCTGGATTTCAAGCTGTTCAACGAAGGCCGCCCCGGCGTGGTGCTGGGCCGCGAGCAGTGGCTGTTCACCGACGAGGAGTTCAAGCCCACCGCCGGTGCCGAGCAATTGATGCAAGAGAACCTGGCCCTGGTGCGCGGCATCCGTGACACCCTGCAACGCCAAGGCACCCAGCTGGTATTGGCGATCGTGCCCGCCAAGACGCGGCTGTACCCCGAGTACCTGGACAAGGAACAACCGGCCAGCCTGCACAGCGAGCTGTTCAACCAGTTCCACGCCCAGGTGCGCCAAGCCAATGTGTTCGCCCCCGACCTGCTGGCGCCGCTGGAGCAAGCCAAGGCCCGTGGCCAGGTGTTCCTGCGTACCGACACCCACTGGACGCCCATGGGCGCCGAGGTGGTGGCCCAGGCCCTGGCCGAGGCGGTCGGCCGCCAGAAACTGCTAAGCGGCGAGCCCCAGGCCTACATCACCGAAGCCGGCGCCAGCGCGCCGTACAAGGGCGACCTGACCAACTTCCTGCCGCTGGACCCGCTGTTCAGCAACCTGCTGCCCAAGCCGGACACCCTGCAACAGCGCAGCACTCGCCCGGTCTCGGCCGAAAACGAGGCAGGCGATGCGCTGTTCGCCGACACGCAAATCCCGGTGGCACTGGTGGGCACCAGCTATAGCGCCAACCCGCACTGGAACTTCCTCGGCGCCTTGCAGCAAGCACTGCGCAGCGACGTGGCCAGCTACGCCGAAGACGGCCATGGCCCGCTGCTGCCAATGCTCAAGTACCTGCAAAGCGACGCCTTCAAGGAACACCCGCCGCAAGTAGTGGTGTGGGAATTCCCCGAACGATATCTGCCAATGAAAAACGACCTCAGCAGCTTCGACCCCCAGTGGATCGCGCAGCTGAAGAACACCCGCAAGACCGAAGAAAACCTGGCCCTGTCGTCCAATCGGACGGATCACTGATAGAGGACATGCACATGACCAACAAACCTTCCTTTGCCAAAGCCCTTACCCTCGCCGCCGGCCTGGGCCTGCTCTCGGCGCAGGCCCTGGCCGGTGCCGACGCAGCGCTCTACGGCCCGAGCGCACCGAAAGGCTCGACCTTCGTGCGCCTGTACAACGCCAGCTCCACCCCCACCGCCGCCACTGTCGGCAACACCCAGATCAAGCAGGTGAGTGCCCAGGGCAGCAGCGACTTCAGCTTCCTGCCAGGCGGCGACTACACGGCCCAGGTCGGTGGCAAGTCGGTGCCGGTGAAACTGGCCTCCGACAAGTACTACACCCTGGTCAACAACGCCTCGGGCAACCCGCAGTTGATCGAGGAGCCCCCCTTCAAGAACAAGCAGAAAGCCCTGGTACGGGTGCAGAACCTCAGCGACAAGCCGCTGACCCTCAAGACCGCCGACGGCAAGACCGAAGTGGTCACCCCGGTGGCCGCCAAGGGCCGTGGCGAGCGCGAGATCAACCCGGTGAAAGTCAACCTGGCGCTGTATGAAGGTGACAAGAAAGTCAGCGACGTCAAACCCGTCGCCCTGGAACGCGGCGAAGCCGCCGTGCTGTACGTGACCGGCTCCGGCAGCAGTCTTTCGCCGGTTTGGGTAACCCGTCCGGTCGCCACTAACTGACCCCTGCCTCTCTCGACTATTGGAGAAACATCATGATCCCGGTAATTCTTTCTGGTGGTAGCGGTTCGCGTCTGTGGCCTCTGTCGCGCAAGCAATTCCCCAAGCAGTTCCTGGCCCTGACCGGAGAACACACGCTGTTCCAGCAAACCATCGAGCGCCTGGTGTTCGAGGGCATGGACACCCCTATCGTGGTCTGCAACAAGGACCACAAGTTCATCGTCCAGGAGCAACTGGCCAGCCTGAAATTGGAAACCCAGGCGATCCTCATGGAGCCCTTCGGCCGCAACACCGCACCGGCAGTGGCGATGACCGCCATGAAGCTGGTCAACGAAGGCCGCGACGAGTTGATGCTGGTGCTGCCCGCCGACCATGTGATTGAAGACCAGAAAGCCCTGCAACGCGCCCTGGCCCTGGCCACCGTGGCCGCCGAGCGTGGCGAGATGGTGCTGTTCGGCGTACCGGCCACCAAGCCTGAGACCGGCTACGGCTACATCCGCTCGAGCCAGGACGCGCTGCTGCCCGAAGGCGTGGCACGGGTCGCACAGTTCGTCGAGAAGCCCGACGAAAAACGCGCCAACGAGTTCGTCCGCGCCGGTGGCTACTTCTGGAACAGCGGCATGTTCCTGTTCCGCGCCAGCCGCTTCCTCGAAGAGCTGAAGAAGCACGACCCGGATATCTACGACACCTGCCTGCTGGCGCTCGAGCGCAGCAAAGAGGAAGGCGATGTGCTGAGCATCGACGAAGCCACCTTCGCCTGCTGCCCGGACAACTCCATCGACTACGCGGTAATGGAGAAGACCCAGCGCGCCTGCGTGGTGCCGTTGTCCGCCGGCTGGAGCGACGTGGGCTGCTGGTCGTCGCTGTGGGACGTGCACGAGAAGGACGCCGACGGCAACGTCACCAAGGGCGACGTGGTGGTGCAGGACAGCCGCAACTGCATGATCCATGGCAACGGCAAGCTGGTTTCGGTGATCGGCCTGGAGAACATCGTGGTGGTCGAGACCAAGGATGCCATGATGATCGCCCACAAGGACAAGGTCCAAGGCGTCAAGCAACTGGTCAACACCCTCGATGCCCAGGGCCGTACCGAAACCCAGAACCACCTGGAAGTGTACCGCCCGTGGGGCTCGTACGACTCGGTGGACATGGGCGGGCGCTTCCAGGTCAAGCACATCACCGTCAAGCCGGGTGCCAGCCTGTCGTTGCAGATGCACCATCACCGCGCCGAGCACTGGATCGTGGTGTCCGGCACGGCCGAGGTGACCTGTGACGAGAACGTGTTCCTGCTCACCGAGAACCAGTCGACCTACATCCCGATCGCCTCGGTCCACCGCCTGCGCAACCCTGGCAAGATCCCGCTGGAGATCATCGAGGTGCAATCGGGCAGCTACCTGGGCGAGGATGATATCGAGCGCTTCGAAGACGTCTATGGGCGTACGTCCACGCCGATCGAGCGTGGCGTCTCGGTGAAGACCATCGCGCAGTAAACGCATGGCGGCCAATGCGCTACGGCCGGGGCTCTGCCCCGGTTCGCGGGCAAGCCCGCTCCTACAGGTGCCAGCTGCTTCTAAGAAGCGCGTTGTACCGGGCGGAGCGGCGCCGAACCGCCGCGAATGGCCGACAGCGTCCTCCCGCTTTTGAGCCCGCCCCGATTTCCCGCTACGATGATCGAACCCTCGCCAACAAGGCCTGCACCCCCATGATCATCGGCGCCTTCCTGATTCTCACCTGGCTGATTCTGCTGCTGCGCTACCCGGCCAAGGCCCTGCCGATTTCCCTGGCCGCCGTGCTCGGCCTGGGGCTGGTTGCCCTGGGCGTGGTCTGGCAGGACCAACGCGAAGCCTCGCAGCTGGCCCGCCTCGATCTGCGCCTGGCCTACGCCCCCGAACAGTGCCCCGCCGACCGCGCCTTGCGGGTGACCATGAAAAACAACAACAAGGCTCCGCTCACCGAACTGCGCTGGCGCGTGGCCGCCTACGCCCCGGGTGACACCGTCAACCTGGCCGAGAACACCTACAACGCCCCGCGCTATCGCGGGCCGGGCGAACTGCAGCCCGGTACCGAGTGGAGCGACTGCCTGCCCGTGCCGCCGCTGCGCTCGGGGTACCGGCCGCAGACCCTGGAGTTCCGGGCCGAGCACCTTCAGGGTACATTCGCCAATTGATGCTTCGCCTGCACCGGCCCTTTCGCGGGTAAACCCGCTCCCACAGGCTCACCACTGTTTTCAAGGGCAGTGGGGAACCTGTGGGAGCGGGTTTACCCGCGAAAGGGCCGGCACTGCCCACACAACCCTCGGACTGAACACAGGCCCCCCATGCCCACCATCCTGATCACCGGTTGTTCCAGCGGCATCGGCCGCGCCCTCGCCGACACCTTCCGCGACGCAGGCTTCGATGTGTGGGCCACCGCCCGCAAGGCCAGCGACGTCGAGCAACTGTCCGCCGCCGGCTTCACCGCTCGCCAGCTGGACGTCAACGACCCACAGGCCCTGGCCCGGCTGGCCGAAGAGCTCACCGAGCGCGATGCCGGCCTGGACATGCTCATCAACAACGCCGGCTACGGCGCCATGGGCCCGCTGCTGGACGGCGGCGTCGAAGCTATGCGCCAGCAGTTCGAAACCAACGTGTTCTCGGTGGTCGGCGTCACCCGCGCGCTGTTCCCGCTGCTGCGCCGCGCCAAGGGCCTGGTGGTGAACATCGGTAGCGTGTCCGGCGTGCTGGTCACCCCGTTCGCCGGCGCCTACTGCGCTTCCAAGGCGGCGGTGCATGCCTTGAACGACGCCCTGCGCCTGGAACTGGCGCCGTTCGGCATCCAGGTGATGGAAGTGCAGCCCGGCGCCATCGCCTCGCAATTCGCCAGCAACGCCCAGCAACAGGCCGACCAGGTGCTGGCCGCCGATTCGCCATGGTGGCCGCTGCGCGAACACGTGCAGGCCCGAGCCCGCGCCTCGCAGGACAAACCCACCCCGGCGGCGGTATTCGCCCAGGGCGTGCTGGCCGCAACGCGCAAGTCGCCAGTGCCAGCGCTGGTGCGCTTGGGCAATGGCAGCACCGCCCTGCCATTGCTGGCGCGGGTGCTGCCTCAGCGGCTGCTGGATACGGTGCTGCGCAAGCGTTTTGGGTTAATGCGGCCGCTTTGAGACCGTATCGTTCCATTCGCAGCTAAGACCTGCCAGGGGCGGGCGCGCCATCCGGCTTACCCCTCGCCAGGCCTCACCACTACCGTACACGTTGTCCCCGCCGCCAGCAGGTACCCTGGCGGCACCTCGTCGATATGAATGCGCACCGGCACCCGCTGCGCCAGGCGCACCCAGTTGAAGGTCGGGTTCACGTCGGCCACCAGCTCGCGGCTCTGCGGGTTGTCGCGGTCGTAGATGCCGCGGGCGATGCTCTCGACATGCCCTTTCAGCCGCTCACCGCTCATCATCTGCAATTCGGCCGCATCGCCCACCTTCACATGGGGCAGCTTGGTCTCTTCGAAGAAGCCGTACACCCAGAACGAGTGTTCATCCACCACTGCCATCACCGCCTCGCCGGTGCGGGCGTAGTCCCCCCTGTGCACGTTCAGGTTGGTCACGTAGCCATCGACCGTGGCCAGGATGCGCGTACGCGAAAGGTTCAGCTCGGCGGCGGCCAACTGCGCCTGGGCCTGCTGGTAATCGGCCAGCGCCGAGTTGGCAATGTTGCTGGCGTCGTCGCGGTTTTCCGTGGAAATCACCAGGTTGTCCAGGTCGGCGCGGCGCTTGGCGTTGACCTTGCGCATCTCCCAGGTGGCCTTGCGCGAGGCCACCACTGCCTTGGCCTGCTCGACCGCCAATTGGTAGTGCTCGGGGTCGACCTGGATCAGCAGGTCGCCCTTTTTCACCTGCTGGTTGTCGCGCACCGGCACGTCCACCACATAGCCGGGCACGTCGGCGGCGACGTTGATGATATCGGCGCGTACCCGGCCATCGCGGGTCCAGGGCGTGGTCATGTAGTGCAACCACAACTGGCGGCCGATCGCCACGGCGGCGGCCAGCACCAGCAAGGTAGCGAGCAGGCTGAAGCACTTTTTCATCGAGGGTTTCTCACCAGTAGAGCGCCAGCGCCAGGGCGCCGAACAGGCAGACGAACAGGCACAGGCGCATCAGCGCGGGGTGCCAGAAGAAGCGATAACCATCATGGCTTGCGATGAACCGGTCCACGCCCCAGGCCAGGCCCAGGGCGAACAGGAACAGCAAGGTCAGGGTGGGCATGTACAGCCCATGGAAAGCGATTTCACGGGGCATGCTGCGGTCCTTGGGCCAGGGGCGACTGGGGGTCGAGCAGTGAACTGCGGATGAAGTGCAGGTAGCTCTGCACCCGGCGTAGCACCGAGGTGTCGAAGTGCCGGGCGAAAGGTTCGTCGGTGGCCTGCACGCGGCTGATGGCATGGTCCACCGCCACCAGCGCGCGCTCGTGGTTGCTGGCGCTCGGTTGCAGGAACAGCCGCGCCAGCGCACGGCCCATCACCCGAATGGCCTGGCGCCAGGGTTGGCTTTCGGCATAGGCCGGGTGCACCGGGGCATTGGCCTGTTCCTTGCGCAACTCGATGATGGCGTGGCCGACTTCCGAGACCACGAACATCCAGCGCATCAATTCGCCCTGCACTTGCGGCTTGCTCGCCGCCAGGCCATAGGCCTGGTGCAGCAGGTCGCGGGTGCGACTTTCGAAGGCCGACCCCAGCCCGCGCAGGCGGCCACCAATGGCGAACAGCACCTGCTCGCGCAGCTCGCGTTGCAAACGGCTCCACAGCCAGCGGCTGTTCGGCGGCAGGATGATCGCACCGGCGGCAGCGCACACCAGCATGCCAAGCAGCATGCCCAAGTAGTCGTTCACGTAGGCATACGGGTCATAGACCGTGAGGTTGTTCGGCACCGAACCGATGGCGAAGAACACCAGCAGGCCGATGCCGTAGCCTGCGTAGGCCGGTCGCGCCGCCAGGTAGGCACCGAGCACGAAGACCGGCGCCAGCACCATGCACAGCAAGGGGAAACCGTCGATCCAGGGAAACACGAAGAAGGTCTCGTAGAAGCCGATGAAGGCGCCGAGCAGCGTGCCGCACGCCATCTGGAAAGCCATGCGCTTGGGGTTCGGCGAGGCCGCTGACAGGCCCACGGTGACCGAGGCGATCAAGGTCATCATGGCGCCGCTGGGCCAGTCGCTGAGCAGCCAGTAGCTGCCCAGCAGCAATAGCACCAGCGACGCCCGCAGCCCCGCCGCCAGCGACACCAGCCAGCTGGTCTGGGCCACGTAGGGCTCGTCCCACTGCTCGCGCTCGTGGTTGTGGGCGGCCAGTGAGGCGTGGGTCTGTGCGTAGCTGTAGAGTTCGTCGATGAAGCGGTAGAGCAGCTCGAAGGCGGTGTGGAAATCCAGCAGGTCGGCTTCGCTGGGCTGGGTCTGCAGGTACGCCGCGCGCAGGCTGCGCACCTGGGTTTGCAGGCCGTCTTTGTAAGCGGCCAGCTCCAGGGTCAGGCGCAGCGCATCGGCGTCGGTGAGCAGACGGTCGGCGTAGGGATCGAGCAGTTGCACCAGGGTCGCAAGGCCCGGCTCGATGGCCTCGACGATGCGCGCCGGGCCGCGGCTGCGCAGGCGTTCGAGCAGCCGGTGCAAGGCGTTGAAGCGGGTGGAGATGGCCATGAACTCGCTGTTCATGCGCACCAGCCGGCCAGAGCGCCTGCGCATGTGCGGGTCTTCGAAGGCGGTGACGTTGCGCAGGCTTTCAAGGCCTACCGCTTCTGCGATGAAACGCACGTTGCTGCTCTCGAAGCGATCACGTTGGCTGTCACCGCGCAGGGCCTCGACCACCACTGCGGCGAACACACCGAAGCGCTGGTACAGCGCATTGCGCATGGCCGCGCTGGCCGACTGCGGCAGGATCGCGGCGCTGACAAAGGTCGACACCAGGATGCCCAGGGCAATTTCCAGCACCCGCCATACCGCAGCCATGAACGCCTGGTCGGGGTGCTGCAACACCGGCAGGCCGATCATCGCGGCGGTGTAGCCGGCCAGCACGAAGCCATAGGCGCGGAAGGTGCGGTAGCGCATGGCGCCGGCCGAACACAGGCCGACCCAAAGCGCCAGGCTCGGCAGGAACAGTTCGGTGTTCTGCGGGAAGATCGCGATCAACGCGACCATCATCGCCGAGCCCGCCAAGGTTCCCAGCACCCGGTAGAAACTCTTGGCGAACACATGCCCGCTCTGCGGCTGCATGACGATGAACACCGTGATCATCGCCGTGCGCGGCTGCGGCAGTTCCAGGCGCATGGCCAGCCACAGGGTGACGAAGGCTGCCAACAGCACCTTGCAGATGTACACCCAGGTGACCCCGTCGGTGCGCGCCCAGGTGAACAGGCCCCGGCGCCATTCCAGGCTTCTTGGCCAACGCGCAGCGCTCATTGGCGGGAGCCTGACGAATCGAACACGGCCAGGCTTGCGGGCGCCTTGGGTGCGGCCTGGTCTTCGGTATCAGGCACATCGTCACCGGCTCGCAACCCACCGCCCAGGGCCGTGGCCAGCTCGGCATGCACACTCAGCCGCGCAGCCTGCACCTGCTGTTGCAACTGCTGCTGGCGGAACAACAAGGTCTGGGCGTTGAGCACGTTCAGGTAGTCAGTCAGCCCACGCTGGAAGGCAACGGTGGCGATGTCGTAGGTCTTCTGTGCGGCGGCCACGCTCTGGGCAGCGAAGTGCGCCTGCTCGCCCATCGACTCGCGACGCACGAGCTGGTCGGCAATGTGCTTCAGCGCCCCGACCACCGCCTGGTTGTAACGCGCCACAGCCATGTCGTAGCCCGCCGAGGCCACGCCCAACTGTCCACGCAAGCGGCCACCGTCGAAGATCGGCAGGCTGATGGCCGGGCCGGCGGTGTAGCTGAACTTGCGCCCGGTGATGAATTCCAGCGGGCCGCCGCCAGTGGCCATGAAGCCCAGGCCGCCGACCAGGTCGACATTGGGAAAGAAACCCGCGTGCGCCACGTCGATGCCCCGCGCCTGGGCCGCCACCTGCCAGCGGCTGGCGACCACGTCGGGGCGCTGGCCGACCAACTCGGCGGGCAGTGTCGAAGGCAGCGTGAGCGGCGCGGCAAGGCTCAGGCGAGGGCGTTCGATGCGCGCACCCGCGCCCGGCCCCTGCCCGGCCAAAGCCGCCAGTTGGTTGCGGGCCAGGGCGATTTCTTCGTTCAGGGCGTCGATTCGGCGATGGGTTTCAGGCAATGCAGATTCGGCCTGGCTGACTTCGAAATGGGTGCCGATGCCGCCCTGTAAACGGCGCGTGGCCAAGGCCAGGATCTGCTCCTGCTGGGCGAGTTCGGCCTGGGCGATGTCGCGTTGGGCGAAGTGCAGCGCCAGCTGGATGTACACCTTGACCAGGTTGTTCTGCAATTCCAGCTGCGCCTGGCGGGCCTCGGCCACGCGCATGTGCGCCAGGTCCACGGCCTGTTCGCTGGCATTGCGCTCGCGGCCCCACAGATCGAGGGCGTAGCTCAGGCCGATACCGGCATTGTTGTCCCAGGTGTGGGCGCCGGACAACGCGCCGGGGCCATAGAATTGATCCGCAGGCCAGTCATGGCGTCTGAGCGTGGCCTCGCCATTGGCTTGCAGCTTTTCTGCCGACTCCACTACCCCCGCCATGGCCTTGGCCTCGCGTACCCGCGCTGCCGCCATGGCCAGGCCAGGGCTGCCGAGCAGGGCAAGGCTCACCCAGTGGTCCAGCTGCGGGTCGCGGTAGGCTCGCCACCACTGCTGGGCGGGCCAGCGCGCATCGACGGTTGCCTCGCGAATGGCCTGGTCGGTGCTCAAGGTGTTGGCTTGCAGGGCATGGGTTTGCGGGGCAATGCCCCAGGTTCCGATACAGCCGCTAAGCGTGAAACTGAGGGCACAGGCACTGAGCGCTGGAAGGATGCGACGCGGCACAGCTGCGATTTCCGAGGATGAGGTGGACAGGCCGGGCAATTCTAGGGGCGGGTTTCATTGGCGATAAGCGCACATTCCTGCGAATCTTTGTTACCGAAACAGCGATAATCCGGCTTTGGTCGAAGCACCCGAGACGCTGCTTCATGGCACAATTTCGCCCTCTATACCGAGAGTGACCCATGGACACCTTGCAAAACATGCGTGCGTTCAGTTGCGTGGCGCAGCTGGGCAGTTTCACCGCCGCCGCCGTGCAGCTGGATACCACCACCGCGAACGTGTCGCGGGCGGTCTCCAACCTGGAAGCGCATCTGCAAACCCGCCTGCTCAACCGCACCACCCGGCGCATCGCCCTGACCGAAGCGGGCAAGCGCTACCTGATGCGCTGCGAGCAGATCCTGACCTACGTCGAGGAAGCCGAGTCCGAGGCCAGCGATGCCCATGCCCGCCCGGCCGGGCAGTTGAAGGTGCACTCGATGACCGGTGTGGGCCAGCACTTCGTGGTCGATGCCATCGCCCGCTACCGCCAGACCCACCCGGACGTGACCTTCGACGTGACCATGGCCAACCGGGTGCCGGACCTGCTCGACGAGGGCTATGACGTGTCCATCGTGCTGGCCACCGAGCTGCCTGACTCGGGTTTCGTCTCCCAGCGCCTGGGCATCACCTACAGCATCGTCTGCGCCTCGCCCGACTACGTGGCCCAGCATGGCTTCGCGCAAAAACCGGCGGATTTGCTCAAGCACGCCTGCCTGCGCATGGTCAGCCCGGTGATTCCCTTGGAGAAGTGGCTGTTCGACGGCCCGGAAGGCCAGGAGATGGTCAACATCACCAGCTCGCCGTTCCAGGTGAATTCCGCCGACGCCATGAAGACCGCGATACGCAGCGGCATGGGCGTGGGCGTATTGCCGATCTACTCGGCCATCGATGGCCTGCGCGACGGCAGCCTGGTTCGGGTAATGCCCGATTACCGTCTGCAGGAGCTGAACCTGTACGCCATCTACCCCTCGCGCCAGTACCTGGATGCCAAGATCAAGACCTGGGTCGAGTACCTGCGCAACTCACTGCCGGAAATCCTCGCCGCCCATGAGGCAGACCTGAAGACCCATGAGTTGCTGGTGGCAAACTGAAGATGATAGGTTCCTAACCATTCACGCCCTTCCCGTCCGCCCTTGCAGAGAAGTAGCCCGATGAAAAAGACCGTCCTGGCCTTTAGTCGCATCACCCCGGCCATGGCCGAGCGCCTGCAGCACGATTTCAACGTGATCCTGCCCAACCCTAAGCTCGGCGACATCAATGCCCAGTTCAACGAAGCCCTGCCCGAGGCTCACGGCCTGATCGGCGTGGGCCGCAAGCTGGGCCGTGCGCAGCTCGAGGGGGCAGGCAAGCTGGAGGTGGTGTCGAGTGTCTCGGTCGGCTACGACAACTACGACCTGGACTACTTCAACGAGCGTGGCATTGCCCTGACCAACACTCCCGACGTGCTTACCGAAAGCACGGCGGACCTTGGCTTCGCCCTGGTGATGGGCTGCGCACGCCGCACTGCCGAGCTGGATGCCTGGACCAAGGCCGGCCAATGGCAGGCTACCGTCGCCCCTACCCACTTCGGCACCGATGTGCATGGCAAGACCCTGGGCATCGTCGGCATGGGCAACATCGGCGCCGCCGTGGCCCGTCGCGGTCGCCTGGGCTTCGGCATGAAGGTGCTGTACAGCGGCAACAGCCGCAAGACCGCGCTGGAGCACGAGCTGGGCGCGCAGTTCCGCAGCCTGGAGCAACTGCTGGCCGAGTCGGACTTCGTGGTGCTGGTGGTGCCGCTGTCCGATGCCACCCGCAAGCTGATCGGCGCCCGCGAGCTGAAGCTGATGAAGCCCAGCGCGTTCCTGATCAATATCGCCCGCGGGCCGATCGTCGACGAAGCAGCGCTGGTCGAAGCGCTACAGAACGGCACCATTCGCGGCGCGGGCCTGGATGTGTACGAGAAAGAGCCGCTGGCCGACTCGCCCCTGTTCAAGCTGCCTAACGCCCTGACCCTGCCGCATATCGGCTCGGCCACCGACGAAACCCGCCAGGCCATGGCCGAGCGGGCCATGGAAAACCTGCGCGCGGCACTGCTCGGCGAGCGGCCACGCGACCTGGTCAACCCGCAGGTGTGGAAGGGCTGATGGATTTCGACTGACGGTACCGGCCTCTTCGCGCTCCTACAGGTTCAGCGGTGACCCTGCAGGAGCGCGAAGAGGCCGGCAGCTTCAGCGCAAGACGGCCGCCCCAGGCACTACCTTGGCCTTGGGCTTGCGAAATACCAGCACATTCCCCGCCATCACCGCCACCAGCCCCAGCAGGGCCGGCGCCGTCCACTGATACCCCTCGACCAGCGCAGACACGTTCAACGCCACCAACGGGAACAGCACGGTGCAGTACGCCGCCCGCTCCGGCCCCATGCGCCCCACCAGGGTCAGGTAGGCGGTAAAGCCGATCACCGAGCCTGGAATCACCAGGTACAGCAGCGAGCCGATGTAGCGCGCGTTCCACTCCATGTCGAAGGGAATGCCGCTGACCAGGCAGTACACCGCCAGCATCGAGGCGCCATACAGCATGCCCCAGGCGTTGGTGGTCATGGGCTTGAGGCCGGCCTTCTGTTGCATGCTCGAGAGCATGTTGCCAGCTGAGAAGCACAGCGTGCCAAGCAGCGCCAGGCCGAGGCCATACAAGGTTTCGCGGCTGGCCGTGTGGTGCGACAGCTCCGGCCAGAACAGCAGCCCCAGGCCCAGCAGGCCCAGCGCGCCACCACCTAGCACGTTGGCGGCGATCTTCTGGCCGAAGAACAGCCGGGCGTTGAGCGCATTCCATAGGGTGGCGGTGGAGAACACCACGGCGATCAGGCCGGTGGCGACCCACTGGCTGGCGGTCAGAAAGCACATGAAGTTGACACAGAACAGGCAAAAACCCTGCGCCAGGCAGATCAGGTGCCCGCGCCGGCCCATCGCCTGCAGGCGGCGAGTCAGCAGCAGGATGGCGAACAGGATCAAGCCGGCCAGGGCGAAGCGATAGACGATCGATACCGGGATAGCGACCACGCCCAATTGCAGCTTCAGGGCGATCCAGGTGGTGCCCCAGATGAGCACGGTGAGCAGGTATAGCGAGAGGTTCATGATGCTGGCCTCGGTGGTGGTCGGAGGTCTTGGGCTTTGTGCTGCCTTCACTGGCCTCTTCGCGGGCAAGCCCGTTCCTGCCAGGCAATGGGGAACCTGACAGGAGCGGGCTTGCCCGCGAAGAGGCCGACAAGGTCACCGCACCAGTCTCAGCCCGCCACCCCCCACCCGCTTGCACAAACTTGCGCTTTTTCGTCGCCCCACGCTGCCAACTTCCCGCGCCCGCAGTACGATAGCGCCACGAGGAACCGCCCATGACCCAACTGACCCAGCTGCAAGTGTTCAACGCCATGAACGCCTCGCCCAACGCCCGGCTGGAGCTGAGCGCGCACCTGGGCGATGGGCTGGCGGCAGCGCTGTGGAGCAACCGCGACGACGCCCGCGACTATCAGGCGCCCAGCCACCACACCCTGTCGTGCTATATCGCCGACGGCACCGGCACCTTCCGCCGCCAGCGCCCGGCCGACAAGGGCTCGCCCGACAAACTGTGCATCATGCCGGCCGGCCACGAGTCGAACTGGGTGGTCAATGGCAGCATCCGCCTGGCGCACCTGTACATCAGCGAAGAACAGTTCGCCCTCGGCTGTACCCGCCTGCTCGACCGCGAACCCCGGGAAATGCGCCTGCAAGAGGCGACATTCCTCGACGACCCGCAGCAGGCGAGGCGCTTCCGCCAGTTGGCCACCCTGGACTGGGACGAGCCCGGCGAGCGCCTGCTGGCCAGCAGCATGGCCCACGCCATCGTCGACCACGCCGTGCTCAACCAGGCAGGCCTGCGCCAGGGCCTGAAGCTCAAGGGCGGGCTGGCGCCGCACCAGCGTCGACAACTGGTCGACTACATCGAAGCCCACCTCGACCAGCCCCTGACCCTGGGCGAACTGGCGCTACGCTGCAACCTCTCCGAATACCACTTCGCACGCATGTTTCGCGCAAGCTTCGGCCTGCCGCCGCACCAGTACCTGCTGGCGCGGCGGTTGCACCAGGCGTGCCGGCTGTTGCGCGAGGGGGCATTGCCGCTGGGGCAGGTAGCGTTGCTGTGCGGGTTCGCCAGTGCCAGTCACTTCAGCAACCGTTTCCGCCAGGCGATGGGCGCCACTCCCGGCGAGTACCGCGCTGCGTTTGGCTGAAAAGAGTTCCCTGTGGGAGCGGGTTTACCCGCGAAAAGAACATCGCGGTGTATGGCCAGGGCTTCGCCCTGGTTCGCGGGTAAACCCGCTCCCACAGGAACTGCGCTGCCCGCGCAGGCGCGGGTTTACCCGCGAAAGCCTCAGAACTCCAACGTACTGCTCAGGCTCACCTGCCGCGCATCGCCGATCGCCACGAAATTCCGGTTCACCGCCGAGCTGTAGTAGACCTTGTCGAACAGGTTCTTCACGTTCAACTGCAAACGCACCTTGTGCTCATCCAGGGTGGTCTCGTAGCTGGCGAAGGCGTCGGCGACGGTGTAGGCCGGCAGGTCGAAGTCGTTGGCCGCGTTGCCTGCACGCTCCCCCACATAGCGCGCCCCGGCGCCCAGGCGCAGGCGATCGCCGCCGAACAGGCTGCCGTAGTCGTACACTGCCGACAGCGAGGCGCCATGGCGTGCGACGTTCTGCAGGCGGTTGCCCTTGAGTTCGGGGTCCTTGGTGACCTCGGCATCGATGAAGGCGTAGCTGCCGATCAGGCTCCAGCGCTCGCTGAGCTGGCCGGTCAGGTCCAGCTCGACTCCGCGCGACTTCACCTCACCGGCATTGCTGTACAGGGTCTCGCCAGTGCCTGCATCGAAGTTGGCCACCAGCACGTTCTGCTTGGTGATATCGAACAGCGCGAGGGTGCCGGTCAGCCGCCCTGGCAGGTCGAGCTTGGCGCCGATTTCCCAGGCCTCGCCCTCCTCCGGGGCGATGGAGGCGTCCAGCACCACCCCGCCCGTCAGCGGCGCGATGCTGGAGTTCGGCTTGAACGACTCGCTGTAGCTGCCATAGAACGACAGCTGCTCGTCGACCTTGTACACCAACCCAGCATGCGGCACCCAGGCCTGGTCGCGGGTGTCGGTGTTGGCCTTGAACGGCCGTCCGCGCCCGGCGTACTGGTCGTACTGCTGCAAGCGCGCACCGGCCACGACGATCCAGTGCTCGTCCAGGTGCACTGCGTCCTGGAAGAACAGCGAATCGGTGCGCAGCTTGTCGGTCTGGTCGCTGTCGCTGGGGCGCACGGTGCTGCCCTCGGGCTCCAGGCCGTAGACCGGGTTGAGGTAGCTGAAGGTCGAGCGACTGGTCTGGCGGATCAGGTCGGCGCGGTAGACCTTGCGGTCTTCGTGGTCGAAGCCGAGCAGCAGGTCGTGCTGCATGCCGCCCAGTTGCAGGTTGCCGGCCAGGCTCAGGGTGGCGTACTGGTCACGGCTCAATGCCCCATGGGTGCCGTCGATGCTGCGGGTCAGGGTGCCGCGGGCATCGTTCACGCCCGTCACGCGCACTTGGCTGGCGTCGTAGGTCTCACGGTTGAAGCTGTAGCCGAAGTGCACTTTCCAGTCGTCGGCGAGCTGGTGGTCGACCTCCAGGCGGTACAGGTCCGAGCGCCCTTCCATGTCGTTGAAAGGTTCGTCCAGCCGGCGCTCGGCGGGGATGTTCAGCGGGTGGTTGGTGCGGTTGCTGATGGCCGTGCCGCGGTCGAACGGGTAAAGAAACTCGCGGTGCTCGTAGGCCAGCAGCACCTGGGTGTCTTCGCCAAACCAGGCCAGCGACGGCGCCACGAGGGATTCGCGGTGCACGCCATAATTGCGCCAGTAGTCTTCATCTTCGTGGTCGACAATCAGCCGGTAGGCGAAGTTGCTGTCGCCCAGCGCACCGGTGCTGTCGAAGCCGCCGCCGCTGCCGTTCTTGCCGCTGCCGTAGGTGGAGCCGCGCAGGGTCAGGGCGTTGTAGGCGGTCAGCTGCGGGCGCTTGCTGACTACGTTGATGACCCCACCCGGGTCTTGAATGCCATACAGCAGCGAGGCCGGTCCCTTGAGCACTTCGACCCGCTCGGTAGTGGCGTTCAGGGCGCGGCCCTGCACCACCGGCATGCCGTCACGCATGATCGAACCATCGCGGTTGTCGCCAAAACCACGCTTCATCACGGTGTCGGAAGTGCCGCCGAAGTTGTTGCCCTGGGTAATGCCGCTGACGTTGTACAGCGCGTCGTCGAGGTTGCGCGGGGCCTGGTCGCGAATCACTTGGGCCGGTACCACGTTGATCGCCTGGGGGATGTCCTGGTTGGCGCCCTGGCCACGCATGATCGACGCGCTGGACGGCGGCTGGTAGCTGTAGGCGTCCATCTGCGAGCTGATGGTGGTAGCTTGCAGGTTGAGCGCGCCGGAGGTGTCCAGCGCCTCGAGGGTCAGGGTGCGCGCGTCGAGGCGGCGCCAGGCAAGGCCCGAGTTGCCCAGCAGCTGTTGCAGGGCCTGCTCGGCGCTGAAAGCGCCATTGAGCGCCGGGGCCTGCTGGCTCGGCAGCTCCAGGGTGTACACCACGCTCTGCCCGGTGGTGCGGCTGAAGGCGTTGAGCGCCTGGGCCAAGGGCTGGCTGGGCTGGTCGAAGGTGTACAGTTGCACCTGCTCGGCGGCACCGGCAAGGGGCGTCACCGCCACGGCGGACAAGGCAGAAATACCGAGCCAGAGGGAGACGCAACGCGGGGTGAACTTCATGGACGCTGACCTGTGAGAGAGCTGAATGTTTGCGAATGAATCGCACTTCCACCCAGTACACGGATGTCACGTCCTGTTACCTCATCCGGGTTTTGAAAAAATTCTGGTTTTTTTTGCAGCGGCCCATGGCCTGTTCGCGGGCGAGCCTGTTCCTGCAGGTATTACGAGGGCTCGCGATGAGGCCAGTGCCCTCAGCGCAAGACCGTCAGCCGCCCCAGCACCGTCTGGCGCGAGAAACCCAGCACCTTGCCCAGCGAGTCCAGCGCCACCAGCGGTTCCCCCACCGGGAAGCTGCCGCTGACCTTGCGCTGCCCCAGTTCACCATCGAGCAGCAGGATGCGCCCTGGGTAATACCGACCCAGGTCCTCCACTACCTGCGCCAACGGCACCTGGTAGTAGTTCAACCAGCCCTGGCGCCACGCCAGGCGGTTGTCGCTGTCCACCGCCCGCACGTCCCCCGTCACGCCCTCGCCATAGGCCACCTGCTGATTGGCGGTCAGCTCGCGCGCAGCCTGACCCGGCGCGGCGCTCACTGCCACGCGCCCGCTGCGCACCGTAACCTGTGCGCCCTCGCCCTGCCCGCGCACCTCGAACTGGGTCCCCAACACGCGCACCTCGCCGCCCGCCGCCTCGACCAGGAACGGCGCGCCGGTGTGGGTCACTTGGAAAAACGCCGCCCCACGCAGCAAGCGCACGCGCCGCTCGCCGTGTTCGAAGTCCACGGCCACCGCGCTGCCGGCATCAAGGGTCAGGCGCGACTGGTCGGCCAGCGTCACCTGGGTGATGTGCTCGGCGCTGCGGTAGTCGGCGCCCAGGTCCTGCAACCAGTACTGCGGCTGCCAGCCCGCCAGGCTGCCCAGCGCCAGTACCAGGCAGGCCGCCGCAGCCAGGGCGCCACCGCGTTGCCGCCAACGACTGCGCGGGCGCTGGATGGCCTGCAGGTACAGGGCAAGCTGGGTGTGCTCCGCTTCGGCCAGTCGCGCCGCGGGAGCCTCGCTCAGTTGCCAAAGCGCCTGGGCATCGGCGTAGGCCCGGCGGTGCGCGGGGTCGGCCAGTAGCCAACGCTTGAACGCCACGCCCTCGGCCTCGCAGGGCTGCTCGTTGATGCGGCTCAGCCAGCCCAGGGCTGCGCGGGACTGCTCAGCAGTGATCGGGGTGTCGAGGCTCATCGTCGGTCGCTCCCTGGCCTGCGCAATGAAGTCGCGGGTTCGGCGACACTCGCCTTGCACGCTTCGAGGGCGCGCATCATATGCTTTTCCACGGTGCTCTGGGACACCTGCATGGCCTTGGCGATGTCGCCGTACTTGCAACCATGGATGCGGTTGAGCAGGAAGATCTGCCGGGTACGTTCGGGCAACGCGAGCAAGGCCGCCTCGATACGGCGCAGGTCGTGGTCGACCTCCAGGGCCTGCTCGGGGGCCTGGGCCGAGGTTTGTTCGTCGTCAATCAACAGCCCTTCGGCCACACGGCCACGGCTGCCTTCGCTGCGCAGGTGGTCGATGGCCAGGTTGCCGGCGCAACGCAGCAGGTAGGTGTCCAGCGCCTCCACCTTGACCTGGGGCCGGCGCCAGAAACGCAGGAACAGTTCCTGGACCAGGTCGCTGGCCGTCGCTCGGCAGCCTACACGGCGGCTGACCAGGGCCTCCATGCGCCCACGCTGGGCCAGGAATACCTGGAGAAAGCGTGCCCGGCCGCCCGCCTCGTCGGTGTCGTGCTCGCTCACCCGCCGAATACCGCCAGCAGCGGCGCCAGCACTACACTGGCTGCGGCCAACCCAAGCAAGAGGCGTGGCTGGTAGGGCAGGCCGAACACCCACAGGGTCAGCCCGGCCATCAGTATCGCGCTCCACTCCACCACACCATTGGCCATGCCGCGCCAATGCAGCGCGAGCCCCACCGCCAGCAGCAACAGGCCCCAGCCTGCAGCGCGCAGGGCACGCAACTGGCCGCTGCGCGGTTGGCGCCCGAGCAGCTCGACGAAGTGTTTTTCCATGGCCAGGCACAAGGCGGCCAGCCCAGCGAAGGTGAACAAGGCCACGCTTAGCATCAGCCTGCCTCCAGCGCTTGGGCATTGGCCGCTCGCGGGGCGCGCTGCTTGCCAGGCCTGGGCTGGCGCAGCATTCTGGCGCTGGCCCAGGCCAGGAACAGCCCGGTGCCCAGGGCCGTGAAGTCGAAACCGGCCATGGCCCAATCGCCCACGGCAATCGAATGGTTCAAGCCCTGCCCGGTAGTCAGTGCGTTCAGCAACGGCAGCAAGGCGAACGCCAGGGCCCCCAGCGCCAGCTGCTCGCCCCAGGCACACCGCCCTGGGCGCAACATGGCGTGCGGCAAGGCCAGCAGCCAGACCATGAAGAACGCATTCACCTCCCAGTCGGCACGTCCCTCCAGGGCCATCGGCAGCAGGCGGTTGGCCCAGAAGAACGCCGCCACGCCCAACAGCAGGCCGCTCATGCTGACGATATTCAGCACCTCGACCAGCCGCAGCTCACCCGGCAGGCGCTCGCTCTTGGCGTGCTTGAGCTGGCGCTTGCCCAGCCACATCACCAGCCCGGTGCCGATCACCGCCGTGCCGGCGATACCAAAGACGAAATACAGCCAGCGCAGCCAAGGCCCGGCGAAATTGCCCATGTGCAGCCCGGCAAAGGTGAAAGAGGTCATCATCGCCGCGCTTTCCGGCGCGCCCTGGGACAGCAGCGCACCGGTAGCCCCGTCGAAGGTCCAGTTGGCGCTGCGCTGGTAGGCCACCGAGTCGGCTGAAGCGCGGGTGAAAGTAGCGCGGGCGTTCTGGTCCCCAGGGTTCTGTACCTGGAGATAGCCCATGCGTGCGCCCGGCACCTGCTCCTGCACCTTGGCGTACAGGCCCGACAGCGGCACCAGCGGCGCGGCCACACCGACCGCCCTGGGCGTCTCGTCGCGCCCGAACAAGTCATTGAAATAGCTGTTGGGGTTGCCGTAGCTGGCCAGGATGCCGGCCGGCATGACCAGGTACATGAACAGCACCAGGCTGCTGTAGCTGATCATCAGGTGGAACGGCAGCACCAGCACACCGATCGCGTTGTGGCCATCGAGCCAGGAGCGTTGGCCCTTGCCGGGGCGGAAGGTGAAGAACTCCTTGAAGAACTTCTTGTGGGTGATGATGCCGGTCACCAGGCCCAACAGCATGATGAAGGCGCACAGGGTGCTCAGCCAGCGCCCCCACGGGTAAGGCATTTCCAGCTGGAAGTGGAAGCGATAGAAGAAGTCGCCGCCGCGGCTTTCCCGGGCCTCGACCGGCTCGCCACTGCGGGCGTCGAGTTCCTTGCCGGTGAAGCCGCGCCGACCACCACCGTTCGGGTCGCGCCAGCTCACGCTCAGCGCTGCTTCGCGCTCGTTGGGCAGACGGATGAACCAGCTGCTGGCATTGCCGGCGTTGGCTGCGAGGTAGCGCTGGGCCATGTCCAGGCTGGCTATCGGGTCCAGTGGGTAGCTGCGGATTTCCGGCTTGCTCCAGTGGTTGATCTCTTCCTTGAAGTACGACAGCGTGCCGGTGAGGAAGATGGCGAACAGCAGCCAGCCAAAGACCAGGCCGGTCCAGGTGTGCAGCCAGGCCATGGACTGGCGCAAGCCTTCTTTCATGGTTGCTTCATCCAGTAGGCAAACCCGCCGACCACGCCCAGCACCAGGCTTGGCGCCAGCACGCCGAGCCAGGCACGCCAGGCGCTGCGGCAGGCGAAGCACCAGAGAAAGGCCAGCAGGTAGAAGACGAACGACAGCATCATCCCGGTAAGTGCCGCGTCTACCTGGGCACCGGGCATCAACAGGCTGATGCTCACGGCGGCAGTAGAGGCCAGCAGGTAGCCACCAAACGCCGCCGCCAGGCAACGTGAGGCCACGGCCAGGCGGTAGCTGGGGGGCAGGCCGGCTTTGCTTTTCATGGCGGCGGTCCGGGGTGACGGGAATGGGGGTGCAATCTTAATGATTTCAATTCTCATAAGCAAAGTCTGAAAGACAGGGTGCAGCCGCCTTCGGCCTCGACCCACCCGGTTTGAGCGGGCTTGCCTGCGAAGAGCTGCACCAAAGCGTGATCCGGGGTGGAGGGTGGGTGCACCGGCTGGCGCCAGGTTTGCCCCGCGTCGAGGCCGCAATTGCTACAAGAAATTTATCTGGACAAGGGGGTTGAAATCGTCGCGAGGATCCCTGACCTTAGAGTCAAGAGGCGATGCTTTTCCAAGGGCCTCACTGGCCTAGGCACGTCTCTGGCGAGCAAGCTGAATAAGGATTGAATCATGCAAATCCAGGTCAACAGCAGCAATCACATCCAAGGCAATACCCGTCTCAACGAGTGGGTTCGCAGCACGCTGGAAAGCACCCTCGAACGCTACGAAGATGACCTCACCCGCATCGAGGTCCATCTGCGCGACGAGAACGGCGACAAGCCCGGACCGCACGACAAGCGCTGCCAGATGGAGGCTCGCCCCAAAGGCCATCAACCGATTTCCGTGACCCACACTGCTGCTTCGCTGGACCAGGCCGTCGATGGCGCCGCCAGCAAGCTGAACAACGCGCTGGAACACTTCTACGGCAAGTTGCGCAGCAAGCGCGTGGTGCTACAACCCAGTGAAGAGTGACGCATGACTCAAAACGCCCGGCGCATGCGCCGGGCGTTTTCATTCAGGCCCGAAAATTGCGGGCCCTATTGCAGGCAAACCCGATCAACGGCCCTGAACCCTCGTCCATCAACAACGGTCAACCCCTTCACATTCTCTGGCAGGCCAAGCCCATGACCAACCCTTTCGACCTCATCAGCGACGCCTTCGCCCCGCAATACCGGGTCAACCTGAGTATCGAGCGGCTCGACGGCAGCATCATGCTGACCCTCTCGGACGACACCGGCGTGGTCGCCAAGCGCCTGATCAGCCAGGCCCAGCGCAACGACCCAGCTCGCCTGAGCCGAGTCATCGACAGCATCCGCTTCGGCCTGGCCATCGAACAGGGCCACAGCGCCCTGGAGATTCTTGCGGCAATGACCGAAGGCAATCGCAAAGTGCATTGGCAGGCCGACCGCCTCGCGCACTGAGGCGGCGACTACCCGTCAGACCTTGCCGTCGTCCAGCTCCTTGCCGCTGGCGTCGATGGCCTTGGTCGAGGGGTAGCGGTACGAGGCGTAGCGCACCACCAGGATCGCGAACGCCAGCAGCAAGATCCCGCCACACAGGTACAGCAGCCCGACATCTGGCGCCTTGTGGTGCGACACATCGCCGATCAGCAAGCGCGTCAGCGCAGTGATCGCCACGTAGAGCAGGAAGCGGATGGGCATGTGGTTGGTCTTGAAGTAGATCCCCACCATCGCCCCCAGCTCCAGGTAGATGAACAGCAGCAGGATGTCATCTACGCTGATTCCTCCTTTGTCGAGCATGTCCAGAAAGGTCATCACCGCCGCGTAGGCGGTGATCGCACCAATACCGAACAAGGCCAGGTAGTGAAACGACTCCACGCACAGGTTGCCCAGCGAGTCGGCATAGCCATGCAGGCACTTGCGCAGTTTTTCAGCCCATTTGGTGTTCACGATCTTCGATTCCCCGATACGACATGAAGGATGATGCGTCACCTCTGTGACGCTTGTGCCATGCAGTTAAAGGGCCAGGCCCCTGGGTTGGAAGGCGACCGATTGCCGCAAGGCACCTATGGGCTACGCTTTTGCCGAATGTAAAAAAGCCATCATCGGAGGTTGCGCGAAGATGGTCGATGCCATTACTGTACATAAATACAGTTATCCAACCCAATCAGCAAAAAGGCACAGAGGTGATGAATGGCCGTCGAAGTGGTGTACCGCAGCAGCCGCGACCCGGAGCGTTTGTTCATGGATAAGGCCGAAGCCGATCGTCACGACAAGATGCTCGAGCTGGCCGAACGGCTGGCCGAGGTACTGCAAAAGGCCGTGCCATCGCTGACCGAGCAGCAGGTGGAGGAAGCGGGCATCTACATGGCCAAGAACCGCGATGTGTTCGCCCGGGCATTCAAGAGCCAGCCGGATGCGCTGGGTGAGTTGCTCGAGGGTGACGGTCAGGAGTGATCCTCAGAACAGCGCATTACCTGTGGGAGCGGGTTTACCCGCGAACGGGGCGAAGCGCCGACCATACACTGCGGTGAATGGCCAGGGCTTAGCCCTGGTTCGCGGGTAAACCCGCTCCCACAGGGTATCGAGCCAGCACCTTCAGCCGTAAAGCAACCGCTCCGCCAGCATCTGCGCCACCCTCGCCGGCGAACGTTTCTCGGCCTGGGCATGGGCGAACACCTCGGTCAGGCGCGAAGGAATGCGCGCCAGGTGCGCCGTAATGGTGCCGATGTCCTCGCCGCGGTGGGTCAGAGCCACGTAGATCAAGCCACCGGCATTGATCACGTAGTCGGGGGCATACAGGATGCCGCGGCTTTCCAATTGGTCGGCCACCTGCAAGGTGGTCAGCTGGTTGTTGGCCGAACCTGCCACCGCCGCACAGCGCAGTTGCATCACGCTCTGGCCATTGAGTACCGGGCCTACCCCGCAAGGCGCGAAGATATCGCACGGCGTGCTGAACAAGGCGTCATTGGTCACCGGGTGGGCGTTGAACTGCTCCACGGCCAGGCGCACCCGCCCAGGGTCGAGGTCGCTGACCAACAACTCCGCCCCCGCCGCGTGCAACTGCTCGGCCAGCGCATAGCCCACGTTGCCCAACCCCTGTACTGCCACGCGCAAGCCTTCGAGGTTGTCGCTGCCCAGCCGCGCCATGGAGGTGGCACGGATGCCGGCGAAAACGCCCATGGCCGCATGGGGCGAGGGGTCGCCCGAGGACGTGGTGCTGGTGACGTGCGGCGTGGTTTGGGCGATGCAGTCCATGTCCAGGGTCGAGGTACCGCTGTCCACCGCCGTGATGAAGCGTCCCTGCAGGGTGTCGACGAAACGCCCGAACGCCTCGAACAGCGCCGCGCGGTTCTCCACATGGGGGTTGCGCACGATCACCGCCTTGCCGCCGCCGAACGCCAGGCCCGCCAGCGCCGCCTTGTAGCTCATGCCCTGGGCCAGGCGAATGGCATCGCTCATGGCGCTCTCATCGTCGGCATACGGCAGGTAGCGGCAGCCCCCCATGGCCGGCCCCAGACGCTCGCTGTGAATCGCCACCACGGCCTTCAACCCCGTGGGCGGGTCGATGAAAAGGTGCAGGGACTGGGTGCGTGTACTTTGCATGAGCGCGAACATCGACTGGCTCCCCAAGCGGTGCTGGTTCCAGTATAGGCAGGCTGCTACCGGGCAGGTCACGGCCAGACCACTGGACGAAACCCGGCCCCAGGGCTAAAAGATAAGCGTGTGTGGAGACGCCTCATGAACTCACGTCAAGCCTGCCTCGCCTGCCTGGACCGCGACCCGGTCGCTCTGCTGGAAGCCACCCTGTGGATCGCCGCCGAGCATGATCGCCAGGTCGACCCGTCCGCTCACCTGGTGCAGCTCAACGACCTGCACCGGGAAGTCAACGCCAGCCTGCCCATGCTGCCGCTGGCCGAGCTTGCGCAACCCCTGCTGCGCCAACTCAATGCCCTGGGCTTCCAGCAGGACGAATACCTCCCCCTGCGGCCACAGGCGGCGCTGATGGACAAGGTGCTTGAGCGCCGACGCGGCCAGCCATTGATGCTCGGCATCCTGGCCCTGGGACTTGCCAGTCGCCTGTCGATTCCGCTGGAAGGCGTGAATTTTCCCGGGCACTTCCTGCTGCGCGTGCCCGGTGCCGACCACCTGCTCGACCCCTGCGGCGGCCGCCGCCTGTACCCCGCCGACTGCCGCGAGCTGCTCACCCGTCAGTTCGGCCCGCAGCAGGCCCTGGTCGCCGAACACCTGCGCAGCGCCAGCCCGGCGCAGATCCTGCAACGCCTGTCGCGCAACCTGCGCCAGTTGCACAGCAGCAACGACAACGACCTGGCCGCGCTGGTCGATGCCGAGCGGGTGATGCAACTGGGCCCGGCCCAGGTCGGCGACTACCTGGCCCGCGCCACCCTCTACCAGCACCTGGACTGCCCCCAGGCCGAGCGCTTCGACCTGGAGCACGCCTTGCTGCTCAGCGACGACCCGGTGCAACGCCTGAAACTCAGCGAGCGTCTGGGCCAGTTGCCCCACGCCAGCCGCTCAATCCACTAAAGCGCTGTCCTGCACCCGCCGCGCCACACGGTGTGGGGTACGCACCTGGCTGATCAACAGCGCGGCAATGACCGCAGGTAGGGCGCAGAAGAAGAAGATCTTCTCCACCGGCATGTGCATGGCCAGCAACAGGCTGCCGAACAGCGGCCCAAGGATCGAGCCGAAACGCCCGACACCCAGCGCCCAGCCGGCGCCGGTTGCGCGCACCTGGGCGGGGTAGAAGTTGCTGACGAAGGCGTTGAGGGTGAGCTGCCCGCCAATGATGCAGAAGCCAGCGGCGAACACACTGGGCACCAGCCAGCGCGGATCATCGTGGTTCAGCCCCACCGACACGCTGAACAACGCTGCGCCCAGCAGCACCATGGCCAGCAGGTAGGCCTTGTTGGCCATGCGATCGGCGCACCAGGCCAGGCACACCGCGCCAAAGGTGCCGGCGAACAGGAACAGCGAGGTGACCAGGTTGGCCTGCTTCAGCGCCAGGCCGCTGTCCTGCAACAGCGATGGCAGCCAACTGATCATGAAGTACAGCAGGATCAGGCTGACGAAGAAGGTGCCCCAGATCAGCAAGGTCGCACGGGCGAAGCCATCGCGGAACAGCCCCAGCACCGCCAGCTTGCCAGCTGTCGGCTCATCGGCCGCGACCTGCGCGGCAGGCACCTCCCAGCCCGGCAAGAAGCGCGCCGCCAGCTCCTGCAAACGCGCATAGGGCGGCGCATCGCGCAGCAGGCGGGGCAACGACTCGGGCAAGAAGCGCAGCAGCAACGGGAACAACAGCAACGGCGCAACGCCCCCGGCAAGGAACACGGCCTCCCAGCCGAAGCGGTCGATGAAGCCTGCGGCAACGAAGCCCCCGGCCGCACCGCCCAGCGAGAAGCCGCAGGCGGCCAGGGTCACCATCAGCGTGCGCAGGCGCGGCGGCGCGTAGTCGGCCATCAGCGCCATGGCACAGGGCATCGCGCCCCCCATGCCGATGCCGCAGAGAAAGCGCGCCAGCATCAGGCTGTCGAGCGAGGTGGCGAAGACCATCAGCAAGGTCAGGCTGGCGTACAGCACGACACAGCACAGCAGAACCCGGCGTACGCCGAAGCGGTCGGCCAGCGGCGTGATGGTCAGCGAACCGACGGTGAGCCCCAGCAGGTTGGCACTGAACACAGGACCGAAGGCGGCCTTCTCCAGGCCCCAGTCCTGGGCCAGGGCAGGGATGACGTAGCCCAGTACCTGGGCATCGTAGCCGTCGGTGACCAGCAGCAGGATCAATAGCACCAACAGGCGCCATTGGTAGGACGACACCGGGCGCGCGTCGAGTGCCGCACGAAAGCTGACTATCTGGTTTTGCATCGCAAGGTACCTGGTTGTTGTTTTTATGGAGAGACGCTGTCTGTACTGACCTCTCCGCGGGCAAGCCCGCGAAGAAGCCACCACTGTTATCAAGGTGTATCGGGTTGCCGCGCCGGGTGCGCCTGGGCAAACGCCGGGTGCTGTTCAGCCAGCGCCGCCACCCGTCGAATACGGGGGTAACCGCCCAGGTCGACATTGAACCGCTGCGCTGCATACACCTGGGGAATCAGGTACACATCCGCCAACCCTGGCCAATCACCGAAACAGAAACCCTCATTGCCAATCAACCGTTCCACCGCTGCAAGCCCCTGGCCGATCCAATGGGCGATCCACTGGTTGACCTCCTGTTCCTCATGCCCCAGCCCACGCAGCTGGTTGAGCACGCTCACGTTGTGCAGCGGGTGCACATCACAGCCGATGATCGCCGCCACCCCACGAACCTTGGCACGCGCTTGGGCGTCGCGCGGCAGCAGCGCAGGCGCGGGGAAGGTCTCCTCCAGGTATTCGATGATCGCCGGCGACTGCACCAGCAGTTCGCCGGCGTCAGTACGCAAGGCCGGCACACGCCCCTGGGGGTTGAGGGCCAGATACTCGGCACCGCGCTGCTCGCCCTTGAGCAAATTGACCGGCAGGGCCTGGTAGTCCAGGCCCTTGAGCGCCAGGGCGATACGCACTCGGTAGGAAGAGGTGGAGCGGTAGTAGGTGAACAGTTCCATCGCCCCGCCTCCTCAGTGCGCTGCGCGGACGATGCCGCGGCATTCGCCGAAGCCGATGCTGGCGAAACCTTCACGGGTGCAGCGGGCGCGCAGGATGATCTCGTCGCCGTCCTCGAGGAACTTGCGGACTTCGCCACTGGCCAGCTGCACCGGCAGCTTGCCGCCTTCGGTGATCTCCAGCAGGCTGCCGAACGAACCTGGCTCTGCACCAGACAAGGTGCCCGAGCCGAACAAATCGCCCGGTTGCAGTTGGCAGCCGTTGACGCTGTGGTGAGCGACCATCTGCGCCACGGTCCAGTACATGCTGCGGGTGTTGCTCAGGGTCAGGCGGTGGGCCGACAGGCCCTGCTCGCGCATGCGCTCGGTGAGCAGCAGCACTTCCAGCTCGATGTCGAAAGCACCGCCCGCCTGGTCGCGCTTGTCGAGCAGGTACGACAGCGGTTGCGGGTCGCCTTCCGGACGCGCCGGCTGGGCGCAGCGGAATGGCTCCAAGGCCTCGGCGGTGACGACCCACGGCGAGACGCTGGTGATGAAGCTCTTGGACAGGAATGGGCCCAGCGGCTGGTATTCCCAGGCCTGGATATCCCGCGCAGACCAATCGTTGAGCAAACAGAAACCCGCCACGTGCTCGGCCGCATCGCCTATCGCAATGGCCTGGCCCATGTCGTTGCCCTGGCCGATCCAGATGCCCAGTTCCATCTCGTAGTCCAGCCGCGCGCAGGGACCGAAGCTCGGCTCGGTTTGCCCGGCCGGCAAGGTCTGGCCCTTGGGGCGGCGCACGTCGGTGCCGGAGGCGCGGATGGTCGAGGCGCGGCCGTGGTAGCCGATCGGCACGTGCTTGTAGTTGGGCAGCAGTGGGTTGTCGGGGCGGAATAGCTTGCCAACGTTCTTGGCGTGCTCGATGCCGACGTAGAAGTCGGTGTAGTCGCCGATCTTGGCGGGCAGGTGCAACTGGCATTCGCTGGACGGGTACAGCGCTGCCTGCAAGGCGCCTTGGTGCGCGCTGCCCTCGCCCAGCAGCTCCAGCAGACGCTCGCGCAGGGCCACCCGAGCCGGGCGACCCAAGGCGAAGAAGGCATTCAGAGCGCCGCCCTGGGCAGCCTCGACCGCCGCCTTGGCCAAGCCGTCGAACAGGCCCGCCGCCAACACGGCTTCAAGGTCGAGAATGGCCTCGCCGATGGCCACGCCACAGCGCGGTGCCTGGCCCTGACGGCTGAAGATACCCAACGGCAGGTTCTGCAGCGGGAAGTCGCGATGCCCGTTGGCGTGTTCTACCCAGCTGCTGGCATTGGCGATGTGGTTCATGGGTTATCTCCGGTTAGGGTTGAAGGTGCTCGGCAGGGTCGCCCAGCAGCTGTCGTAGTCGGCCTGCAATTGCGGGCATTCGAGGGCCTGCTGGCTCGGGCGCAGCACTTGGCTGGTCTCGAACATGAACGCCATGGTGGCGTCGATCTTGTGTGGGACAAGGTCTGCGGCAATGGCCTTGGTGCAGGTCTCGGCGTCCGGTCCGTGGGCGCTCATCACCCCATGCAGAGAGGCGCCGCCCGGTAGGAAGCCTTCGGCCTTGGCGTCATAGGCGCCGTGGATCAGGCCCATGAACTCGTTCATCAGGTTGCGGTGGAACCAGGGCGGGCGGAAGGTGTTCTCGGCCACCATCCAGCGCGGCGGGAAGATCACGAAGTCCATGTTGGCCAGGCCGTGCACGCTGGTCGGCGAGGTAAGCACGGTGAAGATGGACGGGTCGGGATGATCGAAGCTCACCGTGCCGATGGCGTTGAAGCGACGCAGGTCATACTTGTACGGCACATTGCTGCCATGCCAGGCGACCACGTCCAGCGGCGAATGGCCCAGCTCGCAGGCCCAGTGTTCGCCGAGGAACTTCTGCACCAACTGCACCGGGCCCTGGGTCTCTTCGTAATGGGCGACGGGGGTGAGGAAGTCTCGCGGGTTGGCCAGGCCGTTGCTGCCGATCGGGCCAAGGTCGGGCAGGCGCAGCGGAGCGCCATGGTTCTCGGCGATATAGCCACGCGCCTGGCCATCCGGCAGCTCGACGCGAAACTTCATGCCCCGCGGGATCACCGCGATCTCAAGGGGCGCGACCTCGAGCACACCAAGCTCAGTGGCGATGCGCAAACGCCCCTGCTCGGGCACCAGCAGCAGTTCGCCATCGGCGTTGAAGAACACCCGCTCCATGGAGCGGTTGGCGCAGTAGATATAGATGCTGACGCCTGCCGACTTTTCGGCTGGGGCGTTGGCCACCATCGGCAGCCAGCCCTCGATGAAGTCGGTGGGCTCGCTCGGAATCGGCTGTGGACTCCAGCGCATGCGGTTTGGGTTGGCCGCCCCGAGCGGGCCTGCAAGGGGTTGACGGGCCAGGCGCTCGAAGCGTGGGTGCAGCGCCGAGGGACGAATGCGGTACAGCCAGGTGCGTCGCAGCTCGCTGCGCGGCATGGTGAATGCCGTGCCCGACAACAACTCGGCATACAAGCCGTAGGGCGCTTGCTGCGGCGAGTTCTGCCCGACCGGCAGGGCGCCGGGCAGCGCTTCGCTGGCGAATTCGTTGCCGAAGCCGCTCAGGTACTGGAGTTCAGGGGAGGTGTCGCGGGTCATCTATGCCTCCGGGCTCGCCTGGAGCCTTTACGGGCAGTGGGCTGCGGAGAGGGCCTGGCGACCTTCCGCAGCGCGTCTGCATTGTTTTTATCGTAATCAGATTACGAATAACGTAATTTGCTCCGAGAAAGGCGTCAAGCTATAAAGGCGCCACCTGTCACGATGGACACGCCCTCCCATGGCCAAAGCCAGCTCCCCCAGCGACAACGGCAAGCAGAAGGTCCGCTCGGCGGAAGTCGGCACCGATATCCTCAAGGCACTCGCCGAACTTTCCCCGTCCACCTCGTTGTCGCGCCTGGCCGAACACGTGCAGATGCCGGCCAGCAAGGTGCACCGCTACCTGCAGGCATTGATCGCCAGCGGTTTCGCCGAGCAGGACCCGGCCACCAACCACTATGGCCTGGGGCGCGAGGCGCTGCGCGTGGGCATGGCGGCGCTGGGCAGTATCGATGTGCTGAAGGTCGCGACCCTGCCGCTATCGCAATTGCGCGATGAACTGAACGAAAGCTGCTTCATTGCCGTGTGGGGCAACCAGGGTGCCACGGTGGTGAACATCGAGCCGGCAGTGCGTGCAGTCACGGTGGTGACCCAGATCGGCTCGGTGCTGCCGCTGCTCAGTTCGTCCACCGGGCTGGTATTCGCCGCCTACCTGCCGCCGCGCGAAACGGTAGAGCTGCGCGACCGCGAACTGGCGGCGTCCGGCCACCGCGTGGAGGACTACACGGCGCTGCTGGCACAGATACGCGAACGCGGCCTGCACCATGTGCATGGTTTGTTGATGCCGGGTGTGGATGCGTTGTCGGCACCGGTGTTCAACGCAACGGGGGGGATCGCGGCGGTTATGACCGTGGTGGGGCCGGCCTCGATCTTCCATGCCGACGAGCATGGGCCGGCGGCCGAGCGTCTGCTTGCGGCGGCGCGGGCTACCAGCTGGCGAATGGGCTACGAAGCATAGGCAAAGCGGACTTTTACCCAAAAGGTAATGGTGAATGTCGCGAAGGGTTGTTTTTCCCAAGGGATCAAGGGGTTAAGATTTTCTCGCTGGCATGCACGAAAAGCGCTCCCTCCTGCTTTTCCGGCAGCCATGCCCGACGTTGATTTTGAAGCTCCTTGATCTGACGTCCTGCCTGGCCGCTGCGATTGCAGCGGCCTTTTTTATGCGCTTCAGCCCAGCGGATACTTTTGCAGGTTGGCCATCATCTGCTGCAACGCCTGCAAGCTGTCCTGCGGGTGCACCGCACCTTCGAAATCGCCGATGCGCTCCCAGTTGTCCGCGACCTGCTCCGGGGTAAAGCCCTCTCGCGGATCGAACCCCACGCCCAGGCTGCGCTCCCAGCGCACCTTGCCTACCCAGCCGCCGCCCACTTCGAACAGCTCGCCGCTGTCCTGGCACTGCTCGCTACCCAGGTACACCACCAGCGGGCTGATGAGCTCGGGCTTGAGGCGCTCGAACACCTGCGGCGGTATCAGCCCCTCGGTCATGCGCGTACCGCCGGTGGGGGCGATGGCGTTGACCAGGATGCCGTGCTTGCGCCCTTCGATGGCCAGGGTACGGGTCAGGCCGTAGAGGCCGAGCTTGGCCATGCCATAGTTGGCCTGGCCGAAGTTGCCATAGATACCCGAGGTCGAGGCGGTGAAAATCACCCGCCCCCAGTTACGTTCGCGCAAGTGCGGCCAGGCGGCGTGGGTAACCTTGTAGGCGCCCTCCACGTGCACGCGATAGACCTGGTCCCAATCGGCGTCCTCCATCTTGTGGAAGGTTTTGTCGCGCAGTATGCCGGCATTGTTCACCAGCACATCGACGCGGCCGAAGCTGTCCAGCGCCTGCTCGACGATACGCGCACCCTCACCGACCGAATCGTGGTTGGCCACCGCAGTGCCGCCAGCGGCGCGGATTTCCTCCACCACGCGGTCAGCCGCCGAGGCGCTGGCGCCCTCGCCATGGGTCGAGCCGCCCAGGTCATTGACCACCACCTTGGCGCCACGGGCCGCGAACAGCAGCGCATGGGCGCGGCCCAAGCCGCCTCCGGCCCCTGTGACGATCACCACGCGATCTTGCAGACGTACCGGTTCGCTCATGCTCAAGGCTCCAGTCAAGGATAAGGGTGCAGCCAGTGTCCGCGAGCCCAGGGCTGTGGACAATCAAGCGCCCAGGCGCTGAATGGCAGGCGATAAGACAGATTGATCGCCCGGTCAGGACCAGGCGACCTTCTGTGGCAGGTAGCCCATGGGTTGTTCGCGAAACGCCAGGTAATGGCGCAGCACCTGCACCGGTGCTTCGGTATGCGGGTAATGGCCGATGCCTTGCAGCACCACGGTGTCCGGCTCGGGCACCAGTTGCCGGTAGCGCTCGACCATATGCGCACCCGACAGCGGGTCGACCGCGCCATTGATGAAGCGCAGCGGCACGCCTTCGCGCTGCAGCGCCGCCACCCAGCGCTCGCGCTGGCGGAAACGCTCCGGCACACAGGCCATCAGCTTGTGCAGGATACGGGTGCCCCGGTTGGACACCATCAGGCTCCAGCAGTCATCCAATGCGCTCTCGCTGGGGTGGGTGCAGGGGCCATAGACCTGGCTGACACTGCGCACCAGGTCGTCGCGCCCGAACGAGCGCGCCACCAGCCAGCCCAGGGGGCTGAGCAGCAACTTTTGCACCAGCAGCAGCGGGCACTCCTCCGGGAACAGCGCACCGTTGAGGAACGCGCAACTGGCAACCTCGGCGCGCCCCTCATGGTGCCGCGCCAGCAGCTCTTGGGCGACGCTTGCGCCATAGTCGTGGGCCAGCAGGTGCACCGGCTGCTCGATGTGCAGGTGCTCGAGCAGCGCCTGTTGCAGGTCGGCCTGCTCCAGCAGGCTGTAATCGTGGTCTACGGGCTTGGCCGAATCGCCGAAGCCGAGCATGTCGCAGGCCACCAGGCGAAAACGCTGGGCCAGCGGGGCCCACAGGTAGTGCCAGTCCCAGCTGGCGGTTGGGAAGCCATGGATCAACAGCAACGGCTCTCCCTGCCCTGCTGTCCAGTAGCGGATGCTCTGGCCCCGGAAGGTAAAAGCCTGACCCCGGGTACGCCAGACGCACAATGGAATTTCGGCCAAAGGCATCGGTTTTGTCCTGCGGGTCAGGGATTGAGGGTGCGGATATAGGGCAAGGCTGCGTTCATTGCATGGGCCTCGGCACTTGCATGTGCTCTCTAGGAATCACCTATGTCGAGGCACAGTCTAGTCAGGCACTTTCACGGCGGAACTCGCCTTGGCAGCCAGCTTGATGACCGTGCGAGTCAGCGGCACGAACGGTCGTCAAGCCCGAGCGTCAGCCTCGCAGCGCCACGACGAGCTCTGCCAGCCATGGCTCGGCATCGGTCTCGGGGGTCACGGTCTCGCTGGCATCCAGGCGCAGCATCGGCAGCACTTCGCGCAGGCCCAGCTCGAGGAACAGCTCGCGCAACTGCTCGCCACCGCCGCAATAGGTGTCGCCATAGCTGGAGTCGCCCAGGGCCAGCACTGCCCCGGGCAGACCGCGCCACTCGGCCGGCAAGAGGTCGCGGATACTGCTGTACAGCGGCATGATGCTGTCGGGCAGCTCACCCATGCCGGTGGTCGAGGTTACGCCCAGCAGCGCCTGGGGGGCGAAGCCACGCAGGTCGTCCAGGGTAGCGCGGGCGGCGTGCCAGGCTTCGAAGCCCGCAGCCTTGAGCAGGTTTTCAGCGTGGCGGGCGACTTCGTCGGCGGTGCCATACACCGAGCCAGAAATAATGACGACTTTCATCGGGAACAGATTCCGAAACTAAGTGAAAACGTAGGATACTAGCATCCACCAGTGGCAAAAGGCCGCCCCGCTGACCCTCTTCACCCAACGACCTGACCATGATCAACGCACAACTGCTGCAAGCCATGATCGATGCCTCCAACGACGGCATCGTAGTCGCTGAACAGGAAGGCGACGACACCATTCTGATCTACGCCAACCCGGCATTCGAACGGCTTACCGGTTACCAACGCAACGACATCCTCTACCAGGATTGCCGCTTCCTGCAGGCCGACGACCGCAACCAACTGGCCCGTATGCGCATCCGCAAGGCCATGGCCGAAGGCCGACCCTGCCGTGAGATACTGCGCAACTACCGCAAGGATGGCAGCGCGTTCTGGAACGAGCTGTCGATCACCCCGGTGTACAACGAAGCCGACCAACGCACCTATTTCATCGGCATCCAGAAGGATGTGAGCCGCCAGGTAGAGCTGGAACAGGCACTGGCCGAAGCCAGGAAACGCCTGCACGATGCCTGAGCCGACCGATGACACTGAACCAACCGTCTCGCGTGCGGTCAATCGCCATGAAGAACCCCGCAGACCACCGCCACCCCCGAGCCCAAGCATGCAAGCAGACGCCCTCCTGACCCAGGATGAGCTGGACTTCATCCACAACATGCAGCATGCACCGCAGCTGAACCTGGCGGATTCCATGTCGAGCCTGCTGGTCAATGGCGACCGACGCTTGCAGCAGTTGCTTACCCGCCTGGTCGCCAACGAACAGGTCACCCTCCAGGCCCAGTTCAACAACCAGCAAATCACCTTTCCACTGCAACTGGTCGAGGACGAGTTCCACGCCCTGCACCTGCAACTGGGCTCGCCGGCCATCTATGAAGACGGCCCGAAGCTGCGCCCCTGGCGGCTGTCGATGGACCAGCCGAGCCCGCTGATCGATGCCCGCAACAACCCAAGTTCGCTGTGGGTGCGCGACATCTCCTTCAAAGGCGCGCTGCTGCAGATCGCCAACGGCGCCCTGGTACCGAACCATTTCGACCTGTACTTCGCCCCGCCCGGCATCCAGCCGATCGCCCTGCAAGGCGTGCTGCGCCGGCGCATCGGCCCGGACCTGGCCGCCTACGACCTGGCCCGCAGCGAAGCCGACGAGATCGAACGCCTGCGCGAGTACATCCTCCAGGCCCACCGCCGGGCGCACCCGGAGCTGCACACTCAAGTATCGAGCTGACCGGCCAGGTACTTGCGCAGGCGCCGACGCATATCCCCACCTTGCGCACCCAGGCAGGCCACCGGCCCGCCTTCGAGGCTGTCATGGGCCATTTGTGCCGCCTCTCCGGCTACCAGCACCGGGCACTTCAGCGCCAGGGTCAGGCGCGCCAAGCGACGAGCCAGGTCCGCTGCCGGGCGATGATTGGCGAACAGCACCAGCGCATCGGGGCGCAGCCGCTCACACACCAACGCCAGCTCCGCGAACGGCTGCTGCGGCGCGAGCACCGTCACGGCCACTTCTTCGCAACTGAGCACCAGGCCTGCGACCAGCAACTCCAGCTCAGTGTTTTCAGGGCCAAGCGGCGCCAACAGTACCCGGCGCGCCTTCGGCTCGCGCAGCCGCAGCAGGCGCTGCACTACATGCCCGCGCAAGAACTGATCGAGGAACAGCCACTCACTGCCCTGGCCATAACCGCCCGGCTCGATGCGCAACCCCTCCCACACTGGCAGGAATACCTCGCCCAGCACCTGCTCTGGCGAATGGTTGGCGAACAGCGTCTCGAACAATTGCTCCAGCGCGTGGCTGTCGAACGCCTGCGCTGCCTCGCGCGCCTGCGCCTGCCAGCGCGCCTGCCCTTCCAGGTTGTCGCTGACCCAGACTTCCTGGGCCTGGCTACGGGCCAGGATGCTACCGACCTTGCTCACCGCCACGCCACGGCGCAGCCAGCCGAGAATGCTGCCGATGGTGTCGATGTCGGCCTGGGAATAGAGGCGATGGCCGCTTTCTGTACGGGTCGGCTGGATCAGCCCGTAGCGGCGCTCCCAAGCACGCAGGGTCACCGGGTTGACGCCCGTCAGGCGCGCCACCTCGCGGATGGGGAACAACTCCTGGTCGGCCAGGCTCTGCTCGGCCTCACAGGCTGCAAGCGACTCATTCATGGGTGTGAAAACTCTGTCTTGTAGATATGTAGCGGCCATTTTACGCATGGGATGTTCCATTGGTCAGCGTAGCCACAAGTCGACCGGCACTGACGGGTCACGATTTATACGCGATAATCCGCGCCCGATTCATGCACCCATTCTTGCATGCAAACCTGCGTCGCCCACCACCCCGGGCACAGGTCAGAGGGGCCAGCTACCCGCCAGCCCCGTCGTAAGGAGATACACGATGTCTACCCCACCCGTCACACTGATGGTGTCACGCCGCGCCGCCCGTGGCCGTTTCCAGGAACTGCTGGCCTGGTTGCACGAAGGCGAGCAACTGGCCACCGACTTCCCTGGCTACCTGGGCTCGGGCATCCTCGCACCGCCCGCCGATGGCGACGAGTTCCAGATCATCTTCCGCTTTACCGACGAAGCCACCGTGCAGGCCTGGGAACATTCCGCCTCGCGCCGCGCCTGGCTGCAACGCGGCGACGGCCTGTTCGAGCGCCCCAGGGAGCGCCGCGTAACGGGTCTTGACGACTGGTTCGGCACCGAAACGGTGCAAAAGCCTCCACGCTGGAAACAGGCCACCGCCATCTGGCTGGCGTTCTTCCCGGTGTCGCTATTGTTCAACCTCTTGTTCGGCCACTGGTTGGCGCCGCTGGGCCTGGTACCGCGCGTGCTGCTCAGTACCCTGGTATTGACACCGCTGATGGTCTACCTGTTCATCCCGCTTTCCACCCGCTTGCTGGCGCCCTGGCTGAACCCTGCCGACGACACGCCGCGCGGCCTGCGCAGCCGCTGAGGCCAGCCACGCAATAGGGAAGCAGTTCGGGTATGCTGGGGCATCACTGCACGAACAAGTTGACCGCCGAGAACATGAACAGCCCCATCCTCATCACCGGAGCCAGCCAGCGTGTCGGGCTGGCGCTGGCCTTGGCCCTGGCCAGTGCTGGCCACACGGTCGTCAGCGCCAGCCGCAGCATCCGCCCCGAGGCCGCGCACCCGAATATCGTCCAGTTCCGTGCCGACCTGTGCCAGGAGTCCGACCGCCAGGCCCTGGTGGCACACCTCAAGCAGCACTATGACGGCCTGCGTGCGATCATCCACAACGCCTCGTTGTGGCTCGACGACAACCTGTGCAACCTCGACACCATGTTCCGACTGCATGTCGAGGCGCCCTACCACCTGAACCTGGCCCTGGGCGAGCAGTTGGCCAAGCTCGACAAGGCCGACATCATCCACATCTGCGACGAAACCTCCTCGCGCGGCAGCAAGGGCCATATCGGCTACGCCGCCACCAAGGCGGCGTTGCAGAACATGGTGCTGTCGTTCGCCGAAAAATACGCGCCGAAGGTGCGTGTGAACGGTATCCTGCCAGGCCTGCTGATCCTCAAGGAAGACGGCGACGAGGCCTACCGCCAGCAGACCCTGAAAAAGGCCCTGCTGGAGTTCGAGCCTGGTGCCCAGCCGCTGATCGAAGCGGTGATGTTCCTGCTCGAAAGCCAGTACAGCACCGGCAGCCAAGTGGTCATCAATGGTGGCCGCCACCTGAAGAACCGCATGACCTGAGAGAAACCCATGACCCCGCAACAACAGCTCGAACTCGAAGCCGCCGCGTTCCGGCGCCTGGTCGACCACCTGCAAAAGCGCACCGACGTGCAGAACATCGACCTGATGAACCTTGCAGGCTTCTGCCGCAACTGCCTGTCCAAGTGGTACAAGGCCGCCGCTGACGACCGCCAGCTCGACCTGAGCCTGGATGACGCCCGCGAAGCGGTGTACGGCATGCCCTACGCCGAGTGGAAAGCCCAGCACCAGAAAGAAGCCAGCGCCGAGCAACAGGCGGCGTTCGACCAAGGAAAACCCCGTGACTGACCTGAACACCCTGCGCCAAAGCCTTGCCAGCGGCGAGCATGCCTTCGCCGATACCCTGGCTTTCGTGGCCGCGAACTACCAGTACCAGCCCCAGGCCTTCAACAACGGCGGCGTGGAAAACGCCGCCGGGCAGAACGAAGGCTCTTGCAAGACCCTGGGCCTTGCCCTGCTGGAAGGCCTGAGCGACCAGGAAGCCCTGCAGGCTTTCGGCGAGCATTACCGCAGCGTGCTGGCCACGCCCGAGGGCAGTGACCACGGCAATATCCGGGCGCTGATCCGCCATGGCCTGGCAGGCGTGAAATTCGCCGCGCAGCCGCTGGTGCGTAACGCCTGAGAAACACAAGGCCGCCACCCTGGGGGGGTGGCCTTGTGTCGCGATTGGAGGTCACCGCCCTTGCCCTGCGCCAGTGGAGTCGCCTGCATGTCACAACCTGTTTCCGTTCCGCTGCGCCAAGCCCTGCTGTTCTGGCTCAAGCTCGGCTTCATCGGCTTCGGCGGCCCCGCCGGACAGATCGCCCTGATGCACCGGGAAATCGTCGAGCGCCGGCGTTGGCTCAGCGAGCCGCGTTTCCTGCATGCCCTGAACTACTGCATGCTGCTGCCCGGCCCCGAGGCCCAGCAACTGGCCACCTACCTGGGCTGGCTGATGCACCGCAGCTGGGGCGGCATCCTGGCCGGCTCATTGTTCATCCTGCCGTCTCTGTTCATCCTCATTGGCCTGTCGTGGGTCTACATCGCCTACGGCCAGCAACCGCTGGTGGCGGGTTTGTTCTACGGCCTGAAGCCGGCCATCACCGCCATCGTCGCCCAGGCGGCCTGGCGCATCGGCTCGCGGGTGCTGCGCAACGGCGCGCTGTGGGCCATCGCGCTGGCCGCGTTCGTCGCCCTGTTCGGCCTGGGGCTGCCGTTCCCGCTGATCGTCCTGGGTGCAGCGCTGCTGGGCTACCTCGGCGGGCGCTGGCACCCCCGGCTGTTCGAAGTGGCCAGCCCCCGCGCGGCCGAAGCCGATGAAGAGCCCCCTTCACACACCCGTTTTCGCTGGCCACGCCTGTTGCTGCTGCTGGCCTGCGGCGCGGCACTGTGGTGCCTGCCGATGGCGGCATTGACCCTACTGTTCGGCTGGGACGCCACCTTCACCCAGATGGCCTGGTTCTTCACCAAGGCCGCCCTGCTGACCTTCGGCGGTGCCTACGCGGTGCTGCCCTATGTGTACCAAGGTGCGGTGTTGCACTACGGCTGGCTGACCCCGACGCAGATGATCGACGGCCTGGCCCTGGGAGAAAGCACCCCGGGCCCCTTGATCATGCTGGTGGCATTCGTCGGCTTCGTAGGTGCTTACGTGCAGGCGCAGTTCGGCGCCGACCAGGCCTTTCTGGCCGGCGCCCTGGGCGCTTGCCTGGTTACCTGGTTCACCTTCCTGCCGTCGTTCCTGTTCATCCTGATCGGCGCGCCCCTGGTGGAAAGCACGCGCCAGCAGTTGCGCTTCAGCGCACCGCTCACGGCCATCAGCGCGGCGGTGGTGGGGGTTATCCTCAACCTGGCGCTGTTCTTCGCCTACCACGTGTTCTGGCCCCACGGATTTGGCGTGGTGGTCGACTGGGTGGCGCTGGTGATCGCGCTGGTGGCGGCAGTGGGGTTGATGGTGTTCCGCCGCGGGGTGCTGGAGGTGTTGATCGTCTGTGCGCTGGCGGGGCTGCTGGTGGTGATGTACGGCTATCGGGTTTGAGGCCCGCGCTGCCCCCATCACTTGATCCTCTTCCCTGGCACCTGCGCCGACAGCTCCCCCCGCTGCAACCACTCAAGCGCTATTGGCCACAATTGCTCGCGAAAACGGTCGTGGAAGAACGCGAAATGCCCCACCTCAGCGACTCCGATATCCCCGGGCGCCAGCCGCTGGTGGCGAGGTTTGGCGTGCACCAGGTAGGCCAGCAAGCGGTCGGTGGCTGCCACGGTGGCGAAGGGGTCATCGGTCAGAGTGATAGCCAAGGCTGCCGCCTGCACCTGGGCAAAGGGGGTGGTCTGGAGCAGGCGGCCACTGGGGCGCTGCTCGTAACGTGCGGTGGGCGTGCTCCAGTCACGCACCACGCCGGCCGGGGTATCCTCCAGCCAGCCCAGGCGCTTGCCGGGAAAATAGCCGAACAACCAGGTCAGCAGCGGCATCACCACATGCCACTTGGCGACCAGGCGCCAGCGCTGCTCGAACGCATAGTCACGCCAGTAGGCGAACTGCGCCCCCACCGTCACCAGCCGCCGTACCCGCGCCGCCGAAGGCGCCAGGCCCACCGCCCAGCCGCCGAAACTGTGGCCCACCACATCGATCGGCTGGCCAGGAAACTGCGCCTCGGCCAGTTGCAACATGGCTTCGCAGTCGAGCTGGCCCCAGTCGCTCCAGGAGGCGCGCAAGCGGCGCATCGACGCCGGGCGCGACTCGCCGATGCCGCGGTAGTCGTAGGTCAGCACATCGCAACCGTGGGCGAACAGGTAGTCGGCGAAGCGGGCGTAGTAGCGGCAGCGTACAGAGGTAGCAGCGTTGATGATCACCAGCGGGCGCTGTGGGTCGTGCTCGGCGTGGCGCCACTGGAAACCGCCAAGGCTGTAGCCGTCGGCGGTGGTGTGGCGAAAGGCGATGGCGGGCTGGGTCAGGCTGCTCATGGCATGCTCCCTGCGACGTCACGCCGGGAGGCGGACGGAGTGGTGTCGTCCGTCCACGCTAGCAAAAAATGCGTTGGCTGTACGGGCCTCTTCGCGCCCAAGCCCGCTCACAGGTTCAGCGCGCAGCCGAGAACGGCGCCGCGCGTGCAGCAGCGGGCTTGCCCGCGAAGCAGCCCGCGCAAGGCTCACGCGGTAGGCAAGACCCGCGCTACGCCTGGCTTGCGCAGCACTTCCAGGCGCGAGCCGTCATAGCGGGTTTCACGGAACAGCTTCCAGCGCCCGAACAGACCATACACATGCATCACCCGCCCCTGCTCGTGGTAGCCCATGCGCAGGTGCAGCTTCATGGCAGGCACGTTGTGCGTCTCGACCACGTCCACCACCTTGTTGCAACCCTTGGCCCGCATGGCATTCCACAGATCGACCTGGGCAGTGACGGACAGCTCCGAGCCAAAGTAGCGCCGGGTCATTTCCCCGCCGAACTCGAAGAACTCCCCCGGCTTCACCGGGAAGGTGCAGCCGTAGTAGTGCTTGTCGTGGTAGTCGACCACGCTGGCCCAGATGAACGCCACGGCATCGCCGTTTTCATCCAGGTACATGTGCCCGGTGTGGCCCTCGGCAGCCAGTTCACGCATGGTCTCGACACGGTCGCCGAAATGGCGAGCGAAGGCATCGGCATTGCTCGTGGTAATGGTCGTCAGGGTGACGGGAGGGTGTTCCTTGAGGCTGTAGGGCGGCACTGGGCTGACCAGGTCGCGCTCCATCCACAACAACTCCCAGTGAAAGAACACGTAGCGTTCGAGCAGCGTCTTGAAGGTGCGCTTGAAGCCTTTCTGGCGGAGCCGTTCTTGTAGTTTTTGCAGTACCCGCATGCTGCCTCCCCGGCCCAGTCAACAATTGCCAGGCCAATAGCTGGGGTATAGATCGGGCCTATGGCAGAGGGCCAGCAAGGAATTTATTACAAAATGTGAACAAGCCTCGGCGGGAACCCCACGCCCGTCGGAAACGGCCGTGGGGTCAAGGGCTTGCTTACAGCTCGACGCAGTCGAACCGTACGTCGGTTGCCACATCTTCGTCGTAATTGACGTCAGCGCGCTCGAAACCGAACAGGTTGAGGAACTGCTTCTTGTAACCGGCGTAGTCGGTCAGCTCGAACAGGTTCTCGGTAGTCACCTGTGGCCACATGGCCTTGCAGGCGTCTTGCACGTCGTCGCGCAGTTCCCAGTCGTCCAGGCGCAGGCGGGCTTTCTCGTCGACCTCGGCCGGGGCGCCGTCGGCGCGGTACAGGCGGTCGCGGAACATGCGGTCCAGCTGGTCCTGGGTCCCTTCGTGGACGCCCTTTTCCTGCATGATCTTGAACACCATCGACAGGTACAGCGGCATCACCGGAATGGCCGAACTGGCCTGGGTGACCACCGACTTGAGCACCGCCACGTTGGCGCCGCCTTGCACTTCACCGGCCAGTTTCTTGTCCAGGCGCAGGGCGGTTTCGTCCAGGTCCTGCTTGGCCTGGCCCAGCGCGCCGTGCCAGTAGATCGGCCAGGTGATCTCGGTGCCGATATAGCTGAAGGCGACGGTACGTGCGCCTTTGGCCAACACGTCGGCACCGCTCAGGGCGTCGATCCACAGCTGCCAGTCCTGGCCGCCCATGACGGTGACGGTGTCCTGGATTTCCTGCTCGGTGGCCGGCTCGATGCTGGCCTCGATGATGGTGTCCTTGTTGGTGTCGATGGCAGTCGACTTGTACGGCTGACCGATCGGCTTGAGCGCGGAGCGGATCACTTCGCCGGTCTGCGGCAGCTTGCGCACCGGCGAGGCCAGGGAATAGATGACCAGGTCGACCTTGCCGCCCATCTCGTTCTTGATCAGCTCGATGACCTTGGCGCGGGCTTCGTCGGAAAACGCATCGCCGTTGATCGACTTGCTGTACAGGCCCTCGGCCTTGGCGAACTTGTCGAAGGCGGCGGCGTTGTACCAACCGGCGGTGCCGGCCTTGGTCTCGGTGCCGGGCTTTTCGAAGAACACACCCAGGGTGTCGGCCTTGAAGCCGAACGCTGCGGTAATGCGCGCCGCCAGGCCGTAGCCGCTGGACGCACCGATCACCAAGACCTTTTTCGGACCATCCTCGCGCACGCCCAGCTTGCGGGTGGCTTCGATCTGGTCACGGACGTTGAGCTCGCAGCCCTTCGGGTGAGTCGTGGTGCAGATGAAACCGCGAACCTTGGGATGAATGATGGCCAATGTCTGTACCTCGTCAGGTTTATGCCGGGGAAGCGCCGCGGGGGGCGATTCCGTTGATCAGAGGGTGAGACTACCCCTGGAAGTTATCCGACACATATTACGGGGTGATCGGCCCAAGCAAAACCACAAAACCCCCACACCAATAGGCCTCCACATAACTTATTCATTTAGCGGGTACCTGTGGGAGCGGGTTTACCCGCGAAGGGGGCACCGCGGTGTATGGCCAGGGCTTCGCCCTGGTTCGCGGGTAAACCCGCTCCCACAGGTTCTGCGTCGCGGCTATGGTCGGATTTCTGCGCGCAACCACTCCAGGAACCGCCGCGCCAGCGGGTCCTCCTGGCTTTCCCAATGCACCAGGCAGCACCAGCTCGGCCCTCTCACCCGCTTCGTCGAAAGCGCCTGCAAGCGCCCCTGATCGACCATGCGCTGCGCCAGCAGTTGGCTCACCAACGCAATGCCCAGCCCCTCCCCTGCCGCATCCAGCAGCAAGCCTGGGTCGGAAAAGTTCAGGCCCTTGTCCTGCTGCCCGACATCCCCGCCGCCCTCCACCTGCCAGTGACTCCAGTCCATCTCTCGCTCGCCATGCAGGGTGGTGCGCCCGGTTTCGGGCAGCGCCGGGTGGCAGGCGGGGTAGAGTTGGTCCTGGTACAGCACGCTGAAACTGCATTCGGCCTGTGCGCCGATATCGTCACGGATGGCCAGGTCGATGGTTTCGCTGGCCATGTCCGGCACCTCGAAACTGCTGAACAGCCACAGGTCCACTTCAGGGCAGCGCTGATGGAAATCGGCCAGGCGCGGCAGCAACCAGTGGCGAGCGAAGGCCGGCGTGGTGTTGACCACCAGTTGGTTGGGCTTGCGGTACTGGTCGAGCCGGCGAATGCCCACGGCCAATTGCTGCAACAGGGCCTGGGTGGTGCTCAGCAGGTCGTGGCCGGCGTCGGTCAGCGCCACGCTGCGACCCGTGCGGTGAAACAGCGGCTGCTCCAGGTAGCCCTCCAGGCTGCGCACCTGCTGGCTGATCGCCGACTGGGTGAGGTTCAGGGCCTCGGCGGCCTTGTGGAAACTGCCCAGGCGTGCAGCAGCTTCAAAGCCGCGAAGGGCGTTGAGTGGGGGCCAGTGCTTTAGCATTACTGATAAGCTCAACTAATCAAAAGTACGCTAAATCTATCGTTTGTCTGCCTGCTTTAACACCCATAGCATTGACACCAACACCCGCGACGGCGGGCTTCGTTGATAAAAATCCCTAATATCGGAGTTCGAATATGCACCTGTCCAACGACAGCGGCTGGCGCATGCCTGCCGAATGGGCTCGCCACGTCGCCACCTGGATGATCTGGCCGCACAACCAGGCGCTGTGGGAGTCGGGCTGGCGCGTGCCCCTGGCCGACGTGCAGCGCGACTATGCCCGGGTGGCTACCGCCATCGCTCGCTTCGAGCCAGTGAAGATGGTGGTCGACCCGTCCGCCATGGTCAGCGCCCGTGCCTTGTGCGGCGCAGGCATCGAGCTGGTTGAGCTGGCGGTGGACGACAGCTGGTGTCGCGACAGCGGGCCCACCTTCCTCTGTCACCCACAGTTGGGCGTGTCCGGGCTGAGCTGGCGCTTCAATGCCTGGGGCGGGAAATCCGGGCACGCCAACGACCGCAGCCTGGGTCGGCGTATCCTCGACCAGTTGGGCATGGAAGGCTTCAGCACGGCCCTGTGCAACGAAGGCGGGGCTATTCATGTGGATGGCGAAGGCACGCTGATCACCACCGAATCGGTGCTGCTCAACCCCAACCGCAACCCGGGCATCACCAAGGCCGACTTCGAGGACTGCTTCGCCCGCCTGCTGGGCATACGCAAGACCATCTGGCTACCCGGTGACCCTCTGTACGTCACCGGCGACATGACCGACGGCCACGTCGACGGCGTGTGCGCTTTCGCTCGCCCCGGCGTGCTGCTGGTAGACGCCACCCACGACCACGGCTCGGTATACGCCGAAGTAGCGCGCGAGAACCGCCGCGCCCTGGAGTTGGCCAGCGACGCCCAGGGCCGCCGCTTCGAACTGCTCGACCTGTATGAAGCCAGCGCGGCCGTAGACCCCGAAGCCAAAGTGTTCTGCGCCTCGTACACCAATTTCTACCTCGCCAATGGCGCGGTGATCATGCCCGCCTACGGTATCGACGCCGACCAGGCCGCCGCGCGTCAGTTGGCCCAGGCCTTCCCCGACCGTGAGGTGGTGCCGGTGCGCATCGACCATATCGCCCATGGCGGCGGCGGCATCCACTGCATCACCCAGCAGCAGCCGGCCTGGCCGCTACAGGAGCAACGCCCATGAGCACCTTGCGCATCGCCACCACGCAGATGCCCTGCGGCTGGAACCTGCCCGCTAACCTCGACCACGCCGAACAACTGGTGCGCCAGGCCGCCGCCCAAGGCGCCCAGGTGATCCTGCTGCAAGAGTTGTTCGCCACCCCGTACTTCTGCATCGAGCAGTGCCACAGCCACCAGGCGCTGGCCCAGCGGTATCCCGACGGCCCGTTGCTGCAACGCTTCGCCGCGCTGGCCAAGGAGTTGGCCGTGGTGTTGCCGCTGAGCTTCTATGAACGCGCCGGCAACGCCTTCTACAACTCACTGACCGTGGTCGACGCCGACGGTCGCCTGCTGGGCCTGTACCGCAAGGCGCACATCCCCAACGCCATCGGCTATCAGGAGAAGGAATATTTCAGCCCCGGCGACACCGGCTTCAAAGTCTGGGACACCGCCTTCGGCCGCCTGGGCATCGGCATCTGCTGGGACCAGTGGTTCCCCGAAACCGCGCGCTGCCTGGCCTTGCTGGGTGCCGAGGTGCTGCTGTTCCCCACCGCCATCGGCTCGGAACCCGGCGCCGCCGACGTGGACTCGCGCGACCATTGGCAGGTCGCCATGCGCGGCCATGCCGCCGCCAACCTGCTGCCGGTGGTCGCTGCCAACCGCGTTGGCGCGGAGCTGGCCGCCAGCGACGAACGCCTGTCGATGCGCTTCTACGGCTCGTCGTTCATCTGCGACCACAAGGGCGCTCTGCTGGCCGAAGCCGACCGCGACAGCAGCGGCGTGTGGCTGCACGACCTGGACCTGGCGCGCATGGGCGAGGACCGCCTGAGCTGGGGCATCTACCGCGACCGCCGCCCCGACCTGTATGGGCCGCTGCTTACCCTGGACGGCCACACCCCACACCCTGCGAGGGCCTGACCATGCCGAACCGCCATAGCAAAAGGCTCGTCTGCCTGGCCCTGCTCGCCAGCGCAAGTCTCGCCCAGGCCGAGCAGGAGCCCCTGCGCCTGTACAACTGGGCCGACTACTTCGCCGAAGACACCCTCAAGCGCTTCACCGCCGAAACCGGCATCCCGGTGATCTACGACGTGATGGACAGCAGCGAAGTGCTGGAAGCCAAGCTGATGTCCGGACGCAGCGGCTACGACCTGGTGTTTCCCGGCGACACCGTGGCCGAACGCCTGGTGCGTGCCGGTAGCCTGCAACCGCTCGACCGCTCGCGCATCGAGGCGCTGGAGGACATCGAGCCTGGCCTGCGCCAACTGCACGAGCGCTACCCCAAGGCCAGCCAGGCCACGGTTCCCTACACCTGGGGCACCATCGGCCTGACCCTCAACGCCGAGAAGATCCGCCAGCGCATGCCCGATGCTCCGCTCGACAGCCTGGACTTGCTGTTCAAGCCGGAGCTGGCGGCCAAGTTCGCTGACTGCGGCATCTCGATGATCGACTCGCCCGACGAAGTGCTCGCCGTGGTGCTCCACTACCTGGGCCGCGAGCCACGCAGCGCCAGGCGCGAAGACCTGGCCGCGGCCAGCGAGCTGCTCAAGGGCATCCGCCCCTACGTGCGCAAGTTGCAGTCGCAGCCAGTGACGGAGCTGGTCAACGAAAACACCTGCCTGTCGCTGGGCTACAGCGGCGACGTGACCCAGGCCCAACGCACCGCCGAGGCCGCCGGCAAGGCCATCGACATCCAGTACCGCGTGCCGCGCGAAGGCACCACGGTGTGGATGGACACCATGGCCATCCCCGCCGACGCACGCCACCCGGACTACGCCTATCGTTTCATCAACTTTGTCATGCGCCCGGAAAACATGGCCGCGATCAGCAACTTCACCGGCTACCCCACCGCCAGCGCCAAGGCGCGCTCGGCGGTGGACCCACGCATGCGCGACAACCCCGATATCTACCTCGACGCCGCCACCTATGCCCGGCTGATTCCGGGCAAGGACATCCCCCAGGCCGACATGCGTGCACGCATGCGTGTCTGGACCCGCTTCAAGACCGCACAGGACTGACCCCATGCCCACTCGCCGCACCTTTCTGCAACAGCTCAGCCTGGCTGGGGGCCTGGCCGCCGTCGCCAGCCTCGGCTTGCCCCTGGTCAATGCCCGCGCTGCCGATGAGGACCGCTGGTTCATGCCCGACGAGGGCGAGAAACAGGCCCGCGCCTACCTCGCCTTTGGCGCCCAGGACGCCATCTGGGAAGACTTCACCGCCGACGTACAGGCCGCGCTGGGGCGCATTTCCCAGGCCATCGCCGCCTACCAGCCGGTGACCGTGTTCTGCCGCGCGGATGAGCGAGACCTGGCCGAGGAGCACTGTGGCAGCCATAACACCACGTTCATCGTCACCGAGCTGGACGACATCTGGATGCGCGACATCGGCGCCAACTTCGTGGTCGACGACGACGGCGAGCTGGCAGCGGTGGACTTCAACTTCAACGGCTGGGGCAACAAGCAACAGCACCGCTACGACGCCAAGCTGGCAAGGCTGGTCGCCACGCGGGCGAATGCCGCCTACCAACGCGGCGAACTGGTCGGCGAAGGCGGCGGTATCGAGGTGGACGGCCATGGCACGGCAGTGATGACCGAAAGCTGCTGGGTCAATGCCAACCGCAACCCCGGCTGGAGCAAGGCCGAGGTCGAGGCCGAGCTCAAGGCGCGCCTGGGGCTGCGCAAGATCATCTGGCTGCCGGGCATCAAGGGCAAGGACATCACCGATGCCCATGTGGACTTCTACGCCCGCTTCGTGCGGCCTGGAGTGGTACTGGCCAACCTCGACACCGACCCCGAGTCCTATGACCACAAGGTCACCCTGGCGCACCTTGAGATTCTCAAGAACGCCACCGATGCCGATGGCCGCGCCTTGCAGGTGCACACCGTGTCGCCACCACTCAAGCCACGCAAAAGCAAGTTCAACCGTGACAACCCGGATTTCGCGGCGGGCTACATCAACTACTTCGTCGTCAATGGTGCGGTGATCGCGCCACAGTTCGGTGATCGTACGGCCGATGAAAAGGCTCGGGCGCTGCTGGCCGAGCTGTACCCGGAGCGCGATGTGGTGCTGCTGGATATCGACGCCATCGCAGCGGGTGGCGGGGGTATCCACTGCGTGACCAGCCATTGCCCGGCGGTGTAGCCGGCAACGCAGAGAATGGCACTGCTGAAGTGGACTGCCCCATTCATTTGCAAACCCGATCAATCACAAAGAAAAACAAACTTCTCAAATGAGCGTCGTGCGGGGATGCTGTGGCGATAACGCTCGCCTCTCGGAGAAGAACAATGAACGAAGTCGCTATCGTCGCCGCCACCCGCACCGCCATCGGCACCTTCCAGGGCTCGCTGGCCAACATCTCGGCCGTCGACCTGGGCGCTGCAGTGATCAAGCGCCTGCTGGAGCAGACCGGCCTTGACCCGGCGCAGGTCGACGAGGTGATCCTCGGCCAGGTGCTCACGGCGGGCGCCGGCCAGAACCCCGCGCGCCAGGCCGCCGTGAAGGCCGGCCTGCCCCACGCCGTGCCCGCCCTGACCCTGAACAAAGTCTGCGGCTCAGGCCTCAAGGCCCTGCACCTGGCCGCCCAGGCCATCCGTTGCGGCGATGCCGAAGTGGTGATCGCCGGTGGCCAGGAGAACATGAGCCTGGCCCCCTATGTGCTGCCCTCGGCGCGCACCGGCCAGCGCATGGGCCACGGCCAGTTGGTCGACAGCATGATCACCGACGGCCTGTGGGACGCCTTCAACGACTACCACATGGGCATCACTGCCGAGAACCTGGTGGACAAGTACGGCATCACCCGCGAACAGCAGGACGCCTTTGCCGCCGAGTCGCAGCGCAAGGCCGTGGCGGCCATCGAAGCGGGCCGCTTCAAGGATGAGATCACCCCGATCCACATCCCGCAGAAGAAAGGCGAGCCGCTGGTGTTCGACACCGACGAGCAACCACGCCCCGGCACCACCGCCGAATCCCTGGGCAAGCTGCGCCCTGCCTTCAAGAAAGACGGCAGCGTCACCGCCGGCAACGCCTCCAGCCTGAACGACGGCGCCGCAGCGGTGCTGCTGATGAGCGTGGAGAAAGCCAAGGCCCTCGGCTTGCCGGTACTGGCCAGGATCGCTGCCTATGCCAGCGCGGGCGTGGACCCGGCGATCATGGGCATCGGCCCGGTGTCGGCCACTCAACGCTGCCTGGCCAAGGCCGGCTGGCAGTTCGCCGAGCTGGACCTGGTGGAAGCCAACGAGGCCTTCGCCGCCCAGTCCCTGGCCGTGGGCAAGGACCTGGAATGGGATGCATCGCGGGTAAACGTCAACGGCGGCGCCATCGCCCTGGGTCACCCCATCGGCGCATCCGGCTGCCGTGTACTGGTGACCCTGCTGCACGAGATGATCAAGCGCGATGCCAGGAAAGGTCTGGCGACCCTGTGCATCGGCGGCGGCCAGGGCGTGGCGCTGGCCATCGAGCGTTGATGCGCGCTTGAGCCCGTCGCGGGGCAAGTCGTATCGCCGCACCCTCGCGTTTCAGGTGTTCTGACGGAGAACGCTGGACCTGGGAATGGCGGTGCGGCGATACTACTTGCCCTGCGGCGGCTGACAACCACGGTGTATGGCCAGGGCTGCGCCCTGGTTCGCGGGTAAACCCGCTCCTACAGGTTCGGTGCCCCCTGTAGGAGCGGGTTTATCGGGGCGCCGAACCGCCGCGAAGAGGCCCTGACTGACACCCCCGAAAATGTCTCATCCAAATCAATTCCCTGCGCATTCGGACATGCGCCACACCCCCAACCCGCCACACAATGCCGACCTGTCCACCCCGGTACCCAGGCCCATGACCCTGCTCAAACGCGCACTGCACGACCGCACCTTTGTCTGCGTCATGGAGTTCGTCCCCAAACCCGGCACGCAACGCCTGGCCAACCTCGAAACGATCATGGCCCGTACCCAGCTGTGCGGCTGGCCGCTGGCGGTATCGATCGCCGACCGCGTGGGCAGCGTGCTGGACCTGTCGCCGCTGGACGCCTGCAACACCTTCTCCACCCCCGTACCCACCCTGCTGCACTTCTCCGGCAAGGACCGCGAACGCCAGGACCTGCTGGCGCAACTGCCGCGCATGGACGCCGCAGGCCTCGAGCAATTGCTGCTACTGACCGGCGACCGCCTGCCTGGCCATGTCCCCGGCCAGCGCCCGGTGCGTTATCTCGAATCGGTCGCCGCCTTGCAGTTGGTACGCCAGGCCCGCCCCGACTGGCTGCTGGGCGCAGCGCTGAACCCGTTCAAGTACCGCGAGGAAGAAGGCGGCGCGCAATACTTCAAGGCCGAGAAGAAACTTGGCGCCGGTGCCGATTTCTTCATCCTGCAACTGGGCTTCGACTTCCAGAAGTACCGCGAGGCCATGGCCTGGATGCAGCGCCAGCCCTGCGTGAAGCCCATGCTCGCCTGCATCATGGCGCTTACCGACGGCCGCGCAGCGCTGCTCGAACATGTCGCCGGGGTGACCGTGAGCCCCAGCATGCGCACGGTGCTGGCCGCCGAGGCGCAGGTGTCCAAGGCCTACGCCAAGGACCGCGCAACCCAGCGTCTGGCCTTGCAGGTGATTGGCCTGCGCTTGCTTGGCTACGCCGGCATCAACCTGTCCGGCGTCCACGAGGTCGAGCAATTCGAAGCCCTGGAGCAGGCCTTGCACCACTGGCTGCCACGCATCGAGAACCAGGAACAATGGCAGACGGCCTGGAGCGCGGCCTGGCAACTGCCCGACACACATCCGGTGACCTTCCACCCACCCGCGCATACCTGGCAGCAAGGCCAGCACCAGGTGCAGGCGACGCTCAAGGAGAAAGCCCGCTACCACCTGTTCGCCGCAGCGCACCACCAGCTGTTCAACCGCGCCACCCTGCTCAGCAAGGCCTTCGGCTGGGCCGTGCGCCGACCGCTGTGGCGCAACCCCAGCGCGGCGAAACTGCTGCACCACCTCGAGCGCAGCATCAAACGCCCGCTGGTGGGCTGCGACACCTGCGGCCAGTGCCGCCTGCAAGATACCCTGTACATCTGCCCGGAAACCTGTCCCAAGGGCCTGGCCAACGGCCCCTGCGGTGGCACCCAGCTCAACCGCTGCGAGTTTGGCGACCGTGAGTGCATCCACAGCCGCAAGTACCGCACGGCAGTCTCGGTGGGCCAGTCGGCGGTGCTGACCGAGCGCTTGATTCCCTGCGTGGAAGTCGGCGGCCGTCACCAGAGCTCCTGGCCGCGCTGGTTCGAACCGGACGCAGCCGTGCAGCCGCAGGATTGTGCCCGGCAGACGTATTTGTCATAGTGCGGCGCTGCAACACCCTCAAGCCGACCACCCTTTCACCCAGAGTCGGCTAGCCTACCGTGAACATAGCCAGCACCCATTGATCGCAAGCCACTGCATGCATCTGGAAGGCCTTATGTTCAACCTCGCTGCTTCTCGCACCCTGCTGACCGCCCTGGCCGTGGCCCTGCTGTGCACGCTGCCCGCCAGCGCCCAGGAAAAGTTCAAGGTGGTCACCACCTTCACGGTCATCGCCGACATGGCCCGCAATGTCGCAGGCGATGCCGCGCTGGTGGAGTCGATCACCAAACCCGGTGCAGAGATCCACAACTACGCCCCCACCCCCGGCGACCTGCGCCGCGCCCAAGGCGCACAGCTGGTGCTGTGGAATGGCATGAACCTGGAGCTGTGGTTCGAGAAATTCTTCCAGCGCCTGAAGGACGTGCCCAGCGCGGTGGTGTCCGAAGGCATCGAGCCGATGAGCATCGGCGAAGGCCCCTACAGCGGCAAACCCAACCCCCATGCCTGGATGTCGCCGCGTGACGCGCAGCGCTATGTGGATAACATCCGCGACGCCCTGGTGCGCCACGACCCGGCCAATGCCGCCACCTACTCGCGTAATGCCGAGGCCTACAAAGCGCGCCTGGAAGCGGAAATCGCGCCCATTCGCGCGCAACTGGAAAAAATCCCACAGGAGCGCCGCTGGCTGGTCAGTAGCGAAGGCGCGTTTTCCTACCTTGCCCGCGACTTCGGCCTGAAGGAGCTGTACCTGTGGCCGATCAATGCCGACCAGCAAGGCACCCCGCAACAGGTGCGCAAGGTGATCGACACGGTGCGGGCCAACAACATTGCGGTGATCTTCAGCGAAAGCACCATCTCCGATAAACCGGCACGCCAGGTGGCCGCCGAAACCAACGCGCACTATGGCGGGGTGCTCTACGTCGACTCGCTGAGCGGCGTCGACGGCCCGGTGCCCACCTACCTCGACCTGCTGCGCGTCACGTGCCAGACCATCGCCAAGGGCCTGGCCCAAGGGGCTGGGCAATGAGGCAGTGGCCTGCACTGGACAACCCCGAGGCCGGCATCGTGGTCGACAACGCCACGGTCACCTACCGCAATGGCCACACTGCGCTGCATGCGGCAAGCTTTCACATTCCCATAGGCACCATCACCGCGCTGGTGGGGGTGAACGGCTCGGGCAAGTCGACGCTGTTCAAGGCCATCATGGGCCTGGTGAAGCTTGCTACCGGCAGCATCCAGGTGCTCGGCCTGCCCGCCCGCGACGCCCTCAAGCGCCGCAGCACCGCCTACGTGCCGCAAACCGAGGAGGTGGACTGGAACTTCCCGGTGCTGGTCGAGGACGTGGTGATGATGGGCCGCTATGGTCACATGGGCCCGCTGCGCATCCCGCGCAAGGCCGACCATGCGGCGGTGGACGCCGCGCTGGCGCGAGTGGACCTGCTCGAGCTGCGCAAACGGCAGATCGGCGAGCTCTCCGGTGGACAGAAAAAGCGCGTGTTCCTGGCCCGCTCACTGGCCCAGGACAGCCGCGTGATCCTGCTCGACGAGCCGTTCACTGGCGTGGACGTGAAGACCGAAGACCAGATCATCCACCTGCTGCGCGAGCTGCGTGAAGAAGGCCGGATCATCCTGGTGTCCACCCACAACCTGGGCTCGGTGCCGGAGTTTTGCGACCGCGTGGTGCTCATCAAGCGCACCATCCTGGCCCATGGCCCCACCGACGAAGTGTTCACCCAGGCCAACCTGGAACTGGCCTTCGGCGGCGTACTGCGCCACTTTGCGCTGCTACAGCCTGGCGAAGCCACGCGCCAGCCGGTGGGAGTGTTCAGCGACGACGAGCGCCCACTGATCCTGCGCAACGGCATCCCGGCGCGGCGCGAGGGCGAGGCCGACAACGAGGGCACGCCATGATCGAACTGCTGCTCGAGCCCTTTGCCTACGGCTACATGCGCAACGCGCTGTGGGTGTCATCGCTGGTCGGCGGGGTGTGCGCCTTCCTGTCGTGCTACCTGATGCTCAAGGGCTGGTCGTTGATCGGCGATGCGCTATCTCATTCGATCGTGCCGGGCGTGGCCGGTGCCTACATGATCGGCCTGCCGTTCTCGATCGGCGCGTTCTTCGCAGGCGGCTTGGCCTCGGCGGCCATGTTGCTGCTCAACCAGCGCACCAGGCTCAAGGAGGATGTGATCATCGGCCTGATCTTCACTTCGTTCTTCGGCCTGGGCCTGTTCATGGTGTCGCTGTCGCCCACTTCGGTGAATATCCAGACCATCGTGCTGGGCAACATTCTCGCCATCACCCCCGCCGACACCTTGCAGTTGGTGGTGATCGCTGTGGTGTCGTGGGCCGTGTTGCTGCTCAAGTGGCGCGACCTGATGGTGACCTTCTTCGATGAAGACCACGCCCGCTTCACCGGCCTGAACCCTACGCTGCTCAAGGCCACCTTCTTCACCCTGCTGTCGGCCTGCACCGTGGCCGCGTTGCAGACCGTGGGGGCGTTCCTGGTGATCTGCCTGGTCATCACGCCGGGCGCCACGGCCTACCTGCTCAGCGACCGTTTCCCACGGCTGCTGATGATTGCCGTGGCCATTGGCAGCCTTACCTGCTTCGTCGGCACCTACCTCAGCTACTACCTCGATGGCGCCACTGGCGGGGTCATCGTCGTGTTGCAAACGGCACTGTTCCTGCTGGCCTTCCTATGGGCGCCCAAACATGGCGTGCTCGCCGCCCGCCGCCGCGCCCGCCAGGCGCTGGAGGCCAGCGCATGAACCTGCTCGAACCGTTTCACTTCGACTTCATGGTCAACGCCATGCTGATCGCCATGATCATCGCCGTACCCACGGCGCTGCTGTCGTGCTACCTGGTGCTCAAGGGTTGGGCGCTGCTGGGTGACGCCATTTCCCACGCAGTGTTTCCCGGCGTGGTGATTGCCTACATCCTAAACATCCCGTTCGCCATCGGCGCCTTTGCGGCCGGCCTGTTCTGCGCGGTCGGCACCGGCTACCTGCAAGCCAACAGCCGCATCAAGCAGGACACGGTGATGGGCGTGGTGTACGCGGGCATGTTTGGGCTGGGGTTGGTGTTGTATGTGAAGATCCAGTCCGATGTGCACTTGGACCACATCCTGTTCGGCGACATCCTCGGCGCCAACGCCGACGACATCCTGCTTTCAGGCGTTATTGCCGCGTTGATCAGTGGGGTGCTGGCGCTGAAGTGGAAGGACTTCATGCTGCACACCTTCGACCCGGTTCAAGCCAGCGCCATCGGATTGCGCGTGGGGCTGCTGCACTATGGCCTGCTGTGCCTGATTTCCCTGGCGGTGGTGGGGGCGCTGAAGGCGGCCGGCATCATTTTGGCGATTGCCCTGCTGATTTCACCTGGCGCCATCGCGGCGCT
>NZ_JAVAYC010000017.1:0-104955 GCF_042709235.1 Pseudomonas sp. LS_2 | reverse complement strand
TCTGTTTCACACCTCCGACTGGCACCTGGGCCAAAGCCTGCACGGCCAGGAACGCGACTTCGAACACGCCTGCTTCTTCGACTGGCTGCTCGGCCAGTTGCGCCTGCGCCAGCCAGATGCGCTGCTGATCGCCGGCGACCTCTTCGACACGGTCAACCCTCCGGTCAAAGCCCAGGAAAGGCTCTACGACTTCATCGTCCAGGCCCACGAGCAGCAGCCCAAGCTGGATATCGTGATGATCGCCGGCAACCACGACTCCGGCTCGCGCATCGAATTGCCCGCCGCGCTGATGCGCCGCTTGCGCACCCACGCCCTGGGCCGGGTGCACTGGCTCGACGAAGGCCAGCTGGATGCCGAGCGGCTGTTGATCCCGCTCACCGACGCACGCGGCAAGGTCGGCGCCTGGTGCCTGGCCCTGCCGTTCCTGCGCCCAGCGGAGGTCACCGGGCCGCAACTGGGGGACGACTACCTGCAAGGCATCACCCAGGTGCACCAGCAACTGATCGCTGCGGCCCTGGCCAAGCGCAAGAAGGGCCAGGCGCTGGTCGCCATCAGCCACGCGCACATGGCCGGTGGCTCGGTGTCGGAGGACTCCGAGCGCAGCCTGATCATCGGCAACGCCGAGGCGCTGCCCGCCAGGCTGTTCGACAAGGCCATCGGCTACGTTGCCCTCGGCCATTTGCACAAGCCGCAGAAGGTCAACCGCGAGGCGCGCATCCGCTACAGCGGCTCGCCCATTCCGCTGTCGTTTGCCGAAATCAACTACCCGCACCAGGTGCTGGAAGTGGAGCTGGACGGCCCCGAGCTGATCAGCGTGGAGCCACGCCTGGTGCCGCGTGCCGTGGCCCTGCAACGGGTCGGCCCGGCCCCCCTGGGCGAGCTGCTGGAGCAGTTGGCCGAGCTGCCAGTGGTCGACCTGCTCGACGACCCCAACCGCCAGCCCTGGCTGGAAGTGCGCGTACGCCTGGACGAACCCCAGCCCGACCTGCGCCAGCAGATCGAGGCGGCGCTGCACGGCAAGGCCGTGCGCCTGGTGCGCATCAGTGCCGAATACGCCGGGCGCGGCGCGCAGGACGGCGACGCGCTGGAATTCGTGGAACTCAGCCAGATGACCCCGCAAGACCTGTTCAGCCGCGCCTGGGAACAAGCCTATGGCAACCCCGCCGACGACCAGGTACTGGCCGACTTCGCCCTGCTGCTGCAGGACCTGCAACTGGAGGAGCAGCAGCCATGAAGATCCTGGCCATCCGCCTGAAGAACCTGGCCTCCCTCGCCGGCCCTGTCGACATCGACTTCACCGCCGAACCCCTGGCCAGCGCTGGCCTGTTCGCCATCACCGGGCCTACCGGCGCGGGCAAGAGCACCCTGCTCGACGCCTTGTGCCTGGCACTGTTCGGTACCGTGCCGCGGCTCAACGACATTGGCCGCGAAGCCAAGGTGCCGGACGCCGACGGTGACATCCCCACCTACGACCCGCGCAACCTCTTGCGCCGTGGCACCGGCAGCGGCTTTGCCGAAGTCGACTTCGTCGGCATCGACGGCAAGCGCTACCGCGCCCGTTGGGAAGCAAACCGTGCCCGCGACAAGGCCAACGGCAAGTTGCAGCACAGTCGCCAGAGCTTCTACGACCTGGACGCCGAGCAACTGCTGGCCAGTGGCAAGAACGACTACAAGCAGCTGGTCGAAGCCCGCCTGGGGCTTAACTTCGAGCAGTTCACCCGCGCGGTGATGCTGGCCCAGAGCGAATTCGGCGCCTTCCTCAAGGCCGACGACCGCGAGCGCAGCGAGCTGCTGGAAAAGCTCACCAACACGTCGATCTATACACGACTGGGGCAACGGGCATTCAGCAAGGCGCGCGACGCCGAGGCACTGCACAAGGACCTCGGCAAACAGGCCGAGCATCTGCTGCCGATGGGCCAGGAGGCCCGCACCGCGCTCGACCTGGAGCTGGAACAAGCGCAACAGCGGCTCAAGGCCGACCAGGCCCGCGAGCGCCAGTTCGAACAGCAACGCACCTGGCTCCACGAACAACGTCAATTGCAGGCCCAGCACGACGAAGCGGGCCAGGCGCTGAAAAACGCCGAGCAGGACTGGCAACAACTCACCGAACCGCGCCTGGACCTGCAACGCCTGGAGCGCCTGGCGCCACAGCGTCACCAGTTCCATCGCCAACAGGCGCTGGCTGCACAGTTGACGCCGTTGGCCAGCGAACGGGTGGAACAACAGCGCCAGCAAGCCGAACTGCACGCCCGCACCGAACAGCTGGAACAGGCGCAGGTCGTCGCCCGCCAAGCCCTGGAGCAGGCACAGGCCAACCTCACCGAGAGCGCGCCGAAGCTGCGCCAGGCCTTCGCCGAGCAGCACACCCTGGCGCGCCTTGAGCAGGAACAGGGCAAGCTGCGCGACACTGCTGCGCAGGCCGAGCAATCCAGCCAGGAGCTGCAAACCCAGCTGCAGCAGCTCGACGAGCAACAGCAGCGCAGCCAACAGCAGTTGGCACAGATCGACACCGCCCTGGCCGACAGCGCCCCCTTGGCCGCCTTCGACCACGCCTGGCCGGCCTATCGCGGCCAGCTCCAACAGGTATTGCAGGTGGCCAGCCGCCTGGCCAAGGGCAAGGAAGAACTGCCCGGCCTGCAAGCCCAGGCCAGCCAGGCAAACGCCCGGTTGCAGGAGCAACGCGATGCCCTTGAGGTGCTGTTCCGCGAAGCCGCCGCAGAACCCCACGCCCTGGCCGAACAGCTCGACCTGTTGGGCGGCATGCTCCAGGACAATCGCAAGCAGCAGCGTGCGGTGGAAGAACTGTCGCGCCTGCATACTCGCGAGCAGGAGCTGCGGCAAGGCATCGATAGCCTGGGCGAACGCCAGCAACAAGCCTTGCAACAGCGCCAGCAACTGATCGGCGAGGGCACTGCGGCCAAGGCCGAACTGCAAGCTGCCGAGCAGGCCCTGGCGCTGACCCGGCAACTGCTCGAACGCCAACGCCTGGCCCGCGACGCCAGCGTCGAGGAACTACGCGCCCAGTTGCAGGAAGGCGAGCCGTGCCCTGTGTGCGGCAGTGCAGAACACCCCTTCCACCAACCCGAGGCCTTGCTGCACAGCCTTGGCCAGCATGACCAGGCCGAGGAAGCTGGCGCCGCGGCCCGGGTGGAACAGCTCAACGCTCGCCTGAACGAGCTGCGCACCCAGGTGGGCGTGGTCAACGGCCAGATCAAGGAATACCAGCACCAGCAGGGCCAATTGGCCGAGCAACTGCAACCGCTGGCCGAACAACTGGCCGCCCATGCCCTGTGGCCAGCGCTCCAAGCCCACGACGACAAGGCCCGTAGCGCCTGGCTGGGCGCCCAGTTGCAGCGTCTGGAGCAGGAAATCGTCCGCGACGAACAGCGCCAGTCGACCCTGCTGACCCTACAAAAAGATGCCGCCCGCCTGACCCAGCAAGTGCAGGCCACCCGCGACGTCCAGCAGCAGGCGCAGCGCAACCTGGAGCAACAGCACCAGGCCCTGGCCTCGGACCAGGAGCGCCTGGACCAGGCGCTGGCCGACTTTGCCACCCTGCTGCCGCCTGACCTGCTGCAGGCCCTGCGCGACGACCCTGCCCACGCCTTCATGGCACTGGACCAACAAGTTACCCAGCGCCTGCAGCACCTCGACCAGCAAAAAGACGAACAGCAGGAGCTGCAACAGCGCCAGCAGCAGTTGGTACGCCTGCGTGACCAGCATCTGGCCCGGGTGCAGCGCCAGCAGGAGCTGCAACAGCAGCTGGACATCCAGGCCGCGCAGCTCGAAAGCACCCGCAACGCCCTGGCCGAACTGCTCGGCGAACAGCCGCGTGCCGAGGACTGGCAGCAGCACCTGGAGCAGCAGGTCGAACAGGCCCGCGCCGCCGAAGCCGAAACGGCCACGCAGCTTCAGGAAACGCGCACCCAAAGTGTGCGCCTGGCCAGTGAACTCAAGGCCAATACCAACCGCCAGCACGCCCTGGAACAAGAACACCAGCAGTTGCAAGGGCAGATCGCCCAGTGGCGGGCCGAACACCCCGAGCTGGACGACAATGGCCTCGATCGCCTGCTGGCCATGGACGACACCCAGGTGGGCGAATTGCGCCAGCGCCTGCAAGGCGCGGAAAAGGCGCTCGAACAGGGCCGCGTCTTGCTTCAGGAGCGCGAGCAGCGTCTACGAGAGCACACGGCGCAGGCCAACCCAGAGCTGCCCGGCGACGACCTGGACACCGCCCTGGCCGCCCTGCGTGAACAGTTGCTCGCCCATGAGCAAGCCTGCGCCGAACTGCGTGCCCGCCAGGCCGACGACCAACGCCGCCAGCAGGCGCACCAGGCACTGGCCGAGGCCATCGCCCAGGCCTATGGCGAATGGCAGCGCTGGGCACGGCTGAGCGCCCTGATCGGCTCGGCCTCCGGCGATGTGTTCCGCAAGATCGCCCAGGGCTACAACCTCGACCTGTTGCTGCACCACGCCAATGGCCAACTGCGCCAGCTGGCCCGGCGCTACCGCCTCAAGCGCGGCGGCAGCGCGCTGGGCCTGCTGGTGCTGGATACCGAAATGGGCGACGAATTGCGCTCGGTGCATTCGCTGTCGGGCGGCGAAACCTTCCTGGTGTCGCTGGCCCTGGCGCTGGGCCTGGCGTCGATGGCGTCGAGTACCCTGCGCATCGAGTCGCTGTTCATCGATGAAGGCTTCGGCAGCCTCGACCCCGAGTCGCTGCAGTTGGCCATGGACGCTCTCGACGGCCTCCAGGCCCAGGGCCGCAAGGTCGCGGTGATTTCCCACGTGCAGGAGATGCACGAGCGGATCCCGGTGCAGATCCAGGTGCGGCGCCAGGGTAATGGCTTGAGCGAGGTGGAGGTCTGCGGGTGATCCTCTACTCGTTCCGCCGCTGCCCGTGGGCCATGCGTGCGCGCCTGGCGCTGCGCTATGCCGGCTGCGAGGTGCAGGTTCACGAAGTGCAGATGAAGCACAAGCCCGCCGAGCTGCTGGCGCTATCGCCCAAGGGCACGGTGCCAGTGCTCGATACGGGGAAGCAGGTGCTGGAGGAAAGCCTGGACATCATGCGCTGGGCGCTAGCGCAGCATGACCCCGAAGATTGGCGTCTGCTTGCCGACCCATCGGCGGCGCAACAGGCCGAGGCGTTGATCGCGCGTAATGATCACGACTTCAAGGCCCAGGTGAACCTGTACAAGTACGCCGAGCGTTACCCCGCGCATTCCCGGGCGCACTACCGCGAGCAGGCAGCGCCCTGGCTGGCGGAACTGGAAGGCTTGCTCGAAGACAGGCCCTACCTGTTCGCCCGGCATCCGAGCCTGGCCGATGCCGCGCTGTTGCCACTGCTGCGCCAGTTTGCCGGGGTCGAACCGCAATGGTTCGCCGAGGCGCCTTACCCGCGCGTGCGGAGCTGGTTGCAAAGGTGGCTTGCGTCGGACCTGTTCAACGCCGTCATGGCCCGTTGAAACATTGCCCTTGTACGGTTTTTGATGCCCTCTTCGCGGGCAAGCCCACTCCTCCAGATTCACCTGTGACCTTGCAGGAGCGGGCTTGCCCGCGAAGATGCCATCATTCAACAGCCTTCAAATCGCCAGGATCGGCGACGACATCAGCAATACCACCACCGCCACGAGACGCCACATATGCTTCACCCCAGGTGAGTCAATAAACCAGCGTCAAATTCAATCACATGGCGATATGCTATTACCAGGCTTTTCGTACGTTTCAGTGCGCGTTCTTGCCGTTCAGCGCTGCGTAGAAATGCGCGCTCTGTTGCAGGTATTTCTCGGTATAGCTGTGAGTGCTGGAAGATTTCTCGCGGCTCTCGACCTGGGCATGGGCCGGCAGGACGACAGAAGCGGAAATGGCGGAAGCGGCAATGACCGGGAAGAGATTGAAATTCATGGGACTATCCTCGACTTCGGTGGTTTGACAGTGGCCGGTGAGGCCTTGGGACAAACCTACGCCCCCGTCGGAGCTTGTAAAAATTCATTACAGAAGTAACGAACATCACGCCGATTGATAGTTACTCGATGAACTTCAAATCCGAGGGTGCCGCTTGAGGTAGGCGTTGCAGCGTCTCGCCAAGCTTGCCGCTGCGTGGGTCGCGACGTATCACGACCACCTGGTTGCTTTTCTGGTTGGCCACCAGCAGGAAGTTGCCGCTGGGGTCCAGGGCGAATTCGCGCGGGTGGTCTCCGTCTGTGGAACGTCGTTGCAACAGGGTCAGTTGGCCGTCGTCCTGCCCCACGGCGTAGACCACGATCTGGTTGGCAGTGCCGCGGTTGCTGACGTACAGGAAACGCCCGTCCGCCGACAGGTGCAGAGCCGCGCTGGCTTTCGCCGCCGGCTCCTGGCTTTCGCTCAGGGGCAAACGCTGACGCTCGATGAGCGCCGGCTCCTGCACATCGAACATCACCACCTCGCCACTCATTTCCAGGGTCAGGAAGGCGTGTCGCCCCTTGGCATCGAACAGCAGGTGGCGCGGCCCGCTGCCGGGCGGCAGGCTGACGAAGGCAGGGATCGCCGGGCTTAGCGGCTGCGCGGTGCTGGCCCCGTCATAGCGATAGATGAACACCTTGTCCGCCCCCAGATCGCTGGCATACAGATGGCGGCCGTTCGGCGACAGCACCAGCGAATGCACGTGGGCGCCGGCCTGGCGCTCGGCGTTGACCTTGCTCGGCGCATGGCGCAGCTGCTGGACGACACCCTTGAGCTTGCCATCGCGTGTCACCGGCAGCGCCACCAGGCTGCCGCCTGGGTCGGGGGCAACGGCGTAGTTGGCCACGAACAGGTAGCGCTGGTCGTGGCTGAGGCTGGCGTGGGTAGGCTCGTCGCCTTGGCTGGGCACCTGGTTCAGCGGCTTGATCACGCCCTTGGCGTCGACCGCGAAGCTACTGACCTGGCCCTGGGCGGTTTCATTGACTGCGAACAATTGGCGCTGGTCGGCGGACAGCACCAGCCAGGAGGGGCTGACGCTCTGGATGACTTGCTGCGGCGTGGCGTCGATCTGCCCACTGCGGGTATCGAAGCTGTAGCGGTAGATACCTTGGCTCTGGCCATCGGTATAGCTGCCTACCAGCAGGGTCGCGGCATGGGTGTCGGCCATCAGGGTCATCAGGCTAGCGGTCAGCAGGCTCGTCCAGGTCGTTTTGCTCATCGTCGTCTTCCGGGGCGCGCAAGGCACTCATACAGACTAGACGATGCGCGCCGTCAGCATCCTGCACGCACCAGTCCTCGCCGGCGCCCTGGGCGGCAGCGACCTGTTCGGAGGTGAAATGCCAGCGGCGCAGTTGGCGGCCGTCCATGCATTCGATGGCCAGGCCCGTGGCGTCGAAGGTGAAGTCGAAAGCGTGCAGGCCGTCGATCAGCAGCATGTCGCAAGTATCGAGGGCGGTAGCAAGGGTGGTCATGGAGGTACCTGATGGGAAAAGGTAGCGATTATACAGCGGGGGGCCGCTGTGCGGCCCCAACCGTATCAGTGGGCGAAGATCGACCCACCCTCCTTGCCCGCCAGCTTGCTTGGCTTGATCAGGAACCGCGCCAGCGCCGGCAGCAGCCACAGGGCACCGAACATGTTCCACAGCAGCATGAAGGTCAGCATCAGGCCCATGTCGGCCTGGAACTTGATGGCCGAGAAGATCCAGGTGCACACGCCGATGGCCAGGCACAGCCCGGTGAACAGCACCGCCTTGCCGGTGGAGCGCAAGGTTTCGTAGTAGGCCTCCTGCAACGGCAGGCCGGCACGCAGGAAGCTTTCCAGGCGGCTGTAGATGTAAATGCCGTAGTCCACGCCGATACCTACGCCCAGGGCCACCACCGGCAAGGTCGCGACCTTCACGCCGATGCCCATGAAGGCCATCAGGGCGTTGCCCAGCACCGAGGTCAGCACCAGCGGCAGGACGATGCACAGGGTCGCGGCAAAGGAGCGGAAGGTGATCAAGCACATCACCGCCACGCAGATGTACACCAGGATCAGGATGGTCAGCTCGGCCGACTTGATCACTTCGTTGGTGGCCGCCTCGATGCCGGCGTTACCCGCCGCCAACAGGAACTGCAGGCCCTCCTTGTCGTGGCTGTCGGCAAAGGCCTTGGCCGCAGCGGTAACCCGCTCGAGGGTCTCGGCCTTGTGGTCGTTGAGGAACACCAGCACCGGTGCCAGCGAGCAATCGGCGTTGTAGAGGCCGTCGGCACGGGCGATCGAGTTGTTGAGGATGTCCGGGTTGCGCGAGAGGGTCTCCCATTTCAGGCTGCCCTCGTTCATGCCCTTGATCACTTGCTTGGACACGGTCACCAGGGAGATCGCCGACTGCACGCCGGGGGTGTTCTCCATGGTCCACATCAGCTCGTCGATCGGCGCCATGGTCGAATGGATCGAGCAGCTCTCGGACGGCGTCTTGACCATGATCACCAGCACGTCGGAACTGGTGGAATAGTTGCTGATGATGAAATTGTTGTCCTGGTTGTAGCGCGAATCAGGCCGCAGCTCCGGGGCGCCCTGGTCGAGGTCGCCGATCTTCAGGTTCTGGCTGTACCAGAGACCGCCCCCAAAGGCCAGCAGGGCCAGGACGATGGACACCGGCGCCACCTTGGGGCTGGCGAAATTGGCCAGCAGGCGCCAGAACGGGTGCTCGCACACGGCGTCCTTCTTGCTGCGCTCGATGGCCTTCTTGCTGATACCGATATACGAGATGGCGACCGGCAGCAGGATCAGGTTAGTGAAGACGATCACCGCCACGCCGATCGAGGCGCCGATGGCCAGCTCGCGGATCACGCCGATGTCGATGATCAGCAGGGTGATGAAGCCCACGGCGTCGGCCAGGATGGCGATCATCCCCGGCAGGAACAGCTGGCGGAAGGTGCGCCGCGCGGCGGTCAGGGCGTTGTCGGCGCCGCTCGATTGCAGGGCGATGCCGTTGATCTTCTGCACCCCGTGGGAAATACCGATGGCGAAGATCAGGAACGGCACCAGCATCGAGTACGGGTCCAGGCCGAAGCCCACCGCATGCATCAGGCCCAGCTGCCAGACCACCGCCACCAGGGTGGTGACCAGCACGGCGATGGTGCTGCGGATACACCAGGTGAACCAGTACAACAGTGCCCAGGTGATCACCAGGGCCACGCCGAAGAACATCGCCACCATCACCAGGCCGTCGATCAGGTCACCGACCTTCTTGGCGAAGCCGACGATGTGGATCTTCACGTCCGGGTTCTGCGCCTGGAACTTGTCGCGGATCTGCGCTTCGAGCTGGTGCGAGAACTTCTGGTAGTCGAGCTTGGTCAGGGTGCCGGGGTTCTCCGGGTCGGGGAAGTTCTCCAGCAATGGGATGTCGATGATGCTCGACTTGAAGTTGTTGGCCACCAGGCGTCCCACCTGCCCGGACTTGAGCACGTTGTCACGCAGGGTATCGAGGCTGTCCTGGGAGCCGTTGTAGGTGTTGGGGATCACCTCGCCGCCGGAGAAACCTTCTTCAGTGACCTCGCTCCAGCGCACGCTGGGGCTCCACAGCGACTTCAGGCCCGCGCGGTCGACACCGGGGATGTAGAACACCTCGTCGTGGATCTGACGCAGGGTCTCCATGTAGTCCTTGTCGAAGATGTCGCCCTTGGTCGACTCGACCGAAATACGCACGGTATTGCCGAGGTTGGCCAGGTCGTTGCGGTGCTCGAGCATCTTCTCGATGAACGGGTGCTGCAACGGGATCATCTTCTCGAAGCTGGTGGACGGGCGGATCTGCGTGGCCTGCCAGAACAGGAAGATGCTCACCAGCACGCAGATGGCAATGACGATGGGCCGGTTGTTGAAGATCAGGCGTTCGAGCAGGGTGGCCTTTTCCTGGTTGTGCTGCATGTCGAAATTCTCCCTGCGGGTCATGGCCTTGCCTCCTCGGCACCTTCGGCGGTGGCCAGGTGCACCCCACCCTGCCCCACCAGCAACAGACCGCCATCTGCCAGACCGCTTACCCCGGACAGGGCGATGCGGTCGCTGCGGTTGTAGACCGTGAAGGTCTGGCCATCGTCGTGGCTGCGCAGCACGCTGCCACCGTTGCCGACCAGGGCCAGGCTGCCATCCTCGAGAAGCGTAGCGCTTGCCAGGCCGAATTCGAGCGGGCCGCGGGCGGCGTTGAGCTCGATGGGCTGCCAGCTATCGCCGAAATCGGTGGAACGGAACAGGTTGCCGCGCAGGCCGTAGGCCAGCAGGGTGCTCGGCCGGGCGGTGCCGATCACGCCGAACAGCGAGCCCTCGTAGGGGCCCTCGACCCGCGACCAGGTCTGCCCGGCATCGCTGGAGCGATACATGCTGCCCTGCTCGCCGACGATGAACAGCCCGGCATCCTTGACCGCCGCGATGGCATTCAGGTGCAGTTGGTCGGGGTTGTCGAGGCGTTCGGCGACATCCTGCCATTGCTGGCCGCCATCGGTGGTTTCCAGCAAGGCGCCATAGGCACCCACGGCGAAACCGTGCTGGGCATCGAGGAACCAGACGTCGAGCAGAGGGGCTTCACGGGCAAGGTCTTCGAACTGCTTGGTCCAGGTGGCGCCGCCATCGGTGCTGGCGAGGATCTGCGCATCGTGGCCGACGGCCCAGCCGCGCTTGTCGTCGAGGAAGAACACCGCGGTGAGCAGTTGCCGGGTGGGTACACGGGCCTGGGTCCAGGTCTTGCCCTGGTCGTCGGAGAACAGGATATGGCCACGGTCACCGACCACCACCAGGCGCTTGCCGGCATGGGTGGCATCGATCAACAGGCTTTCGCTGGCCTTGGCCGACTCGGTCGAGTACTCCCCGGCGACTGCGGCATGTGCATTCGCGGTCAATGTTCCCAGCGCCAATACCGCGCTGGCCGTCAGTGCCCAGGCTGTGCGCCTGGTCAGCCATTCCCTCATGACTGCCCCCTGTTGTGTGTTCTTGTAGTGGGTCAGCGATTGCAGGTACTGCGAAAACCCTGGGTTAGAGCCCTGCAATAGCTTTGGCCCATCCTAGCGGGGATATCGCGGGGAAAACAACGAGCGGGACGTTATGTTTTGTTAAGCACAAAAAAGCGGGGGCCGCTGCGCGGCCCCAGCCTTCTTTCTGGCTTACGCCAGGCTCTTGCTCACGACTTCATATACATCGCTGGACAACGACCCGGACGCCAGGATGCGCTCCAGCTCACCCTTCATCAACGCCTGACGTGCGTCGTCATACTTGCGCCAGCGCGTCAGCGGCGCCAATTGGCGCGAAGCGATCTGAGGGTTGAGTGCATTGAGCTCGATCACCAGATCCGCCAGGAAGCGGTAGCCCGAGCCATCGGCAGCATGGAAGTTGACCAGGTTCTGCCCGGCGAACGCGCCTACCAACGCACGCACCTTGTTCGGGTTCTTCAGGGTGAAGGCCGGGTGCTGCATCAACGCCTTGACCCGCGCCAGCCCGCCCGGCAGGCTGCTGGCCGCCTGCACGCTGAACCACTGGTCCATGACCAGCGGGTTGTCCTTGAAGTGTTCGGCAAAGGCGTCCAGGGCCTGGGCCCGTTCGGCCTCGAACGGCGAGTTGACCAGCACCGCCAGGGCGGTGAGGCGCTCGGTCATGTTGTCGCACTGCTCGAATTGCTCCAGCGTCGCCTCCAGCACCTGCGGCTTGCCGCTGAGCATCAGGTACGACAGCGCGATGTTCTGCAGGCCACGGCGGGCGAAGTGCTCGGCCTCGGCCACGTAGGCAGTATTGCGCGACACCTCGCGGTGCGCCTGGTACCGCGCCCACAGCGCATCGAACAACTGCGCGGCGATCTGTTGGCGGGCGAACTCGCGGGCAGCGTGGATCGCGTCGACATCGGCCACCTGGCTGATCTCGGTGAGGTACGCCTCGCCGGGCAGCGAGAGCATCTCGGCGACCATCGCCGGGTCCAGCGAGGGATTGCCCAGCACGGTATCCAGGGCGCTGATCAGCCGCTGGTCGAGCTTCAGCCCTTCGCCACGCTGGTACTGGCCGATCAGTTCCTGCAACACCTGCACCGACAACTGCTGCCCCGCTTCCCAGCGGTTGAAGCCGTCGCTGTCGTGCTGCATGAGGAACATCAGCTGGTCGCGGTCGTAGGGGAAGCTCAGCTTGACCGGTGCGCTGAAGCCACGCAGCAGCGACGGCAACGGCTTGGCGGCGATGCCCTCGAAGGTGAAGGTCTGCTCGGCCTCGGTCACTGCCAGCACGCGGGTGGTGCCGGCAGCCTGGGCTTCACCTGCCAGGCGCAGCGGCAGGTCGTTGCCTGCGGCGTCCAGCAGGCCCAGTTCGACAGGGATCACGAACGGCAGCTTTTCAGCCTTGTCCGGGGTTGCCGGGCAGCTCTGGCGGAAGGTCAGCTGGTAGGTTTGCGCGGCGGCGTCATAGGCTTCGCTGACGTCCAGGCGCGGGGTGCCGGCCTGGCTGTACCAGCGCTTGAACTGGGTCAGGTCGGCGCCGTTGGCGTCTTCCATGGCCTTGATGAAGTCGTCGGTGGTCACCGCCTGGCCGTCGTGACGCTCGAAGTACAGGTCGCTGCCCTTGCGGAAACCCTCGGCGCCCAGCAGGGTGCGGACCATGCGCACCACTTCCGAGCCCTTCTCGTACACGGTCAGGGTGTAGAAGTTGGAGATCTCGATGAAGCTGTCCGGACGCACCGGGTGAGCCATAGGGCCGGCGTCTTCGGCGAACTGGTGGGTGCGCAGGTAGGCGACGTCCTCGATGCGCTTGACCGTGCGCGAGTTCATGTCGGCGCTGAACTCGGCGTCGCGGAACACCGTGAAGCCTTCCTTGAGCGACAGCTGGAACCAGTCGCGGCAGGTCACGCGGTTGCCCGACCAGTTGTGGAAATATTCGTGGGCCACCACACCTTCGACACGCTGGTGCGCGGCATCGGTGGCGGTTTCGGCGCGGGCCAGCACGCAGCTGGAGTTGAAGATGTTCAGGCCCTTGTTTTCCATGGCGCCCATGTTGAAGTCGTTGACCGCGACGATCATGAAGATGTCCAGGTCGTACTCACGGCCATACACTTCTTCGTCCCAACGCATGGACTTCTTCAGGCTGACCATGGCGTGGTCGCACTTGTCGATGTTCTCGGGCTCGACGTAGATACGCAGAGTTACGTCGCGGCCGGACTGGCGGGTGAAGCTGTCTTCCACGCACCACAGGTCGCCCGCGACCAGGGCGAACAGGTAGGCCGGCTTCATGAACGGGTCTTCCCAGGTCGCCCAGTGGCGGCCATCGTCGGCCGGACCGCTGCCGATCGGGTTGCCGTTGCTCAACAGCACCGGGTAGCGGTGCTGCTCGGCGATCACCGTGGTGGTGAAGGTGCTCATCACGTCCGGGCGGTCGAGGTAGTAGGTGATCTTGCGGAAACCCTCGGCCTCGCACTGGGTGCAGAACATCTTGCCGGACTTGTACAGGCCTTCCAGCGCGGTGTTGCTTTCCGGGTGGATCTTCACCGTGGTATCGAGGGTGAAGCGCTCGGCCGCAGGCTGCAGGGTCAGGCTGTCGTCATCGAGCTGGTAGTCGTTGGCAGTCAGGGCCTGGTCATCGACCTGCACGCTCAGCAGTTCCAGCTGCTGGCCGTCCAGCACCAGGGGCGGCAAGCCCGCGCCACGCGCCGGGTTGCGGCGCATGACCAGTTGCGCATGGACCAGGCTGTGGTCCTCGAACAGTTCGAAGGTCAGGTGCGTCTCGTCGATCAGGTACTCGGGCGCCTGATAGTCCTTGAGGTAGATCACTTGCGGTTGTTCGGTACGCATGTGGCGATCCTTTTACTGGAGCACGGCCAGTTGGTAAGCCGTGTACTTGCGAATGTTGATGACGCCGGTGTCGAAGATCAGGTACTGGCCCTTGATGCCCAGCAGCGTGCCTTCGACGACTGGGTCCTTGTCCAGGTTGAAGCTGGTGATCTTCTTCGGGTAGGCCTCGACCGGGTAGCGCATGCTCACTACCTCGGCGTCGGGCAGCGGCTGGATGGCCTGCAGGCCAAAGCGCTGCTGCAAGCCTTGCAGGCCTTCGGCGCAGGCATCGAAGATCTGTTCGCGCACCGCTACCAGGTCGAGCACCTCGGCATCACCCTTGAGCAGGGTGCGCCAGTTGGTGCGGTCGGGCACCTGGCTGCGCAGCAGGTCTTCGACCAGCCCGGATTGCTGGCGGGTAGCCACGCGCAGGATCGGCAGCGCCTGGCTGGCGCCCTGGTCGAGCCAGCGGGTGGGCAGTTGGCTGGCGCGGGTGATACCGACCTTGATGCCCGAGGAGTTGGCCAGGTACACCACGTGGTCGGTCATGCAGAATTGTTCGCCCCAGGACGGCTCGCGGCAGGTGCCGGCGTCGTAGTGGCATTTTTCCGGGGCCATGATGCAGATGTCGCATTGGGCCAGCTTGGTCATGCAGGGGTAGCAGTAGCCTTGGCTGAAGCTGGTCTTGGTGCGCTTGCCGCAGTGGGTGCAGTGGATGGCACCCAGATACTCCAGGCGCAGCGACTGGCCGATCAGCGGGTTGACCGGCACCTGCGCCTCGCCCAGGCGAAAGCTGTACTGCACGACCGGTGCTTCCAGACGCACCGCCATCTTGCTCAGGGAGCCACGAGCGAGTTCGATCAATGTAGCGAGTCCGACTTGAACAGGATGTTAGGGATAGGCGCCGACTTCGAGGCGCATTCCTGCGGCCCCATGTAGCCGGTGCGCTGGTCTTCGGGGAGGTTCTTGATTTCCCAGGCGATCACCGCCTGCAGCGACAGCTCCTTCTGCTCGGCCGTGAGCTTGCGGCCATCGGACCATTTGCCGATTTCCACGGCCGTCTTCAGGCTTTCGTAGATTTCCGGTGTGATGTTTTCGATCATTTGCGCGAAAGTGGACATAGGGTCTCCTCGTTCAGGCCGACAGTTTACGCCTGGCCAGCGCCCCACCCAAGAGGCCGGCCAGGCATCCGATGAGCAACCCGCCGACATGAGCGGCGTTGGCGATCTGCCCGAAGCCCAGTTGGCTGATCACACCGCTGACACCCGCGACCAACCAGACCAGCGCCACCACCACAAAACCCTTGGGCATGCCGTAGTGCGGGTTGGGGGCCAGGCGCTGGTACACCGCAACGTAGCCGAGCAGCCCGTAGACCACCCCGGACAGGCCGCCGAAAATGCCTGGGCCACTGGTGAAATGCTGTGCAAGGTTCGACACCAGGCTGCACAGCAAGGTGAGGTTGAGCAACGCCCAGGCGCCCTGGCGCAGCTCGATGCGCTTGCCCAGTTCCCAGAACAGCACGGCATTGAACGCCAGCTGCATCAGGCTGAAATGCAGCAGCATCGGCGAGAACAGCCGCCACCACTGGCCTTCGCCAAGGGTCTTGGCCAGCGAGGTGAAATACAGGTAGTCCCCGTGGCGCTGGAATTCCATGAAGCTGAACCAGGAGACCGTCGAGTAGTTCTCGCCCATGCCGGTCACAGCGACGACCAACAGGGTCAGCAGCAATACGCCGATGCAGGCCTTGCAGGCCAGGGCCTGCTCCTTGAGCGAGGGCACGACGGGCGCATCCGCCTCCGGCACCTGCTGCTGCGGGGCCGGCTCGACGATACGCTGTACATCAGGGCTGCCTTGGGGGAAACGCTGGTACAACTCCAGCACCTGCCCGGCCAACCCAGGCGGCGCCCACAGCACCTGTTCGGCGCCGTCCTCGATCACCCGGTGCGGCAGTTCGAGTCGCCGCAGCATGGCGACGAAGCCGCTGAGGTCGACATCCACCGGCAGGCGCATCACTTCGATCACATTCATTGGCTGGCCTGCGGGCGGTCGACATCGACCCACACGAACTTGTGCGGGTCGATGCGGGTTTCATCATCCAGGCGGTAGGCCACCAGCTTGCCGTACAGCACCGCGCTGTAGTCCAGGCAGGCCAGGTTGGCGCGGATCGGCGCCGGGCGGCCGCTGCGCCAGTAGTGGCCGACGAACAATAGCGGCTCGTCCTCGGCGTAGCGCAGCAAGGCGTTCTTCTGGGCCGGCTCCAGCGGCGTGCGCGCCACCGCCTCGGGCAAGGCATCGGGCTGGAACACGATGTCGCCGTAGGTCTGCGGGTCTTCTTCCCAGAACTTGGTGCGGAAGAACGCGCGGGTCAGCCCGTCGCCGCCGGTCAGCGTAAGGCCGTCGGGCAGGCGCATGTCGGTGCCACGCAGCAGGCGGTTGCACACGGTGGCGGCGAAGCTGCCGGACACCGCCGAGGCCTGCACGAAGTGCTGGTCGATACGCCCATCGGGGTGCTGCCGGCGCAGTTGCTCGATCAGTTGCGGGTCCCAACAGGCGTGGACCATGCGAAAACGCCCGGCGTCGATGAACAGCGGCAAGGTGTAGAACCACTCGACGAAGTCGTGCCAGTCGCCGGGGTGCTGGGCGAACTGGGTCAGGGTCTCGTCGATCAGCCGGGCGTGGCGCGGGGTGTGCTCGCGCACATAGGCCTTGCCAGTGCCCGGCAGCGCCGGGGTCATCCAGCCCAGGGCGTTGTACTCGTGGTTGCCCATGATGCAATGGGCCTGACCGGCCTCGACCATGTCATGGACGATGTGCAGCGCCTCGCGGATGCGCGGCCCGCGGTCGACGATATCGCCGAGGAACAGTGCCTGGCGCCGTGGGTGACGCCATACTCCGCCAACCCGCTGGTAGCCGAGGGTGTCGAGCAGGCGTTCGAGGGTCAGCGCACAACCGTGCACGTCGCCGATGATGTCGAAACTTCGCGCCGGATCGAACATCAGTCGTCCCTGCCCCCCAGGCGGCTGCCCCAACCCAGCTTGGTGCGGCAGACCTCGTAGTAGTTGTGGTCCAGCGGGTGGATCAGCCGCAGCTTCTGTGGCTTCTTGCTCACCGTGATGGTATCGCCGGGCGCGCAGGTGAAGTGGTTCTGGCCATCGCAGGACACCTGCGGATAAATCTGCAGGTCCTTGGACACCACGATCTTCAGCTCGCTGTTGCCGTCGACCACGATCGGCCGCCCGGACAACGTGTGCGGGTACATCGGCACGATGACGATGGCATCCAGCTTGGGGTGCATGATCGGCCCGCCCGCCGACAAGGCGTAGGCGGTGGAACCGGTGGGTGTGGCGACGATCAGGCCGTCGGCCTTCTGGCTGCAGACGAACTGGCCGTCGATGTAGATCTCGAACTCGATCATCCGCGTCGACTTGCCCGGGTGCAGCACCACGTCGTTCAGTGCATCGCCCTGGCCAATGGCCTCGTGATGGCGGCGCACCTCGGCCTGCAACAGGAAGCGGTTTTCCACCAGGTAGTGGCCGTCGAGCACCTCTGCGACCTTGGTTTCCAGCTCGTCAGGGCGGATGTCGGTGAGAAAGCCCAGGTTGCCACGGTTGATGCCCAGCACCGGGATGTTGTGACGCGCCAGGGCACGGGCGGCGCCCAGCAGGCTGCCGTCGCCACCGACCACGATGACCAGGTCGCAGACCTCGCCCAGCAACTTGCGCGTGGAGGTTTGCAGGCCGTGGCCGGGCAGCACTTCGGCGATGGTGTCCTCGAGGATCACGTGCAGGTGGCGCTCGAGCAGGAATTTCTTCAGTCGGCGAATGGTGTCGAGCACCTGGGAGCTGCCGAGGCGTCCGATGATACCGATATTGCGAAATTGCTCCATGGGGCTCCTGCGAGGCTCTGCGCCGGGGTAACGATTCCCGGATTATGGGCGAAACGCCCCGCCAGCGGCAAACCGGCTATGCTCGCTGGATGACGCCTTTCGCCGACCTGCACGACCTGCCCCGCCAACTGAGCCACCCGGCCGTACGCGACCTGGCCTGGGCGCTGTTGTCGCCTGCGCTGCTCGACGCACCGCCCTGCCCGCAGCGCCACCCTTTGGCCGCCAGTGGTTGGGCGGACGACCCGCGACAGCTGGCGCACTGGCTACAGGTGCTCGACCACGACCCGCAGCCGTTGCTCGATAGCCTGGCGAAGCTCACCAGCCGCCGCCTGGGCCTGTACTACGAAGCGCTGTGGCAGTTCGCCCTGCGCCAGGCACCGGGGATCGAGCTGCTGGCGGCCAACCTGCCGGTCCGCGTGGGCGGTCATACCTTGGGCGAACTCGACCTGCTGCTGCGCGACCGCGACGGCCTGCATCACCTGGAGCTGGCCATCAAGCTCTACCTCGGCCCTACCCACGACGACGGGCAGGAACCTTTGCACTGGCTGGGCCCTGGCTGCCACGACCGCCTGGGCCAGAAGCTTGCGCACCTGGCCGGGCACCAGTTGCCGCTTTCGGCACGCCCGGAGTGCCGCGAGGTGCTGGCGCGCCTGGGTGTCGCCCAGGTGCAGGCCCATGTCTGGCTCAGCGGCTACCTGTTCTACCCCTGGCCCGGGCAGGCCCAGGCCCCGCAGGGCGCCAACCCGCAACACCTGCGTGGACGCTGGCTGCATCGACGTGACTGGCCCGTGGATACTCAGGAACGCTGGCAGCCGCTACCACGCCAGGCCTGGTTGGCGCCCGCGCGCCTGGAGGACTGTTGGTCATGCCGGACATTCCAGACGTGGTTGCTGAGCCTGGACATCCATGCCCCGGCACAGTTGCTGGTGCAACTGGAACATGCCGATGGCGCTTGGCACGAGGCACGACGGGTGTTCCTGGTGAGCGATAGCTGGCCACACCTGCCGCAGCGATGACCTTTGAACCTGCGTTGCCGTTAACAGAAAAAATGCGCCGCCAAGAGCGCTCCGCCCACCTGATGACGAGGCCCGACATGGTTTCACCCACCCCCGCCGCGCACTACGCGCGCCTGTCCATCGCCCTGCACTGGCTGATGCTGGTACTGCTGGCCGCCGTCTACGCCTGCATCGAACTGCGCGGCCTGTTCCCCAGGGACAGCGCCGAACGCGACCTGATGAAAAGCCTGCATTTCATGCTCGGTCTTAGCGTGTTCTTCCTGGTCTGGCTGCGCCTGGCCATGCGCCTGGCTCGCCGTGCCCCACCGATCGTGCCGCGGCCACCGGCCTGGCAGACCGGCCTTGCACACCTGGTGCACCTGCTGCTGTACCTGCTGATGATCGGCCTGCCCCTGGCCGGCTGGCTGATGCTCAGTGCCGCCGACAAGCCGATCCCGTTCTATGGCCTGGAGCTTCCGGCGCTGATCGGCCCGGACTCGGGCCAGGCCAAGTTCATCAAGGGCTGGCACGAACGCATTGGCAGCTGGGGCTACTGGCTGATCGGCCTGCATGCACTGGCCGGGCTCTATCACCACTTCGTGCGGCGCGACAACACGCTGCTGCGCATGCTGCCCTACAAGTAGCCGCGCCGCCCCTGCAGGCCGCCGGTGTGTACAAAGATCAAGCGGGTGCCGGGCGCGAACCGCCCGGCCTCGACCTGTTCGCGCAGGGCCATCAACGCCTTGCCCGTATACAGGGCTTCAAGTGGCAAGCCGGCCTGCTCCTCGCTTTCGGCGATGAACGCTAGCAGGGCGTCGTCGCGGCGCGCGAAACCACCTCGACAGGCATCATGCAGCACATAGCCCTGGCCCCCGGCGAGTGCCTCCACGGACTCGGCCACGCCATGGTCGGCGGGCACGGCCAGCGCACCATGGACCACATGCCTGCCCCGCTCGGCCAGCACCAGGCCGGCCAAGGTGGTGCCCGTGCCCACCGCTAGCCACCAGGCGTGGTAATCCGTCCAACCGAGCGAGAAAAGCTGCGCTTGGGCCTGCTCGACCAACAGCTGGCACCCTCCGGCGCCCTCGCGTCCCCCACCGCCCTCGGGAATGCAGTGCCAACCGGGGTAGCGCGCCTGCCAGGGCTGCCAGAAACCCGCTTGGTGACGTGCCCGGTAACCGGCATAACCTAACCAGTGCAAGGTCATGCCCAAGGCTTGCAGGTCGCGCACCGTCGGCGTGTCCTGGGGTTCCCCACGCAACAAGCCGACGGTGGCGAAGCCGAAACGCCGGCCTGCCGCCGCCAGGGCATGGAGGTGGTTGGAGTGGTTGCCGCCCAGGCTGATCAGCCCGGGCGCGCCGCTGCGCCGCGCCGTGTCCAGGTGGTCGCGAAGCTTGTAGGCCTTGTTGCCGCTTATCAGCGGGTCGACCAGGTCCAGGCGCAACACCGCGCATGCCACGCCCGCACCGGCCAGCCAAGGCAGGTGCAGGCGTTGCAAGGGGGGAGTCGCAAGGGAGGCAAAGCCATCGATCATCGGGTGCATGCCGAAAAGGCCCAGCTTACCAGCTCAGCGCAATCCTCTTGCGAAACAGCTCGCGGTGCCGATTCGGCTGTCGATCACAGCTCGGCAGCCAGGCGCGAGCCCTGGTTGATGGCACGTTTGGCATCCAGCTCGGCGGCCACGTCGGCACCGCCGATCAGGTGTACCGACAGCCCTTTGGCCAGCAACCCCTCATGCAGTTCACGCAGCGGGTCCTGGCCTGCGCAAACCACTACGTTGTCCACCGCCAGCAGTTGCGGCTCGCCTTCGCCGACCCGAATGTGCAGGCCGTCGTCATCGACCCCCAAGTACTCGACGCTGTTGAGCATCTGCACCTGCTTGTTCTTCAAGCCCGTACGGTGGATCCAGCCAGTGGTCTTGCCCAAGCCGTCGCCGACCTTGGTTTTCTTGCGTTGCAGCAGGTATACCTGGCGTGCCGGCGCATGCGGCTCGGCACGCACCCCAGCGACACCACCGCGAGCCTGCAACTGGGTGTCGATGCCCCACTCCTTCCAGAACGCTTCACGGTCCTGACTGGTGGCCACACCTTCGTGCACCAGGAACTCGGAAACATCGAAGCCGATGCCGCCCGCGCCGATCACCGCTACGCGCTGGCCGACCGGCTTGCGCTGGAGCAGGACATCCAGGTAGTTGAGTACCTTGGCGTGGTCGATGCCGGGGATGGCCGGCGTACGCGGGCTGATACCGGTGGCCAGGATGATCTCGTCAAAGCCCCCCGCCGCCAGCTCATCGACCCCGACACGGGTGTTCAGACGCAGCTCGACACCGGTACTTTTCACTTTGTTGCCAAAATAGCGCAGGGTCTCGTAGAACTCTTCCTTGCCCGGCACCCGCTTGGCCACGTTGAACTGCCCGCCGATTTCACCCGCTGCATCGAACAGCGTCACCTGGTGCCCGCGCTCGGCAGCCACGGTCGCAGCGGCAAGGCCCGCAGGCCCGGCACCGACCACGGCGATACGCTTGGCGACAACCACCGGCAGGTAGTTGAGCTCGGTTTCATGGCAGGCGCGCGGGTTGACCAGGCAACTGGTGAGCTTGCCGCCGAAGGTGTGGTCCAGGCAGGCCTGGTTGCAGCCGATGCAGGTGTTGATCTCGTCGGCACGCCCTGCGGCGGCCTTGTTGACGAAGTCCGAGTCGGCCAGGAAAGGGCGTGCCATCGACACCATGTCGGCATCGCCTTCGGCCAGCACCGCCTCGGCCACTTCCGGGGTGTTGATGCGGTTGGTGGTGATCAGCGGAATCTTCACCTCACCCCGCAGCTTGGCGGTGACCTTGCTGAACGCCGCGCGCGGCACCTTGGTGGCGATGGTCGGGATACGCGCCTCGTGCCAACCGATACCCGTGTTGATCAGCGTCGCACCGGCCTGCTCGATGGCCTTGGCCAGTTGCACGATTTCCTGCCAGTCACTTCCACCTTCCACCAGGTCGAGCATCGACAGGCGGAAGATGATGATGAACTGTGGGCCTACCGCCTCGCGTACCCGGCGCACGATCTCCACCGCCAGGCGCATGCGGTTCTCGTAGCTGCCCCCCCAGCGGTCGGTGCGGTGGTTGGTGTGGGCGGCGAGGAACTGGTTGATGAAGTAGCCTTCCGACCCCATGATCTCGACCCCGTCGTAGCCGGCACGCTGGGCCAGTTTCGAGCAGTTGACGAAGTCGACGATCTGCTTCTCGATGCCGTCTTCATCCAGCTCCTTGGGCTTGAACGGATTGATCGGCGCCTGGATGGCACTGGGTGCCACCTGGCGCGGGCTGTAGGCATAGCGCCCAGCGTGAAGGATCTGCAGGCAGATTTTGCCCCCTGCGGCATGCACGGCTTGGGTGACGATGCGGTGCTTGTCGGACTCTTCCTCGGTGCTGAGCTTGGCCGCACCGGAATACACCCCTCCCTCATCGTTCGGCGCGATACCGCCGGTGACCATCAGGCCGACGCCACCTCGGGCGCGCTCGGCGAAATACGCGGCCATGCGCTCGAAGCCGCCGGGGCGCTCCTCGAGGCCGGTGTGCATCGAGCCCATCAGGGTGCGGTTGCGCAGGGTGGTGAAACCCAGGTCGAGCGGGGCCAGCAGGTGCGGATATGGGGCGGCAGCCATGGGTCAACTCCCTATCAGGCGTAATCACGGAATGCGAGAGCCTCGGCGTGCCCCCGTCGTTGTCTGCCGCCGACATTAAACAGGCGTTTGAAGGCGCTCAATGATCGAAAGCGACAACTTATTGATCCTGGTGTACAGCAGGACTAACCTAGGGCTCTTTCCTCTGTAGGCACCGTTGCGCCATATGCGAAAACTCCTGGCAAGCGCCCTGGCACTGGTGATGATCGCCGCAGTCTGTGGTTATGGCTTCTGGACCCAGCAGCGCCCGGAAGGCCACTACCTTTCCGACCTGCGCATCGAGTTGGCGCTCAACCACGGCGTGCCGGGCGAGCATGGCAACCTGCTGGGCATCGAACCACTGCTTTACCCCAGCGACTACCAGAACCTGCAACGCCTGCACCGCAAGCTGTCCGCCTATTTCGAGCAGGCGCGCGAGCAAGGCCTGATCAACCCGCGCACGGTGGTGGTGCTGCCCGAGCATATCGGCACCTGGCTGTGGGCGCGTGGCGAGAAGAAGGAGCTATACCAGGTCACCCGCTACCGCGAAGCCTGGCAATGGCTGGAGCTGAGCAACCCGTTGCGCTATGGCCTGGCCATGCTGGGCGCCACCGGCGACGATCGGCGCTCGGATGCGCACCTGCGCATGAAGGCCCGGCAGATGGCAGACGATTACCAGCAGCTGTTCGGCAGCCTGGCGCGGGAGTTCGGCGTGACCCTGGTGGCCGGCTCGATCGTGCTGCCCGCCCCGTATGTCGAGGAGGGCCAGTTGCGCGTCGGCCGAGGCCCGCTGTTCAACAGCAGCCTGGTATTCGGCGCCGATGGTTCGGTGCTGGGCCAGCCTCAGCGCCAGCGCTACCCCGACAGCGAAGTGCGCCGCTACATCGAGGGCGACCAGCAGCAACCGTTGCAAGTGCTGCAGACCCCGGCCGGACGGCTCGGCGTACTGGTCGGCAGTGACAGCTGGTACCCGCAGAACTATCGGCAACTGGCAGACCAGTCGGCGCAGTTGATCGCCAACCCGGTATTTCTCAGTGGCAAGGGCAGCTGGCACAGCCCCTGGCGCGGCAACCGCCACCAGCAGGCCGCCGATTCTCTACCACTGGCCAAGGGTGATGTCAGCGAGCAGGACGCCTGGCGTCAACTGACCCTGGACGCCAACCCCGGCACACCGGCCATCAGCGTGTTCCTGCGCGGCCAGTTCTGGGAACTGGGCAGCGATGGCCAGGGCTTCATCAGCCAGGCCGGCGAGCAACTGGCAGGCCACCCCAGCGCGGGCGCTCGTCTGCTCAACCTGTGGCTGTAGCGCAGCATGCCGCGGCCACGGGTACGCCTGGGAGACCTTTCGGTAGGTTTCGTGCAGCCGTTGGGCGACGCCTTGCAGCACCTGGGGCACGACCCGGCGGCGCTACTGCAACGCTATGGTCTGGACAGCACCCGACTTGCCGAACCCAACGCCCGCCTGTCTATTCCGCGCTACATGCACTTGGGCCACGCAGCCATCGAACTGTGTGGCGACCCCGCGCTGGGCCTGCGCATGGGCGAACTGAGCCGCTTGCCACAAGCCGGCCTGGCTGGCGTTACCGCAGCCCAGGCCCCTACCGTGCGCGAGGCCGCCCGCACCCTGCTGCGTTTCGAGCCGTTGTATGCGGCCAACTACCGAGGCCACTCCAGCTTCCTTGAGGACAGCCAGGGCGCCTGGCTGCGCTTCTACTCCATCAGCCCCTACAACCATTACAACCGCTTCGTGGTCGATTCGCTGCTGGCCGGCTGGCTGGCCCAATTGTCGAGCCTGGCGGGCATGCCGCTACAGGCCGAGCGCCTGGACATCGAGTTCGAAGCTCCGGTCTACGCCAGCCAGTACCAGCGTCTGTGCGCCAGTCCTGTGCAATTCGGTGCCGCCAAAAACCAGCTGCGCCTGGCCCGCACTACCCTCGACCTGGTTAACCCGCAACACTGCCCAGGTACCTGGCAGCACCTCCTGCAATTGTGCGAAGCGGAATTTATCCAGCGCACTCGGGTGCGCAGCCTGAGCGAGCGCATCACCCACCTGCTCGGACCCTTGCTCAACGGCGGACGCGAACCAGACCTCGAAGAGGTCGCGCAGCGCCTGCAACTGCCGACCTGGACCCTGCGCCGCAAATTGGCCGAGGAAGGCACGCGCTTTCGCGACCTGCTCAATGACACACGCCGCGACCTCGCCGAGACCTATATCCGCGATACGGAACTGGCTTTCGGCGAAATCGCCTATTTGCTGGGGTTTGCATCCGCCGAGGCGTTCCAGCGCGCATTCAAGCGCTGGACACGCCTCACACCGGGAGAGTTTCGCCGCCATCAGCGGCAGGTGGGCTAAAGCTCGGTGGCGTCGTCGGCCGGCTCGGGGGTATCCAGCTCGTACGCATGGAATTCGAGCAATTCTTCCTGGTAATCATCCATTGGCCTACGCCCTCTTCACTCGTCGATATTCGTTAACCTTCCGTCAACTTAAGCTGGCCGGATGAAGGAAACATGACATCCCTACGAGTGGTAAACGTAGCAGCGCCAGGGGAAGTTATCCCGCAGAGCCTGTAACAATTCGCTGCAAGGTGTCTATGTTACATCGCCGCAGGTTCAGGTTCGCTGGCAGGCGCCTGTTGCTGCACCTGAATCGGCGCGGACTCGATAGGCGGAACGATGGGTTGGGAGCCCTCACGGTCGTCCACCACCGGCGCAGGCTGGACATCGCTGGCCGGCACTGCGGCAGGTACCTGGTTGGCGGCAGGCTCGGGAGCTGCAGGCTGTTCTACCGTCACCGGTACCACTTCCTCGGCTGCTGGAGGCGGTGCCAAGGCGGCAGCAGGTTGCTCTGGCAGACCCAGGTCTGGCGCGGGCTTCTCTACCTTGGGCGCCTCGGCCTGGGGTTCGACTTTGTGCTCGGCCTTGGGTTTGGGCTTGGGCAGGTAGCTTTCCACCAGGGCGAAATAGCGGTCGTAGAACTGCGCCGCCGTCACCGTCTCGCTGGCCACCTTGACCATGGAGTCGTCGCTCGAGCCGATCGGCATCGACACCGAGCCCAGCACGCCTACCCCAAGGCTGGCCGAGGTGTTGGACTTCTTCAGCGCGTAACGGTCCTGCAGGGCGTTGGCGAACATGGTCGAGCGCTGGTCGTCGCCGCTGTCGGGCGCGCAGGTGACGTTGAAGCTGATCTGCATATGGCTTTCGGCGTTCTGCTGGAAGCTCTTGTTGCCCGCCACCTGGCTGGCATCACTGTTGGTGATGATATAGCCCTGGCTGAGCAGCGCACGCCGGGCAGCCTCGCAAGAGCCAGCTTCGCTGACCGGGAAACTGCGCGAGAAGGTGCCCGAGTCATCAAAGCTCTCGTGCTCGTACACCGCGGCTTTTTTCGAGGAACAGCCGGAAACACCCGCCAGCACAAGGGCCAGCCCGAGCGCACCGAAGACGGTTGATCTAGACATTGCCAATTCCGGGAAGAACGAATGGGGCCTATTGTGCAACACATCGCAGGCCTGCTGAAACCGCTGATCGGTGAAGAGTCTGTCAGGCAACGGTAAAAAACCTTTTCCCGGAAACGAAAAAAGCGACCCGAAGGTCGCTTTTCACGTGCTTCGAAGCGTTCAAGGACTTCGAGGCGAAGATGGCGCAGCGGACGGGACTCGAACCCGCGACCCCCGGCGTGACAGGCCGGTATTCTAACCGACTGAACTACCGCTGCGTATCGCACAGGCCGTGGCCTGCTTGAAACTGGGATCTGCAACCAGCTGGCAGCTGGGTGACAGTCGCAAAAAAGGCGATTCGATGATCGCCTTCGATGCTGCCAGGAGGTGTTCAAGGACCTCGAGGCGAAGATGGCGCAGCGGACGGGACTCGAACCCGCGACCCCCGGCGTGACAGGCCGGTATTCTAACCGACTGAACTACCGCTGCGTATCGTACAGACCGTGGCCTGCTTGAAACTGGGATCAGGCTTGAAGGCTTTACCTTCTTGCCTCAGACCGGTGAAAACACCCATCTGGAATAAAAGTGGCGCAGCGGACGGGACTCGAACCCGCGACCCCCGGCGTGACAGGCCGGTATTCTAACCGACTGAACTACCGCTGCGCAGTTGGACTTGCGTCCGGTTCCTCTCACTTGAGCTTCACCTTTCGGCTTGGCCCGGGTCAGGAACAATCTCAGGAAGTGGTGGGTGATGACGGGATCGAACCGCCGACCCTCTGCTTGTAAGGCAGATGCTCTCCCGGCTGAGCTAATCACCCTCGTGATATTGCTTGTTGCGTTTGCTTCGCTGAGGCCGCGAAATTTACGCAGGTACCGAAGCTAAGTCAATAGCCCTGTTGGATTTTTTTTGAAAAAGGACAAAAAAGACCAATCGCCGAATCAGCGCGCGAAAGCCAGCAAGAACACCTTTCAGGTGTAGATCATCTTGCGCGTCATCCCGCCATCCACCACGAACTCCTGCCCCGTGACGAACGCCGATTGGCGCGACAGCAACCAGGCCACCATGGCCGCGACGTCTTCCACCGTCCCTACCCTGCCTGTCGGGTGCTGGGCGTGATCGGCGTCGGTCAGTGGCTCGGCTCGGCGCTGCGCGGGGTCGCGCGCATCGATCCAGCCGGGGCTCACCGCATTGACGCGAATCTCAGGCCCCAGGCTCATCGCCAGGGCATGGGTCAGAGCCACCAGACCGCCCTTGCTCGCCGCGTAGGCCTCGGTGTCCGGTTCGGATTGCCGGGCACGGGTAGAGGCCAGGTTGACGATGGCACCGCCATGGGCACGCAAGTAAGGAGCACAATGCTTGGCCAATAGCATCGGTCCGCTGAGGTTGACCGCCAGCACGCGGTTCCACTGGGCCAGGCTCAAGCTTTCCAGGGTGTGGTTGTGCGGCTTGGCGATGGCGGCGTTGCACACCAGCGCATCCAGGCGCCCGAACTGCCCGAGCACCTCGGCTACCCCGGCGCTGACCTGCGCCTCGTCGGCCACGTCCATGGCGACGAAGCAGGCATTGCCGCCCAGGGCCTTGGCCACCTTGGCGCCGCGTTGGCGGTCCAGGTCGCTCAGCACCACCTGCCAACCCTCGCAGATCAACCAGGCGGCGATGCCCAGGCCAATGCCGCGGGCGGCACCGGTGACCAAGGCTACCCGGCCGTTATGACCAGGTTCGCCGCCCTTCCAGTCAATCACAGCGCCGCCAGGCCACGTGCCAAATCGGCTTGCAGGTCGGCCACGTCTTCAAGGCCCACCGCCACGCGTATCAAGCTGTCGCGGATACCCGCTGCCTCGCGCTCCTGCGGCGTCAGTCGGCCGTGGGAGGTGGTAGCCGGGTGAGTGATGGTGGTCTTGCTGTCGCCCAGGTTGGCCGTGATCGACATCAGCCGCGTGGCGTCGATGAAGCGCCAGGCCCCGTCCTTGCCACCCTTGACCTCGAAGCTGACCACCGCACCAAATCCACTCATCTGGCGCTTGGCCAGTTCGTGCTGCGGATGGCTCGGCAGGCCGGCAAAATGGACCTTCTCGACACCGTCCTGGCGCTCCAGCCACTGCGCCAGCGCCTGGGCGCCCTCGCAGTGGGCGCGCATGCGCAGCTTGAGGGTTTCCAGGCCTTTGAGGAACACCCAGGCGTTGAACGGGCTGAGGGTAGGGCCAGCAGTACGCAGGAAGCCAACGACTTCCTTCATCTGCTCGCTACGCCCCGCCACCGCCCCGCCCATGCAACGGCCCTGGCCGTCAATGAACTTGGTCGCCGAATGCACCACGATGTCGGCACCGAGCTTGAGGGGTTGCTGCAACGCTGGCGTGCTGAAGCAGTTGTCCACCACCAGCATGGCCCCACGGGCGTGGGCGATTTCGGCGAGGGCCGCGATATCGACCAACTCGGCCAGGGGGTTGGACGGCGACTCGACGAACAGCAGCTTGGTATTGGACTTGATGGCTTTTTCCCAGCCGCCCAGGTCCGCCAGGGGCACGTAGTCGACCTGCACGCCAAAACGCTTGAAGTACTTCTCGAACAGGCTGATGGTCGAGCCGAACACGCTCTGCGAAACCAGCACGTGGTCGCCGGCACTGCACAGGGCCATTACCGTGGAGAGAATCGCCGCCATGCCAGTAGAGGTACCCACCGCCTGCTCGGCACCTTCCAAGGCTGCCAGGCGCTCCTCGAAGGCGCGCACGGTCGGGTTGGTGTAACGCGAATAGACGTTGCCCGGGGTTTCACCGGCAAACCGCGCGGCCGCATCGGCGGCCGTGCGGAATACATAGCTGGAGGTGAAGAACAGCGGGTCGCTGTGCTCGGCCTCCGGTGTGCGGTACTGACCGGCGCGTACCGCCAGGGTGTCGAAACCGACACCCCCGAGGTCGCTGTCCAGTCGACCGGCATCCCATTGATCCGTCATGCCGTGGCTCCCAAAATCAGTTGTTGTACAGGTCGATGATCGCGCTGACGGCCTGGGTCTTGACCTTGGCGGCATCGTTGCGCGCCTGTTCGATACGGGCCAGGTACACGTCGTCGATGTCGCCGGTGACATATTCACCGTCGAACACCGCGCAATCGAAGTGCTCGATCTTGATCTTGCCGCCACCGACCGATTCGATCAGGTCAGGCAGGTCCTGGTAGACCAGCCAGTCGGCGCCGATCAACTCGGCCACCTGTTCGGTGGTACGGTTGTGGGCGATCAGTTCGTGAGCGCTCGGCATGTCGATGCCGTAGACGTTGGGGTAACGCACTGCGGGGGCGGCGGAGCAGAAGTAGACGTTCTTCGCGCCGGCCTCGCGGGCCATCTGGATGATCTGCTTGCAGGTGGTGCCGCGCACGATCGAGTCGTCCACCAGCATCACGTTCTTGCCGCGGAACTCCAGCTCGATGGCGTTGAGCTTCTGGCGCACCGATTTCTTGCGCGCGGCCTGGCCGGGCATGATGAAGGTACGGCCGATGTAGCGGTTCTTGACGAAACCTTCGCGGAACTTCACGCCCAGGTGGTTGGCCAGCTCCAGGGCTGCGGTACGGCTGGTGTCCGGGATCGGGATGACCACGTCGATGTTGTGGTCGGGGCGCTCGCGGCGGATCTTCTCGGCCAGCTTCTCGCCCATGCGCAGGCGCGCCTTGTACACCGAGACACCATCCATGATCGAGTCTGGGCGCGCCAGGTAGACATGCTCGAAGATGCAAGGCTTGAGCTGCGGGTTGGTCGCGCACTGGCGGGTGTACATCTGGCCTTCTTCGGTGATGTACACCGCTTCGCCCGGCGCCAGGTCGCGGATCAGGGTGAAGCCGAGCACGTCCAGGGCGACGCTTTCGGAGGCAATCATGTATTCGACGCCTTCATCGGTATGACGCTGGCCGAACACCACCGGGCGAATTCCGTTGGGGTCGCGGAAGCCGACGATACCGTAGCCAGTGATCATCGCCACCACCGCGTAGCCACCGACACAGCGGCTATGCACGTGGGACACGGCAGCGAACACGTCGTCCTCGGTCGGTTGCAGCTTGCCACGCACCGCCAGCTCATGGGCGAAGACGTTCAGCAGCACCTCGGAGTCGGAGTTGGTGTTGACATGACGCAGGTCCGACTCGTAGATCTCCTTGGCCAACTGCTCGACGTTGGTCAGGTTGCCGTTGTGTGCCAAGGTGATGCCATAGGGCGAGTTGACGTAGAACGGCTGGGCCTCGGCCGAGGTCGAGCTGCCAGCGGTCGGGTAGCGCACGTGGCCGATGCCCATGTGGCCGACCAGACGCTGCATGTGGCGCTGCTGGAAGACGTCGCGCACCAGGCCATTATCCTTGCGCAGGAACAACCGGCCGTCATGGCTGGTCACGATACCGGCAGCGTCCTGGCCGCGGTGCTGGAGGACCGTAAGCGCGTCATACAGCGCCTGATTGACGTTCGACTTACCGACGATACCGACGATGCCACACATGCGACGCAACCCCTACATTGATGAAACTTGAGTGAAAAGCGCTCAGGGCTTGGTTGGCCCGAGCAACTGTTCCTTGAACGGAAGATCAACCGGTGCGCTGATCCCATTGGACATCCACTGACCGGCGAAACCCAGGATGAGGTTCTTCGACCAGTCAGCAACCAATAGAAATTGTGGTATCAGGCGCGATTCCTGCCACCACGGATCCTGTTGTACAGGCCCCAGGCTCAACAGCCCGATGGCCACGACCACCAGCAAGGCCCCGCGCGCGGCGCCGAAGGCCATGCCCAGGAAGCGATCGGTGCCGGACAGCCCGGTCACACGGATCAGCTCGCCTATCAGGAAATTGATCATCGCCCCCACCAGCAGGGTGGCGACGAAAAGAATGGTGCACCCGGCGATGACACGCGCGGAAGGTGTCTGTATGTAGCCTTCCAGGTACTGCGACAGCGACCCACCGAACATCCAGGCAACTGCGCCGGCGATGATCCAGATGAGCAAGGACAAGGCTTCCTTGACGAAGCCGCGCTTCAGACTGATCAGTGAGGAAACGGCGATGACCGCAATGATCGCCCAATCAACCCAGGTAAATGCCACGATGCTGCCCGCAGACGTTTGAGGCGGCGCATTTTAACAGAGCGCAAGGCTTGGGGTAAGCGGAATGTCGGCAGGATACGCCTTGGAGGGGAGTTGCGTCCCATTCGCGAGAAAGCCCGCGAACGGGACCGTGTTGGAGGCGTGACAGCAGCCGCTCAACTGCGCTCCGGCTGGAACCTGACCACGATTCCCTTGAGCTTCTGCTGGCGACCGAGCACATCGCGCAGACGCTCAGCCTCGGCACGTTCGATCAGCGGCCCGACGAACACCCGGTTCAGGCCATCGGACGTCCGGATATAGGCGTTGTAGCCCTGGCTGCGCAGGGTTTTCTGCAGGCTTTCGGCACCCGCCCGGTTGGACAGGCTGGCGAGCTGTATCGACCAGCTTACCGGCAGCCCATTGGCATCGATCTTCGAGGCAGCGGCAGGTTTCGTCGCACTGGCAGCCGGTGCCGCTACCGGCGCAGGGTGGCTTTCGGTCTTAGCAACCGGCGCTTGCTGCGGGGCCGCCGGCGCCTGCGCAGACGGCGCAGGCGCGATCGGCTGGCTCGGCGTGGTGACCGGTGCCGTGGATTCGTTGACCACCACCGCTGGTTGCTCGGATGGATCCGGCAACACCTGCGGCTCCGGCACCTGCACCGGCTCCACCTCTACTTCAGGCAGGCTCGGCATGGCTGGAGCCTCGGGTGCCTCGACACGCACCTGGCGCATCTCGTCTTCGCGGGTGAACAACATCGGCAGGAAGATCACCGCCAGTGCCACCAGCACCAGCGCCCCGACCATACGCTGCTTCATCCCTTTATCCAGCACTGCCATCTACTCCATCCTCGAGAGCCTGCCGCTCAAGCCATTCCAAGGCTTGGCCAACGCAGAAAAACGAACCGAACAGCAGGATCTGGTCACCCGCCATCGCCTCGGCGCACTGCCCTTCCAGGGCGGCCTCGACGCTGACGTAAGACTTCACCGTAGCGCCGAGGTTCGTCAAGGCCTCAGCAAGCTCGGCAGCCGGGCGACTGCGGGGCGTCTGCAGCGGCGCCACTGCCCAATTTGCTATCAGGCTTTGCAGCGGCGCGACCACGCCTTCCAGGTCCTTGTCGGCCAACAGGCCGAAGACCGCCAGGCGCCGCCCCAGCGGCGGCCTTGCCGCCAGGCGTCGCGCCAGGTATTGGGCAGCGTGGGGGTTGTGCCCGACATCCAGCAGCAGTTCTACCGACTTGCCGTGCCAGGTCAGCGTGCGGCGATCCAGGCGGCCGGTGATGCGGGTATCGAGCAGTGCCTGGACGATGTTCGCTGCCTGCCATGGCAGGCCCATCAGCAGATAGGCCTGCAACGCCAGGGCTGCGTTTTCCATCGGCAGATCGAGCAACGGCAGATCGTACAGCTCTACGCTGGCACCATCTGCCTTGCGACCGCGCCATTGCCAGTGGGTACCGGTACTTGCCAGGTCGAAATCACGCCCGCGCAGGAACAATGGACACGCCAGCTCAACTGCCTTGTCCAGCAGTGGCAGCGGTGGCTCGAGGTCGCCACACAGGGCCGGCTTGCCCTGGCGGAAGATACCCGCCTTCTCGAAAGCGACCGACTCGCGGGTGTTGCCCAGGTAGTCGGCATGGTCCACACCGATACTGGTGACCAGCGACAGGTCGGCGTCGACCAGGTTGACCGCGTCCAGTCGCCCCCCCAGGCCGACCTCGAGCACCACGGCATCCAGCGCCGACTGGCGGAACAGCCAGAACGCCGCCAGGGTGCCCATCTCGAAATAGGTCAGGGAGATATCGCCACGGGCCGCCTCGACAGCGGCAAAGGCTTGGCAAAGCTGCTCGTCGCTGGCCTCGGTCCCCTCGATCAGCACCCGCTCGTTGTAGCGCAGCAGGTGCGGCGAGCTGTACACGCCCACCTTCAACCCCTGGGCGCGCAGCAACGCAGCCACGAAGGCGCAAGTGGAGCCCTTGCCATTGGTACCGGTGACCGTTACCACACGGGGCGCCAGGCGCCCGAGCCCGAGCCGAGCCAGCACCTGCTGCGAGCGCTCCAGGCCCATGTCGATCGCCGAAGGGTGCAACTGCTCGAGGTAGGCGAGCCATTCGCCCAGGCTACGCTGGCTCATCACGCGACCGCAGCGACCTCTCGCGCTTGCTCTGGCGTCGGCTGGCCGGTCATTTGCGCCAGCAGGCGGGCCAGGCGCGGACGCAGTTGCTCGCGGGAGATGATGAGGTCGATAGCGCCGTGCTCGAGGAGGAATTCGCTGCGTTGGAAGCCTTCCGGCAGCTTTTCGCGCACGGTCTGCTCGATCACACGTGGACCGGCGAAACCGATCAGCGCCTTGGGCTCGCCGACGATGACGTCACCCAGCATGGCCAGGCTCGCGGAAACACCGCCGTAGACCGGGTCGGTGAGCACGGAGATGAACGGGATGCCTTCTTCGCGCAGGCGCGCTAGCACAGCGGACGTCTTGGCCATCTGCATCAGGGAGATCAGGGCTTCCTGCATGCGCGCGCCACCGGAAGCCGAGAAGCAGACCATCGGGCAGCGGTTTTCCAGGGCGTAGTTGGCGGCACGTACGAAACGCTCGCCGACGACGGCCCCCATCGAGCCGCCCATGAATGAAAACTCGAAGGCGCTGACCACGATCGGCATGCCCATCAGGGTACCGCTCATGGAAACCAGGGCGTCTTTCTCGCCGGTCTGCTTCTGCGCAGCGGTCAGGCGGTCCTTGTATTTCTTGCCATCACGGAATTTCAGGCGGTCGACCGGCTCCAGGTCGGCGCCCAGCTCGGCACGGCCTTCGGCGTCCAGAAAGATGTCGATGCGCGCACGTGCGCCGATGCGCATGTGGTGGTTGCATTTGGGGCAGACGTCCAGGGTCTTCTCCAGCTCCGGACGGTACAGCACGGCCTCGCATGCCGGGCACTTGTGCCACAGGCCCTCAGGCACCGAACTCTTCTTCACCTCGGAACGCATGATCGAAGGGATCAGTTTGTCTACCAGCCAGTTGCTCATGCCTTGTTTCTCCCGTATCGGCCGGTGGCGGGCATCGTCTTGCGTGCACCACCCCAGCCCTTGAGCTCAAATTCTTCTGTAAACCGATGGTGGACCGGCCACGGGGACCGCCCGCGCACCGCTACACCTTCATCCTTGCGCTGACGCCCGTGGCGTCGCGTATTCTGGCCGGCCCCTCGGGCCTGGCCTGGCAGCAATGGGCTGCGATAGCTATGGACGATGGCGCGCCGCCAGCCGTCACATCCGCGTCAAGCCTGTTTCACCGCCTGCATGAAGGCTTCGATCTTCGCCGCATCCTTGATGCCCTTGGCCTGCTCCACACCGCCACTGACGTCTACCGCGTAAGGCCGCACCTGGGCGATGGCCTGGGCGACATTGGCGGCCGACAGCCCGCCCGCGAGGATGATCGGCTTGCTCAGGCGCGCCGGCACCAACGACCAGTCGAAGGCCTCGCCTGTGCCACCCGGCACACCCGCCACAAAAGTGTCGAGGAGAATGCCCTGAGCGCCGGCGTACTGCTGGCAGGCCGCTTCCAGGTCGTCGCCCGGGCGCACCCGCAGCGCCTTGATCCAGGGGCGGTGGTAGCCCTCGCAGTCAGCCGGGGTTTCATCGCCGTGGAACTGTAGCAGGTCCAGTTGAACCACTTCGAGGATCTCGTTGAGTTCGCAGCGAGACACGTTGACGAACAGGCCGACGGTGGTCACGAATGGCGGCAGCTGGGCAATGATTGCACGGGCCTGGCGCGCATCCACCGCACGCGGGCTCTTGGCGTAGAAGACGAAGCCGATTGCATCGGCTCCGGCCTCGACGGCGGCGAGTGCATCTTCCAGGCGGGTAATTCCGCAGATCTTGGTGCGAACGTTACTCATGGAAAGGCAACCTTGCGTAATCGGTGAAAGGCCCGATGGTAGCAAATGACGTTTGACCCGTCAGTCGAGCAACGCCTCGAAGCCGGTAAGAAAGTGTGGGCCAATGTAACGCTGGGGCAACACGAATTCCTCCGGGTACTCCACCTGCACCAAGTACAGGCCGAAGGGGTGCGCGGTCACCCCCCCCTCGCGACGGTTGCGCCCCTCCAACACCTCGCGGGCCCATTCGACCGGGCGCTCGCCGGCACCGATGGTCATCAGCACCCCGGCGATGTTGCGCACCATGTGGTGCAGGAACGCCGTGGCGCGTACATCCAGCACGATCATCCGACCGTGGCGGGTGACCCGCAGGTGGTGGATATGCTTGATGGGCGACTTGGCCTGGCACTGGCTGGCGCGAAACGCACTGAAATCGTGAGTGCCCAACAGGTACCGCGCGGCAGCGGCCATCAGCTCGACATCCAGCGGACGGCGATTCCAGGTTACTTCCTCGGCCAGGTGTGCCGGGCGGATCGGGTCGTTGTAGATAACGTAGCGGTAGCGCCGCGCAGTGGCCTTGAAACGTGCATGGAAGTGCGCAGGCATGGGCTTGGCCCAGGCGACGCTGATGTCATGGGGGAGGTTGAAATTGGTGCCCAGGGTCCAGGCGCGCTCATCGCGTACCGCGCTGGTATCGAAATGCACCACCTGCCCACAGCCGTGCACACCCGCGTCGGTACGCCCGGCGCAGACCACGCTCACCGGCGAATCGGCCACTTTCGACAATGCCTGCTCCAGCGCCTGTTGGACGCTGGGCACACCGCTGGACTGGCGCTGCCACCCGCGGTAGCGGGAACCTTTGTATTCAACGCCCAGGGCGATGCGCGAATAGCCTTCGGCGGCCGACTCGGCCGTGTCGATGTCGTTGATGTCCAAGTACGTGAAACCTGTGGCGGGAACGAAATGCCCGGCATTATAACGACAACGGCAGCCACTGGGCTGCCGTTGGGTTCAAGCGAGTGGGCCTAGACCAGGCGCGAGAGCATGTCCTCGGCCTCCTGGCGCTGGGTGCTGTCACCGTCCTTGACGACCTCGTCGAGGATGTCCCGCGCCCCTTGGTTGTCGCCCATGTCGATGTAGGCGCGAGCCAGGTCGAGCTTGGTGGCCACCTCGTCGGCACCGGAGAAGAAGTCGAAGTCCAGGTCGTCCAGGGCCTCGGGCTCAAGGGCCGCGTCCTCGGCAGTGAACGTGGGCTCCGGCGTCGGCGACTCGAGGTTTTGCGAGAGCTTGTCCAGCTCGGCGTTGACGTCATCCAGTTCCGACGCGAAGTTTTTCGCCGCGGGTGATTCATCCTCGAGCGACAGGGACAGGTCGAAGTCGTCCGGCAGCTCCAGTTCGGAAATCGGGTCGAACTCGGGGGCCTCGTCAAAGGCCGCCAATTCTGCCATCACATCCACTGGCGCGTCCTCGGACCCGACCGGGGCCTGGGGTTCGCCGACATCCAGGTCGAACTCGGCCAGGTCGTCCAGGCTCTGCGGTTCAGCCTGGGCTTGCGCCTGGGCCAGCAGGGTCTCGAAGTCGTCATCGGCGTCGCTAGCGGCCGGGGTATCGGCGAGGGGCTCGAATTCAGCATCGAGCGGCTGGGCAGCGACTTCGTCGGCATCGAGCATGGGCGGTTCGAGATGATCGTCTGCCGGCAGGTCGTCGCCCAGGCTAAGGTCGAACGCGCTGTCCAGGTCGTCCTGAGCACTGGCCGGCGCATCGACAGCCTCAGGCTCGACGGTGCCCACAGGCTCGGGCGTCGGCTCGCCAGCGCCAGCCTGGTCCTGCAGCAGTTCCTGAACATATTGCTCATCCAGCTCTGCCGCCAGGGCCGCCGCGCCAGCACCCGCTGCCGCCACCCCAAGCATGGCAGGGAAGCGCTGCTTGAGACCATCGACCTGGTTCTGCGCCGATACCGGCAACTGACGCTCCTCGCCGACGAAAGCATCACGGTCGCCTTGGCGTGCATAGACTTCCATCAGCTTCAAACGCAGGTCACTGCGCTCAGGTTGCGCGGCCACTGCCGGCTCCAGCAGCGTGGCGGCATGGTTCAGGCGACCCTTGGCCAGGCTTTCGTCGACCTCGGCCAACAGTTTCGCCGTGGGGTCGGCCACCGGTGCGGGGATCGGCGTGGGTACCGCAGGTTTTTCCGCAGCGCTCGCAGCGGCAGCCGAAGCGGCCACTACGGCGGGCGACAAGGTGACGCTGGGCGAGGACACTTCGAGGCCATCGAAGCTGTCGGGCGGCAGGTCGAGGTCCGGCGCACGCTCGCTTTCCTCGGACAAGGCCCGTGCCATGCGCAGGTGCTTCTCCGCCTCCTGCTGGGCCTTGCGCTTGCGCGCCAACAGCAGCAGCAACAGCAACAACACGAGGAATGCGGAGCCTGCCAGAATGCCCAGCAGCAGCGGATTGCTCGACAGTTGATCAAGAACACCTTTGCCTTGCGAAGGCGCGGTCTCGTTGACGGGCTCGGGTTGCGGTGCGGTATCGGCGGCTGCCGGTGCCGGGGCTACGACTGGCGCCGCCGGGGTCAATTGAGCGTTGACCGCTGGCTGCGCGGGCGCAGGCTCGCCAGGCAGGGTCACAGCTTGCGGCGGCTGTCCAGCAGCGTTTTGCGCCTCGAGGCGCGCCAGTTGGTCGTTCTTCAGCTCGATCAGACGCTGCAATTTGTCCAGCTGGCTTTGCAGGTCGACCATGCGGCTCTTGAGCTCGTCGTTGTCGCGACGGCTGGTGTCCAGGCTCTCCTGGGTCACTGCAAGTTTGTCGCTGAGCGCCTTGGCGTTGTTCGCCCCGGCCTGCCCGTCCGAGCTGAGCAGGCGCAGGTTGTCGCCCTGGGCGATACGCGACGGCGCCGCATCGGCGGCTCCACGCCGGGTGGCGTCCAACTGCCGCGCACGCGGCCCCAAGCGTCGCCCTTCACGCCAGGCCGCATACTGTTCGGCCACTTCGCGAACCGCCTCGCCCTGGGGAATGCTCTGGATCTGCTGCTGGTCAGGCAGGCGCAGTACCTGGCCGACCTTCAACTGGTTGATGTTGTTGCCAATGAAGGCATCCGGGTTGAGCGCCTGGATCGCCAGCATGGTCTGCTGCACCGAGCCACCGTGGCTGTTGCGCGCGGCGATCTGCCACAAGGTGTCGCGCCGTTTGGTGGTGTAGCTGCCAGCGCTGACCGCAGGGTTGATTGCAGCAGGGGACGATTGGCCGGGCGCGGCCTGGGGACGGTCCAGCGCCACATCGTAGTCGCGCAGCAGACGGCCCTGGGGCCACATCACCTGGACCAGGAACTTGACCACCGGCTCCGGCAGCGGCTTGCTGGAGGTAACACGCAACACGCTGCGCCCGTTGGGGTTTATCACCGGGGTGAAGGTGAGGTCTTCCAGGTAGGTCGGCAGGGGCACGTTCGCCTTGGCGAATTCCTCGGGCGGCGCCAGGCCCGGCGCCAGCTCGGCGGCGGTGAGGTCACGCACGTCGAGCAATTCGATCTCGGCATCCAGCGGCTGGTTCTGGGCTGACTTGAGGGTCAGCTCTCCCAACCCCAACGCATTCGCCATGCCGGACGACAGCGCCGAAGCTGCCGCGATGGCCAGAACCAGTTTGCGAATTCGAAGCATGAAGCCCTTCCCTATATTTTGAATCGTCCCCAAAACCAGCCGACGGTGTAGGACAAAATTGCTGGCCAGTATCTTTTACGCCATGTGTTTTATCAACAATTGCGCCACCTGCACGGCGTTGAGTGCCGCCCCCTTGCGCAGGTTATCGGTGGTCAGCCAGAGGTTGAGCTGCTGCTCTTCATCAATGCCATGGCGCACACGACCAACATAGACCACGTCTTGCCCGACTGCGTCGCCTACTGGCGTCGGATAATCGTCACGCTCGACCAGTTCGATGCTTTCGGCCGCTTCCAGGGCCTGGTTGACGGCATCCAGGTCGACCGGGTAACGGCTCTGCACCGCCACACTGAAGCTATCGCCGAAAAACACCGGGACTTGAACGCAGCTCACGGAAATCTTCAATGCCGGCAGGCCCAGCAACGCGCGCAGCTCGCCGACCAGGCGTCGCTCCAACTGTCCGTGGCCTTGCTCGTCGCTGGCGCCAACCTGTGCCAGCAGGTTGAACGCTACCTGCCGGTCGAAAAATCGCGGCTCAAGCGGCCGCGCATTGAGCAACTCGGCGGTCTGACGGGCCAGTTCGTTGACCGCCTCACGCCCTTGGGCAGATACCGCCAGCGCCGCCATCACCTGCACTCGCTCGATGTCCAGAAGCCCCTTGAGCGGGGCCAACGCAACGGCCAAGGCGATCGCCGCGCTGCTGGGGCTGGCGACCAACGCCGGCCAGGTCAGGTTGGCGACCTGCTCGGGGTTGGCTTCGGGAACCAACGCGACCGCCTGGTCGAGACCGCCGGACAGATCGATCACCGTGCAACCAGCCTGCTGCGCCTGGGTCGCGAAACTCCGGCTGACAGCCGGCCCTGCTGCGAAGAAAGCCAGTTTGACCTGGGCGAAGTCAAAGCTGTCGACCTCGCGCACGCGGAGCTTCTTGCCCGCGAACATCACGCTGCTACCGGCCGACTCCATGCTGGCCAGCAAGTGCAAGGTCGCCACCGGGAACGCCAGCTCTTCGAGCACCTGCACGAGGGTTTCACCGACGCTACCGGTGGCGCCAACGACGGCGATGTCTAGGGTTTGGGTCATGGCAAGAATCCTCTGCTGGAACGGCGGGAGCGGCACTTTACTTCGATTGTGGGCCGAGACAAACAAAAAACCCGCGCCGTTGAAGGCGCGGGTTCAGGAGGCATTGCGGGGCGATCAACGCTCCAGCAGGATCCGCAGCATGCGGCGCAGCGGCTCGGCAGCGCCCCACAGCAGCTGATCGCCGACGGTGAACGCGCCCAGGTACTGCGAGCCCATGTTCAGCTTGCGCAGTCGGCCAACCGGGATGTTCAGGGTGCCGGTAACCTTGGTCGGGCTCAGCTCCTGCATGCTGATTTCGCGCTGGTTAGGTACCAGCTTCACCCACGGGTTGTGCTGGCTGATCATGCCTTCGATGTCGGCAATCGGCACATCCTTGTTCAACTTGATGGTCAGCGCCTGGCTGTGGCAGCGCATGGCGCCGATGCGCACGCAGATACCATCGACAGGAATCGGGCTCTTGAAACGGCCGAGGATCTTGTTGGTCTCGGCCTGGGCCTTCCATTCCTCGCGGCTCTGACCGTTCGGCAGTTCCTTGTCGATCCACGGGATCAGGCTGCCAGCCAGCGGTACGCCGAAGTTCTCGGTGGGAAACGCTTCGCCACGCATGGCCTCGGCGACCTTGCGATCGATGTCAAGGATGGCGCTGGCCGGGTTGGCCAGCTCGTCGGCCACGGCGGCATTGATGCCACCCATCTGCTTGATCAGCTCGCGCATGTTCTGCGCGCCGGCGCCGGACGCCGCCTGGTAGGTCATGGCGCTCATCCACTCGACCAGGCCAGCCTCGAACAGGCCGCCCAGGCCCATCAGCATCAGGCTGACGGTGCAGTTGCCACCGATGTAGTTCTTGGTACCGGCGTCCAGCTGCTGGTCGATGACCTTGCGGTTGACCGGGTCGAGGATGATGACCGCGTCATCCTGCATGCGCAGGGACGAGGCGGCATCGATCCAGTAGCCTTGCCAGCCGGCTTCGCGCAGCTTGGGGAAGACCTCGTTGGTGTAGTCGCCGCCCTGGCAGGTCAGGATCACGTCGAGGGTCTTGAGCTCTTCGATCGAATAAGCGTCCTTGAGCGGAGCAATATCCTTGCCCACGCTCGGGCCTTGGCCACCGACATTGGAGGTGGTGAAGAACACCGGCTCGATAAGGTCGAAATCCTGCTCTTCCAGCATCCGCTGCATGAGCACGGAACCGACCATGCCGCGCCAACCGATCAGACCTACACGTTTCATCGCAACTACACCTTTGCTAAAAAGTGGGCCGCCACCGCAGGAAAGCGATGGCGGGCCAGAGAGATTACAGATTCCGCAGCGCTGCGACTACTGCGTCGCCCATTTCCTGCGTACCGACCTTGTTGCAGCCAGCCGACCAGATGTCACCGGTGCGCAGGCCCTGGTCCAGCACCAGGCTGACGGCTTTCTCGATGGCATCGGCAGCGGCATGCTGGTTGAAGCTGTAGCGCAACATCATCGACACCGAGAGGATGGTCGCCAGTGGGTTGGCCACGCCCTGCCCGGCGATGTCTGGCGCCGAGCCATGGCAAGGCTCGTACATGCCCTTGTTGTCGGCATCGAGCGAGGCCGAGGGGAGCATGCCGATGGAACCGGTCAGCATGGAAGCTTCATCCGACAGGATGTCGCCGAACATGTTGTCGGTGACGACCACGTCGAACTGCTTGGGCGCACGTACCAGTTGCATGGCGGCGTTGTCGACGTACATGTGGCTGAGTTCGACGTCCGGGTAGTCCTTGGCGACTTCCTCGACCACTTCGCGCCACAGCTGACTCGAAGCCAGGACGTTGGCCTTGTCCACCGAGCACAGTTTCTTGCCGCGCACACGGGCCATGTCGAAGCCGACACGGGCGATGCGGCGCACTTCGCTTTCACTGTACGGCAGGGTGTCGTAGGCCTGGCGTTCGCCACCCTCGAGCTCACGCTGGCCGCGCGGCGCGCCGAAATAGATACCGCCGGTCAGCTCGCGAACGATGAGGATATCCAGGCCGGAGACGATCTCGGGCTTGAGCGACGAGGCACCGGCCAGTTGCGGGTAGAGGATGGCCGGGCGCAGGTTGGCGAACAGGCCCAGTTGCGAGCGGATCTTCAGCAGGCCACGCTCCGGGCGGATGTCACGCTCGATCCTGTCCCATTTCGGCCCACCGACAGCGCCCAGCAGCACGGCATCGGCCTTGCGTGCACGCTCCAGGGTTTCGTCGGCCAGCGGCACGCCATGCTTGTCGATGGCCGCGCCGCCGATCACGTCGTGCTCCAGGGCGAAACCAAGCTGGAACTTGTCGTTGGCCAGCTCCAGCACCTTGACCGCCTCGGCCATGATTTCCGGGCCGATGCCATCACCTGGGAGAATCAGAATCTGCTTGCTCATGCTTTCCTCGTATCCACTCATGCGGCGCGCCCTGGCACGCCGGAAAAACCAGCCGGGCATCGTAGCTCACAATCACGCGACGATGCCCGGCAAAGCGCGACGCATCACGCGTCGCGGAACAACCATGGCTGGCTGGCACGGTGCGAGCCCTCGAAGGCCTTGATCGCATCGCTGTCCTGCAGGGTCAGGCCGATATCGTCCAGGCCATTGAGCAGGCAGTGCTTGCGGAAGGCATCGATCTCGAAGTGCAGCACCTTGCCATCCGGACGGGTCACGGCCTGCGCCTGCAGGTCGATGGTCAACTGATAGCCCGGGTTGGCCTCGACCTGCTTGAACAGCTCATCGACTTCTTCGTCGCTGAGGATGATCGGCAGCAAGCCGTTCTTGAAGCTGTTGTTGAAGAAGATATCGGCAAAGCTCGGCGCGATGACACTCCGGAAACCGTATTCATCCAGCGCCCACGGGGCGTGCTCACGGCTGGAACCACAGCCGAAGTTCTCACGCGCCAACAACACGCTGGCACCTTGGTAACGTGCGTGGTTGAGCACGAATTCCTGGTTCAGCGGACGCTTGCTGTTGTCCTGGTAAGGCTGGCCGACATCCAGGTAGCGCCACTCGTCGAACAGGTTCGGGCCAAAGCCGGTGCGCTTGATCGACTTGAGGAATTGCTTGGGGATGATCTGGTCGGTATCGACGTTGGCGCGGTCCAATGGCGCAACCAGGCCGGTGTGCTGGGTAAAGGCTTTCATGCTGCGCTCCCTTGGATCAACTCGCGGACATCGATGAAGTGGCCGGTGACCGCGGCGGCGGCGGCCATGGCCGGGCTGACCAGGTGGGTACGCCCACCGGCACCCTGACGCCCTTCGAAGTTGCGGTTGGACGTGGAGGCGCAGTGTTCGCCGCTTTCCAGGCGATCCGGGTTCATCGCCAGGCACATGGAGCAGCCCGGCTCACGCCATTCGAAACCCGCTTCGAGGAAGATCTTGTCCAGCCCTTCGCGTTCGGCCTGGGCCTTGACCAGGCCGGAACCCGGCACCACCAGCGCCTGCTTGACGTTCGCCGCGACCTTGCGGCCCTTGGCGATCTCGGCGGCGGCGCGCAGGTCTTCGATGCGCGAGTTGGTGCACGAGCCGATGAACACACGGTCCAGCTTGATATCGGTGATCGCCTGGTTGGCGCTCAGCCCCATGTACTTGAGCGCGCGCTCGATCGAGCCACGCTTGATGAGGTCGGCCTCGGCGGCCGGGTCCGGCACACGCTGGTCTACGGCCAGGACCATCTCCGGCGAGGTGCCCCAGCTGACCTGCGGCTTGATCTGCGCAGCGTCCAGCTCGACCACGGTATCGAACACTGCATCATCGTCAGAGACCAAGCCCTGCCAGGCCTCGACCGCCAGCGGCCAGTTCGCGCCCTTGGGTGCGTAGGGACGGCCTTCGACATAGGCGATGGTGGTGGCGTCCACCGCCACAAGGCCAACCCGGGCACCGGCTTCGATCGACATGTTGCAGATGGTCATGCGGCCTTCCATGGACAGGTCGCGGATGGCGCTGCCAGCGAATTCCATGGCATGGCCGTTGCCACCGGCGGTGCCGATCTTGCCGATCACGGCCAGGACGATGTCCTTGGCAGTGACGCCGGCAGGCAAACGGCCTTCCACGCGCACCAGCATGTTCTTCATTTTCTTGGCGACCAGGCACTGGGTGGCGAGCACATGCTCCACCTCCGAGGTACCGATGCCGTGGGCCAGGGCACCGAAGGCGCCGTGGGTGGAGGTGTGCGAGTCGCCGCAGACCACGGTCATGCCCGGCAAGGTCGCGCCCTGCTCGGGGCTGATGACGTGGACGATGCCCTGGCGCTCGTCGTTCATCTTGAATTCGACGATGCCGTATTCGTCACAGTTTTCGTCAAGGGTCTGCACTTGCAGGCGCGAAACCTGGTCGGCAATGGCCTCGATACCGCCCTTGCGCTCTGGCGTGGTCGGCACGTTGTGGTCGGGCGTGGCGATGTTGGTATCGATGCGCCATGGCTTGCGGTTGGCCAGGCGCAGGCCTTCGAAGGCCTGTGGCGAGGTCACTTCGTGAATGATGTGACGGTCGATGTAGATCAAGGAAGAGCCGTCATCGCGGCGCTTGACCTCATGGGCATCCCAGAGTTTGTCGTAGAGCGTTTTGCCAGCCATCAGACTGTTCCTCATCAGCGTCTTTCTATGCCAATAACCCCTTGGCTTGTACGGGCGATGCTAGGGGGTTAGATTGAATAACTCAAATTCATAATTTTTATGCTTTGGATAACCAATAGGAATTCATCGTCATGGACCTGGCCAACCTCAGCGCTTTCATCGCCATTGCCGAAATCGGCAGCTTTTCTGGCGCGGGCGAGCGACTGCACCTGACCCAGCCGGCCATCAGCAAACGTATTGCCGGGCTGGAGCAACAACTGGAGGTACGTCTGTTCGACCGCCTGGGCCGCGAGGTGACGTTGACCGAGGCCGGTCGCGCGCTCTTGCCACGCGCCTACCAGATTCTCAACGTGTTAGAGGATACCCGACGCGCACTGACCAATTTGACAGGGGAAGTGACCGGTCGCTTGACCCTAGCCACCAGCCACCATATCGGCCTCCATCGCCTGCCCCCGCTACTCCGGGCGTTCACCCGCCAATACCCTGCCGTGGCGCTGGATATTCAGTTCCTTGATTCGGAAGCGGCCTACGATGAAATTCTCCACGGCCGAGCGGAAATTGCGGTAATCACCCTGGCTCCGGAGCCCCATCACCTGGTGCGGGCCATCCCGGTATGGGACGACGCGCTGGATTTCGTGGCCGCGCCGGAGCACCCGCTGGCCAACAACGACAACGTCAACCTGGCCGACGTGGCCCGGCACCCAGCGGTGTTCCCCGGCGGCAACACCTTTACCCATCACATCGTGCAACGCCTGTTCGAGAGCCAGGGGCTGACGCCGAACATCGCCATGAGCACCAACTACCTGGAGACCATCAAGATGATGGTCTCCATCGGCCTGGCGTGGAGCGTGCTGCCACGTACTATGCTCGATGAACAGGTTTCACCCATCGCTTTACCCGGCATACAGCTGTCGCGCCAGCTAGGCTACATTTTGCATACGGAACGAACGCTATCGAACGCGGCAAGGGCCTTCATGGCATTGCTCGACAGCCACGCGGGGTCCGCCTGACCGGTCGTCAGCACGGCATATCACTTCCAAGGACGCGTCATCCGCCAAAGGTCTGGTACCGATGCCCAAATCAGCAAACCGCTTTCCGCGCCTGCCGCGCATCCCTGCGGTCGATCCACAGGAGTCGGAGCAGGCCTGGCAAAATGCCCCGCAGTTGCTGGCTGCGCTCAATGCAGCACGCCTGGGGGCCTGGCTGTGGGACATCGAGACCGGCCGGGTCAGTTGGTCACGGGGCACCCAGGCGCTGTTCGGCTTCGATCCGCTGCGTCCTTTGCCCGCCGATGTCGACTACCTCGACCTGCTGCCCGAGGAAGACCGCGCACGCACGCGCCAGGCGTTCCAGGCCGTGGTCAGTGGCGAGCCGGTGGAGCAGGCGATGCGCCACCGCATTCGCTGGCCAGACGGCAGCCTGCACTGGCTGGAAATCAACGGCAGCCTGACCCACGATCCCCACGGCCGGCCGCAGATGATCGGGGTGATCCGTGAAATTACCCGCCAGCGCGAACGCGAAACGGCGTTGGTCAATTCGGAAAAGCGCTTTGCCACCCTCTTCCACCTGAGCCCCAACGCCATTTTGCTGTCCCGTCGTAACGACGGCCTGATTTTCGAGGTCAACCAGCACTTCGAGGACATGTTCGGCTGGCCTGGCACCCATGTGGTGGGCAAGACCAGCATGGAGCTGGGGCTGTGGGTTCACCCCGAGCAACGCCGCCAGGTGCTGGAAGCCACCACCACCGCAAGCAGCGGCCCGCTCATCATGGAGGTGCAGTTCCGCGCCAGCAACGGCAAGGTGCACGACGGCATCCTGTGCACTCAGGGCATCGAACTCGAAGGCATCACCTACCTGATCAGCACCTTTGTCGACACCACCGAACGCAAGCGCGCCGAGCAGGCCCTCAAGGACAGCCAGGAGCGCCTGGACCTGGCCCTGGACTCGGCGCAGTTGGGCACCTGGGACTGGCACATTCCCAGCGGCATGCTCTATGGCTCGGCCCGCGCGGCGCAGTTGCATGGCCTGGACCCTGCACCCTTCCACGAGTCCTTCGAGGCGTTCTTCGAGGGTGTGCCGGAACAGGAGCGCAGCGCCATGCGTCAGGCCTACCGCAGCCTGCGTGAAGGCCCGGCGGGCAACTACCAGATCACCTACCGCATCCAACTGGACAACGGCACCTCGCGCTTTATCGAAAGCCGGGCACGACTCTACCGCGACGACCAGGGCAACCCGCTACGCATGGCCGGTACCCTGCTGGACATCACCGACCAGGTCGAGCGCGAACAACGCCTGAGCGCTTCGGAAGAGAAGTTCGCGAGCCTGTTCCAGGTCAGCCCCGATCCGATCTGTGTCACCCGTCAGGATAACGGCCAGTTCATCGAGGTGAACCCGGCGTTCACCCAGACCTTCGGCTGGAGCGCCGACCAGGTGATTGGCCGCACCGCCGAGCAGCTCGGGCTGTGGGCCGAGTCGTCGGAACGCGCGCTGCGCATCGAACGGGTGATTCGCGAGCAGGCCCTGAGCAATGTGGCGGTAGGGGTCAACCATCGCAACGGCACCCCCCTGACCTGCGTGATTTCCAGTCGTCTTATCAGCGTGGACAACCAGCCCTGCAGTGTCACCACCCTGCGCGATATCACTCAGCAGCAACGCGCCGAAGCAGCGCTCAAGGCCAGCGAGGAGAAGTTCGCCAAGGCGTTTCACTCGAGCCCCGACGCCATCACCATCACCGAACGCGATAGCGGTCGCTACCTGGAGGTCAACGATGGCTTCTCGCGCCTGACCGGCTATACCGCCGGCGAGGTGCTCGGGCGCACGGTCCTCGAGATCGGTATCTGGGCCGACGAAAAGCAACGCAGCGCCCTGCTCACCGAGCTCAGGGAGCGCGGCAGGGTACATCATCGGGAAATGCTCGGGCGTAACAAGCGGGGCGACATCCTTACCGTGGAGGTGTCGGTAGAGCCGATCAGCCTCAACGAGACCGATTGCCTGCTGTTGACCGCACGCGACGTCAGCCTGCTGAAGAATGCCCAAGCGCAGATCCGCCACCTGGCCTACCACGACCCCCTGACCAACCTGCCCAACCGCGCCCTGCTGATGGACCGCCTGAGCCAGCAGATCGCCCTGCTCAAGCGTCACAAATTGCGCGGTGCCCTGCTGTTCCTCGATCTGGACCACTTCAAGCACATCAACGACTCGCTCGGCCACCCGGTCGGCGACACCGTGCTGAAGATCATCACCGCGCGCCTGGAAGCCAGCGTGCGTCTGGAAGACACCGTGGCACGCCTGGGCGGCGACGAGTTCGTGGTGCTGCTAAGCGGCCTGGAAGGCAGCCGTGAGGAGGTCGAGGCCAAGGTTCGCGAGCTGGCCGACACCCTGCGCGAGCTGCTTGCCGAGCCGATGTCGCTGGACGGCCAGCGCCTGCAGGTGACCCCGAGCATTGGCGTGGCGTTGATCCCCGACCACGGCGCCACCCCGGCCGACCTGCTCAAGCGCGCCGACATCGCCCTGTACCGGGCCAAGGATTCTGGACGCAACACCACGCAACTGTTCCACACCACCATGCAAAAGGCTGCCAGCGAACGCCTGCGCATGGAAAACGACCTGCGCCTGGCCCTGGCCCGTGGCGAGCTGGCCCTGCACTTCCAGCCCCAGGTCGACGCCCGCGACAACCGCATCGTCGGTGCCGAGGTGCTGCTGCGCTGGCACCACCCGCAGCTGGGCCAACAGCCGCCCGCGCAGTTCATTCAGGTACTGGAGGAAAGCGGCCTGATCCTCGAAGTGGGCAGCTGGATACTCGATGAAGCCTGCGATGCCTGCGCTCGCATGCTAGAGGACGGATTGATCGACCCCAACGACTTCAGCCTGTGCGTGAACATCAGCCCGCGCCAGTTCCGACAGAACGACTTCGTCGAACGGGTGCTGCGCAGCCTCGACGACTACCGCCTGCCGCGCCACATGCTGAAGCTGGAGATCACCGAGGGTATCGTCATCCAGAACCTGGAGGACACCATCAGCAAGATGCGCGAGCTCAAACGCTACGGCGTGAGCTTTGCCATGGACGATTTTGGCACCGGCTATTCGTCGCTCACCTACCTCAAGCGCTTGCCGGTGGATGCGCTGAAGATCGACCAGACCTTCGTGCGCGACGCCCCGGTCGACTCCAACGACGCCGAAATCGTCCGCGCTATCGTCGCCATGGCCCGCAGCCTCGAGCTGGCGGTGATCGCCGAGGGTGTGGAGCTGACCGAGCAGCTGGAGTTTCTGGAGCGCCTGGGCTGTCACCTGTACCAGGGCTACCTGCACAGTCGCCCCCTGCCGTTGCCGGAGTTCCGGCAGATGTTGCTGGAAACGCCGGCGGATTACTGAAACGCAAAAAGGGCACCCGAAGGTGCCCTTTTTTATGCCGCCAAGCTTAGTTCAACGCTGGTTTTTCACCGTTGATCGGAATGCGCTTGGCCTTGGCCTCTTCCGGCACGACCCGCAGCAGGTCGATGCTCAGCAGGCCGTTGGCCAGCCCGGCGCCCTTGACCTCGATGTGGTCGGCCAGGCGGAACGACAGCTTGAAAGCGCGCTGGGCAATGCCTTGGTGCAGGAAGGTGACGCTGCCTTCGGCACTGTTTTCGCGCTTGCCACCGGTGACCGTCAGGACGCCCTTTTCCACTTGAAGGTCAAGGTCCTGCTCCTGGAAACCGGCTGCGGCAACGACGATGCGATATTGGTCTTCGCCATGCTTTTCCACGTTGTAGGGCGGGTAGCTGCTACCAGCCTCGTTACGGGCCGCAGACTCGAACAGATCGTTGAAACGGTCGAAGCCTACGGAATGGCGGAACAGTGGTGCGAGAGAGAAAGCGGTAGTCATGGTCATTAACTCCTGAGAATCAGCAAGTAGGTCATTACGCGACCCGACTTCGGCATCGCGTACTCAAGAGATAAGGTTGGGAAATGCGCTTTCAAGGGGACAGCGGAAAATTTTTGTCGATGCGCGCCGTTGCCTACGCCCCCATCGCGCAGTCAGGCAACCTGGGCCTCAGGTTGCTCCAGTACACCCAGCAATTCACTGATGCGCTGGCAATCGTCCACCCGGCGCAGCTCGGCGAACAACACCACGGCCTCGGGGTAGCTGCGGGTGAGCATCGCCAGCCACTGCTTCATTCGCCCTGGGGCGTAGCGCGGCGACAATTTTGCCTGGGCCTGGCGCCAGAATTCGCGTAACAAAGGCAGCAACTGTTCCCAGCTCATCGGCTGGTAGTCGCGCCCTTCGCGCGCGGCAGCGATCTGCAGGGCCAGGTCCGGCCGCGACACCAGCCCGCGCCCCAGCATGATGTCTTGCGCACCGCTCACTTCACGACAGCGCCGCCAGTCGTCCACGGTCCAGATCTCGCCGTTGGCGAAGACCGGCACCTGCACCACGTCCTGCACCCGCGCCACCCACTCCCAATGGGCCGGAGGCTTGTAACCATCCACCTTGGTGCGCGCGTGCACCACCAAGTGTTCGGCACCCGCCTCGGCCAAGGCGGTAGCACACTCCAAGGCGCCGTCCGGACTGTCGAAGCCCAGGCGCATCTTGGCGGTGACCGGAATTTGCACCGGCACCGCGCGACGCACTTCGCGCACGATCGCATGCAGCAGTTCGGGCTCCTTGAGCAGCACCGCACCACCGCGCGACTTGTTGACCGTCTTGGCTGGGCAACCAAAGTTCAGGTCGATGACCGGCGCGCCGAGTTCGCAGGCCAGCACCGCGTTTTCCGCCAGGCACACCGGGTCAGAGCCCAGCAACTGCACGCGCATGGGCACACCCGCGGCAGTACGCGCGCCCTGGCGCAGCTCGGGCGCCAGCTTGTCGAACTGCGCCGGTGGCAGCAGGCGATCGCAGACGCGAATGAACTCGGTGACGCACCAATCGATGCCACCCACCCGGGTCAGGACGTCGCGAAGGATGTTGTCGACCAGCCCCTCCATAGGGGCCAGGGCAATTTGCATGGAAGGCTCTCGGCGGAAAAAGGCGGCAGTCTAGCAAGAAAACCGGCGTGCTCAGGTACCGATCAGCGCCGGGCCATAGCCTTCGAGGAATTCGGCAGGCATGCGCTTGGGCTTGCCGCTGGACAACTCGATGCAGGCGAATGTGGTCTGCGCACGAAGCAAGGTGACGCCATCGCGTGGGCGCTTGAGCTGGAAACGTCGCGTCATGCGTAGGCGCAAGTCCCAGTCGATGATCCAGGTGGCCAGCTGCAACTCATCGTCTTCATAGGCGGCGGCCAGGTAGTCGATTTCGTGGCGTACGACGGCCATTGCCCGGTCCAGGCGCCGGTACTCGGCCAGGTCCAGGCCCAGGCGTTGCGAGTGACGCCAGGCACAGCGCTCCAGCCAGGTCACGTAGACCGCGTTGTTGGCATGGCCGAGGCCGTCGATGTCTTCGATGCCGACGCGAAGGTCGATGATGAATGGCGCTGCCAGGTCCCAGCTCATGCCCGCTCCCCGTTTTCTTTGGACGGGCAGAGTGTAACGGATGCTCAGGCGCTTTGCCGTGCCGGTTGTGCCGCGCGCTGCAACAGCTCAAGTACCGCCTGACCCAGCCGCGGGTCTGCCAGCACTCGCTGGTGGCCGCCCTCCTGTAGCTGCAACAGGCGGCTGTCGAACCAGGCCTTGTGGATCAACTGCGCTTCGCTGGCAGGCACCACGTTGTCGTCGGCAGCATGCACCACCAGGCCCGGCAGTTCCAACTGATACCCGCTGACATCCAGCCGCGCCACCTGCACCCCGACATCGCGCTCGACCTGGCGAATGAACGCCGCACGCGCCCGTGCCGGCATGCCCAGGCGCCGGGCAAAGCCGCGCAACACGCCCAGCAGTTGCGCCGGAGCGGCAATACTTACCGCCGCCTCTGCACGCAGGCCCCACTGCAATGCCAGCATCATACTGGCGCCACCCATGGAGTGCCCGATCACTGCACGCAACGGCGGCAGTTCAGCTGCCGCTTCCAACAGGGCACGCGCAAACAGCGCCACATGCGCCTGATGCCCAGGGGATCGCCCGTGTGCTGGTCCTTCCAGGGACACCACGGTGTGCCCGGCTTGCACCAGCGTTTCGATCAAGGCGGCAAACTGCGTTGGCCGCCCTTCCCACCCGTGCATCAGCAATATCGTTGGCCCCTGACCCCAGCGCAGGGCAGACAACCCGAAGCGCAAGGTGATGCGCTCGGCCTTGGCCAGCAAGGGCAGTTCCCAAGGTTTGGGCGGCAAATTGCGTGGCGTCATGAAAGCCCGGCGCATGCGGCCGGCGACGTGCTCAGGGGCCAGGTGGCCAAGGGTGCCATTGACGCTACGAATCCAGCTCAGGGTAGTCATCGCCTTGCTCCAGGGTTCAGGTTGTTCAGATAACCGCCGACTTGGCGGCACGCAGGACTCGATCGGACAACTCGCAGTCGCCGAGGGCACGCGCAAGCGCCAGCCCACCGATCATCAGGGCAAGGTCGGCGAAGGCCTTGTCGATGTCCTCTGGGCGATCGACCATTTGCGCGGTCATCAGCTCGATGTGCTCGGCCAATACTTGGCGAAACACCTCTGGCAGGCGCTGAATCTCGTTCAAGGCATTAGGGATCGGACAGGCATGCTCCTGGACATCGCGATCCCGATGCTTACGCGAAAGGTAGAACGCCGCTACCAGGGCTCGGCGCTCTTCCCCGTCGAGGCTCGAGTCGATTGCGGCCAACCTGGCTCGGCGTTCAGCGAGCAACTGGCGAAACGCCTCCAGCATCAGTTCTTCCTTGCTGTCGAAGTGCGCATAGAAACCGCCCACCGTCAGCCCGGCGGCGGCCATTACCTGGCCTACGCTGGGGTCAACCGGCCCCTGTTCGATCAGCGCGTCACGAGCCGCCTCGAGGATGCGTTCGCGGGTCTTGGTCTTCTTGTCGTTCATGGGGCCGCACCTGAATATGATGAGCATAATATTATGCTCGTAATATTTTTATGCAAGCAAAAATCGCAACCGCTGGTCGCTGATGAACAAAAACGGAAGGGCAGAAAAACAAAAGGCCCATTCAATAAGCGAATGAGCCTTTTAAGTCCCGCAAAACGCGGGGAAAAGTGGCGTCCCCTAGGGGACTCGAACCCCTGTTACCGCCGTGAAAGGGCGGTGTCCTAGGCCACTAGACGAAGGGGACGTAACCTTCGTGCGGGGTTCGTATTCACAAAACCCTGGCGATTGGTGGAGCTAAGCGGGATCGAACCGCTGACCTCCTGCATGCCATGCAGGCGCTCTCCCAGCTGAGCTATAGCCCCGGTATAAAACAAAAAGCTCATCCAACATTCGAATGAGCCTTTCAAGCCCTGCAAAACGCAGGAAAAGTGGCGTCCCCTAGGGGACTCGAACCCCTGTTACCGCCGTGAAAGGGCGGTGTCCTAGGCCACTAGACGAAGGGGACGTAACCTTCGTGCCGGCTCGCATTCACGAACCGCGGCAAATTGGTGGAGCTAAGCGGGATCGAACCGCTGACCTCCTGCATGCCATGCAGGCGCTCTCCCAGCTGAGCTATAGCCCCGGATTTCTAGCCTCTCGGCCCAGCGACATCTTGAAACATCGCTTGTGCAAAACTGGCGTCCCCTAGGGGACTCGAACCCCTGTTACCGCCGTGAAAGGGCGGTGTCCTAGGCCACTAGACGAAGGGGACGAACCTTCTTACCTTCAAGACCCGGTTGCTGGACCTGGTCTTGCTTCAAGGCCTTGGCCCGGAAGCGGAAATTGGTGGAGCTAAGCGGGATCGAACCGCTGACCTCCTGCATGCCATGCAGGCGCTCTCCCAGCTGAGCTATAGCCCCACGATGTCGCTTTGAACAGAAGCATCGGCTGGGTGCTGATGTTTCATTTCGTTCATCGCTGTGGACGGGGCGCATATTAAGATCGGATTGCAGGGCTGTCAAACGAATTCATGAAAAACTTCAAAGTTTTTTTCACAGATAACAACCACTTACCGCCCTGCCCCGACCGTCATGAAAACATCTCCCTTGCAGAAGCAGGCCAGGACCACTCCTGCAAGGGACAAGGAAGCCCTCAGGCGATGGTCGCCAGCAGCTTTTCCCATTCCTTGTTTTCTTTCTTCGATACGCCGCCAAGCAGCTCCAGCGCCTGGCGCAGACGGTAGCGGGTCAGGTCCGGGCCCAGGATTTCCATGGCATCGAGCACCGACACCGAACTGGCCTGGCCGGTAATGGCGGCGAACATCAGCGGCATGGCATCGCGCAGCTTCAATTCCAGCGCCTCGACCACCGCCTGGATACAACCGGTGATGCGCTCTTTCTCCCACTGACGCAGGCTTTCGAGTTTCCACAAGATCAGCTGCATGACCTGGCGCACCTGGTCGGCAGACAGTTTCTTGTGCTCGAACAGCTTGGCATCGAGCTTCAGACCACCCTCGAAGAAGAACCCACCCAGCGGCGCGATCTGGCTGAAGGTTTCGACACGCCCTTGCACGTGCGGGGCGATCTTCATCATGTAGTCGCTGTTGAATGCCCATTTCTGCACGCGGGCAGCAAACGCTTCCACCGGCAGGTCACGCAGCCACTGGCCGTTGAGCCAGGACAGCTTTTCTATGTCGAAAATCGGGCCGCCCAGGGAGATACGCGACAGGTCGAAATGCTCGACCATTTCGTCCAGGGAGAACTTCTCACGCTCGTCCGGCATGGACCAACCCATGCGACCGAGGTAGTTGAGCATGGCTTCAGGCAGGAAGCCCATGCGCTCGTAGAAAGTCACCGAGGTCGGGTTCTTGCGCTTGGACAGCTTGCTCTTGTCGGGGTTACGCAGCAACGGCATGTAGCACAGCTTGGGCTGCTCCCAGCCGAAATACTCGTAGAGCTTGATGAGCTTGGGCGCCGATGGCAGCCACTCCTCACCCCGCAGCACATGGGTGATACCCATCAGGTGGTCGTCGACCACGTTGGCCAGGAAGTAGGTCGGCAAGCCGTCGTTCTTCATCAGGACCTGCATGTCCATGCGGTCCCACGGGATCTCGACATCGCCACGCAGCATGTCTGGCACCACGCAGATACCTTCGCTCGGCACCTTCATGCGGATCACGTGTGGCTGGCCTGCGGCCAGGCGCTGCTGCACTTCCTCGGCGCTCATCTTCAATGCACGGCCGTCGTAGCGTGGTGTCTCGCCACGGGCCATCTGCTCGGCGCGCATCTGCTCCAGCTCCTCGGCGGTGCAGAAGCAGTAGAAGGCATGGCCGGCGTCGACCAGTTGCTTGGCGTACTTGGCGTAGATGTCGCCACGCTCGCTCTGCCGGTACGGGCCGTGGGGGCCCCCGACGTCCGGGCCTTCGTTCCATTCGATGCCGAGCCAGCGCAGGGCGTCGAAGATCTGTTGTTCCGACTCGCGGGTAGAACGCAGTTGGTCGGTGTCTTCGATACGCAGGATGAACTCACCGCCATGCTGCTTGGCGAAGCAGTAGTTGAACAGGGCGATGTAGGCGGTGCCAACGTGGGGGTCGCCAGTGGGCGATGGCGCGATACGCGTGCGAACGGTGGTCATGGACAGTCTCGGACGAAAGATGAAACAAAGGCGGGATGTTAGCAGGGAGCGGGCACCGGGCTCCAGCAATCAGGAAACCCTCTGCGCCCTCCCCGACCTCAGCTGGCGATCAACCGCTCGCGCAACTTGCCGATCTCGTCGCGCAATTGCGCTGCGGCCTCGAACTCCAGGTCGCGAGCGAACTGGAACATCTTGTCCTCCAGCAACTTGATGCGCTTGGTGATCTGTGCCGGGGTCTGCAGCTCGGCTTCGTAGCGCGCGGCGTCCTCGGCAGCCTTGGCCATACCCTTGCGCTTCTTGCTGCGTGCTCCAGGCACGGTGGCGCCTTCCATGATGTCGGCGATGTCCTTGACCACGCCCCTGGGCACGATGCCATTCGCTTCGTTGAACTCGATCTGCTTGGTGCGGCGCCGCTCGGTCTCGTCGATGGCCCGCTGCATCGAGCCGGTGACCTGGTCGGCATAGAGGATCGCCTTGCCATTGAGGTTACGCGCTGCGCGGCCAATGGTCTGGATCAGCGAGCGCTCCGAACGCAGGAAGCCTTCCTTGTCGGCATCGAGGATGGCCACCAGCGACACCTCGGGCATGTCCAGACCTTCACGCAGCAGGTTGATGCCCACCAACACGTCGAAGGTACCCAGGCGCAGGTCACGGATGATCTCGACCCGCTCGACGGTGTCGATGTCCGAATGCAGGTAGCGCACCCGCACGTCGTGGTCAGCCAGGTAATCGGTCAGGTCTTCGGCCATGCGCTTGGTCAAGGTAGTGGCCAGCACCCGCTCGCCAGCTGCGACACGCTTGCCGATTTCCGAGAGCAGGTCGTCTACCTGGGTCAGCGCCGGGCGCACTTCCACCTGTGGGTCGACCAAGCCCGTGGGCCGCACCACCTGCTCGACCACCCGGCCAGCATGCTCGCCCTCGTAGGGGCCTGGCGTGGCCGAGACGAAGATGGTCTGCGGGCTGACCGACTCCCATTCATCGAATCGCATGGGCCGGTTGTCCAGCGCCGAGGGCAGGCGGAAGCCATATTCCACCAGGGTCTCCTTGCGCGAACGGTCGCCCTTGTACATGGCACCGACCTGCGGGACGCTGACGTGGGACTCGTCGATCACCAGCAACGCATCGGCGGGCAGGTAATCGTAGAGCGTGGGCGGCGGCGCCCCGGCCGGACGCCCGGAGAGATAGCGCGAGTAGTTCTCGATGCCGTTGCAATAGCCCAGTTCGAGGATCATTTCCAGGTCGAAGCGGGTGCGCTGCTCCAGGCGCTGGGCCTCCACCAGCTTGTTGGCCTTGTTGAGGTATTCCAGGCGTTCCTTGAGCTCTTCCTTGATGCCCTCCACTGCCTCTAGCAGGGTTTCACGGGGAGTGACGTAGTGGCTCTTGGGATAGAAGGTGAAGCGCGGCAGCTTGCGGGTGACCTCGCCGGTCAGCGGATCGAAGGCTGCAATGTTCTCGACCTCATCGTCGAACAGCTCGATGCGAATGGCCTCGAGGTCCGATTCGGCGGGGAAGATGTCGATCACATCGCCGCGCACGCGAAAGGTGGCGCGTGCAAAATCCATTTCGTTGCGGGTGTACTGCAGGTCGGCCAGGCGGCGCAGCAAGGCACGCTGGTCAAGCTTGTCGCCGCGGTCGACATGCAGGACCATCTTCAGGTAGGTCTCGGGGCTGCCCAGACCGTAGATGCAGGACACCGTGGTAACGATGATCGCGTCGCGCCGCTCGAGTAGCGCCTTGGTCGCCGACAGGCGCATCTGCTCGATGTGGTCGTTGATCGAGGCATCCTTCTCGATGAAGGTGTCCGACGACGGCACGTAGGCCTCGGGCTGATAGTAGTCGTAGTAGGAAACGAAGTACTCCACCGCATTGTTCGGGAAGAATGCCTTGAACTCCCCGTACAGCTGGGCAGCCAGCGTCTTGTTGGGCGCCAGCACCATGGTCGGGCGCTGCACCTGCTGGATCACGTTGGCGATACTGAAGGTCTTGCCGGAGCCCGTCACGCCGAGCAGGGTCTGGTGCGACAGCCCTGCCTCGATCCCCTCGACCATCAGGCGGATGGCCTCGGGCTGGTCGCCGGCCGGCTGGAATCGGGTAACGAGCTGGAACTCGGACATGACGGACCTCGCGGATGAAGCAGTAACTGTAAATTTAGCCAGTAGTCTATACCCAAACCCGCTGATCGGGCGCAGCTTTCTCGCCGGGTGTGCGACTGTCTGTTGCAGTGGACCCGGCAATTCGACCGATGGTTGAAAAATATTTGCGTAAACGGTCTGAAAACCTGCGCCGGACTGTCGCCCTGACCGCCAGCTATCACTATACTGACTCCCCGTTTGCACCGCTTCAGTGCACTGGGCTGGAGCATGTGCGTCCTCTCACTCTCCATTCAGAGCCAAGGTAACAATGAGCCTGTTTTCCGCCGTCGAGCTGGCACCCCGCGACCCCATCCTGGGCCTCAACGAAGCATTCAACGCCGATACCCGTACCGACAAGGTCAATCTTGGCGTTGGCGTGTACTGCAATGAGGAAGGCCGTATCCCGCTGCTGCGCGCGGTGATCGAAGCCGAGACCCAGCGTGCCGCCCAGCATGCCTCCCGTGGCTACTTGCCGATCGACGGTATCGTCGCCTATGACCAGGCCGTGCAGAAGTTGCTGTTCGGCGCCGAGTCGCCGCTGCTGGCCGCAGGCCGCGTGGTGACCGTTCAGGCGGTCGGCGGTACTGGCGCGCTGAAGATCGGCGCCGACTTCCTCAAGCGCCTGAACCCCAATGCCGTGGTGGCCATCAGCGACCCGAGCTGGGAAAACCACCGCGCGCTGTTCGAGACCGCCGGTTTCCCGGTGCAGAACTATCGCTATTACGATGCCCCGAGCAATGGCGTCAACCGCGCCGGCATGCTCGAGGACCTGAACAATCTGCCATCCGGCTCGGTCATCGTCCTGCACGCCTGCTGCCACAACCCGACTGGCGTGGACCTCACCCTGGACGACTGGAAAAACGTCCTGGAGGTGGTCAAGGCCAAGGGCCACGTGCCATTCCTCGACATGGCCTACCAGGGCTTTGGCGATGGTATCGCCGAGGACGCCTTCGCCGTACGACTGTTCGCCGAGTCGGGCCTTGAGTTCTTCGTCTCCAGCTCGTTCTCCAAATCGTTCTCGCTGTATGGCGAGCGCGTCGGTGCGCTGTCGATCGTCACCGGCTCCAAGGACGAAAGCACCCGCGTGCTGTCGCAGGTCAAGCGGGTCATCCGCACCACCTACTCCAACCCGCCGACCCACGGCGCCAGCATCGTCGCTGCCGTGCTGAACAACGACGAACTGCGTCAGATGTGGGAGGCCGAGCTGGGCGAGATGCGCACCCGCATCCACGGCATGCGCAAGCAGATGGTCGAGTTGCTGGCCCAATATGGCGCCAACCGCGACTTCAGCTTCGTCGGCCGCCAGCGCGGCATGTTCTCGTACTCGGGCCTGAGCGCCGAGCAGGTTGCACGCCTGAAGGACGAGTTCGGCATCTATGCACTGGACACCGGCCGTATTTGCGTGGCCGCCCTGAACCAGAGCAATATCCATGTCGTAACCAAGGCTATCGTCAAGGTTCTGTAAGCCCCAGCCTGCCCTGGGGAAGCTTGACTTCCCCTTGGCAATCAGTAAGATACGTGCAGATTCCGCGATAGCTCAGTCGGTAGAGCAAATGACTGTTAATCATTGGGTCCCTGGTTCGAGTCCAGGTCGCGGAGCCAAATACTGAAAACCTCCAGATGCGCAAGCACTGGAGGTTTTTCTTTTGAGCGGCTTTATTTCAGCGGCGTGGTAACCGGGCTGTCTTGCGCCACCAGGCTCCAGACCAGCAACTTGGCCGGCTGGGTCTTGCTGGCGTTGCGCGAGACCTTGTGCTGCGTGCCCGGCGCTTCGTACCAGTACTCCCCCGCCTTGAAGGTGTGCTCCGCCTCGTCATTGAGCTGGGACACCACCGCGCCCTCCAATACATAGGCCATGACCGCGCCCGGGTGCGCGTGCGCCGGCGACGATTGCCCAGGCTCGTAGTTGACGGTCAGCATCACGATCTTCTTGTCCGGCGCAATATCAGGGCGCTGCTCCTGCAGCACCTTTACCTGACTGAGCACCAGCGCTTCGTCGTGAGCCCATGCGGGCGCGTTGACCGTGACCAGGCCCATGGCCATCAGCAGGGAAAGGGACAAGTGGGAAGTCTTCATCTCGATGCGTCTCCTGTAGAGGGTGTCCACAGGTTAGGCAAGGCATGCAACAAGCAAAACGACCAATAGCGAGAAAAATCAGGAGGCCGATTCAGACCGCCCGCCCGATGGGGTAGAACTGCCCCCGACTCCAGACGCCCAGCCACTGCTGGCCCTCCCGCTCGCGGGGCACCGCCAGTTCGACCAGCTGGTAGAACACATTGCGATGGACGAGCGCTTCGAGGTTGCTGCGCATGAGGATGTAGGGCGAGGGTTCCTGGGTTAGCGGATCGGTCTCGACCCGCAGCGGATGCTCCGGCCCCGCCTCGACCTGGTCGTCGACATTGCTGGTGAAGCGCAATACCTGCTGCTCACCGCTGCCTTCGACGTCCAGGGCCACGGCGACAAAGGGGGCATCGTCGACCTGGATACCCACCTTCTCCACTGGCGTGACCAGGAAGTAATCGTCGCCGTCGCGGCGAATGATCGTGGAAAACAGCCGCACCATCGGCTTGCGACCTATAGGGGTGCCCAAGTAGTACCAAGTTCCGTCACGGGCGATACGCATGTCGATATCGCCGCAGAAATCCGGGTTCCACAGGTGCACCGGGGGCAGGCCCTTCTCCTTGGGAATTTGCGCCAGAAGATCGTTGGCCTTGCCGGAAGCTGCCATTACCCTTACCTCAACGACTCATGCCCAGAAGGCTACGAGCGTACTCGCGCATGGGTGCGGCTAGCAAATCCTGGGGAGTATTGTCGTGGAACGTCAACAAACCGCCGCGACTCTTGATGCGCGCGGTATCGATCAGGTAACGGGTGTTGGTTTCGATCAACATCATCTGCACGACGCCACTGTCCCACCCCAAGCGGTCGACCGCCTGTTCGTCGTACCACTCGTCGCCATTGCCGATGCGGTCGTCGGTACGGGCAAAACGGGTGTACAGCACGTAGTGGGCGCCCACCGAGCGCGCCTCGGCCAGGGCATCTTCGAGGCCCAGCGGGCCTTGGGCGCGCCGCACCAGCGGGAAGTACTCGACGAAGCTCTTGAACGCCTCCTCGGCTACCGCGTTGGGCCTTGGCGCAGGGCCCTTGCCTGGCGGCATGAAGGCGCCCTGGCCAATGTAGATGAACGAGTCCGGCTGCAGGCGCACCGACAGGCTGCGGGTCGTATCGCTGTGATCGAGCAGGCCGGCGTCGCTCATGTGGTAGCGCACACCCTCGCCCATATCGCTGACTTTCATGCAGCCGCCCAGCACCATCAGCGCCAGCAGCAAGACCAGGCTACGCATTTTTCCTCCAGTGACCGGTGACGAAAAACCGGCGAATAGCCGCCAGATGCAGCTTTTGCGCCAGCTCAGCCACCAATCACCTTCATCACCATCACGTCGCCGGCGAACGCCTGCTCCTGTTTGTCCGCCAAGGCCTTGACCAGCAGGCGCTGCAAGGCCGGCAGTGCCTGGTGACGCGGCTTCTCCAGCAGATCGCCGATGAAATGGCGGTTACTCGACGACAGGCAGCCGTGCAGCCAGCCGGTCGACGACAAGCGCAACCGCGAGCAGGTGCGGCAGAACGGTACGCTCTCGTTGGCGATAACGCCGAAATAGCCTTTGCCGGGGATCTGATAGCGCAGCGCCGTAGCGTCCTGTGGCGCCGAGGCCTGCGCATAGTCATGGGCCTGGCCGATCCTCTCCAGCAACTGTCCGAGACCTACGAACTGTTGCAGGAAGGCGCTGGCATCCCGCGCCAGGTGCCCCATACGCATCAGTTCGATGAAACGCAATTCGTAGCCTCGCTCCAGGCAGTACTCCAGCAACGGCAGTACCTGGTCAAAGTTCTGGCCATGCATCGGCACCATGTTCACCTTGACACGCATGCCCGCAGCACTGGCCTGCGTCATGCCCTCCAACACGCAAGCCAGGTCGCCACCGCGAGCGATGCGGCGGAAGGCATCGGGGTCGAGGGTGTCGAGGGATACGTTCAGCCGTCGAATACCTGCCGCCTGCAACAAAGGCAGCTTGCGCGACAACAGTTGGCCATTGGTGGTGAGGCTCACGTCGTTCAGGCGCAACGTGGCGACTGCCGAAAGAAAGGCTTCCAGACGAGGACTGAGCAAAGGTTCGCCGCCAGTGATACGCAATTGGTCGATACCAGCCGCTTCCACAAGGTAGGCGACGCCACGCGCCAAGACCTCGGCAGGCAATTCATCCTGGGTCGCGACCAGACGCTTGCCATTGGGCACGCAGTAGGTACAGGCGTAGTTGCAGGCGGCGGTCAGGCTGACGCGCAGATTGCGAAAACGCCTGCCTTGACGATCAACGATCATGGATGACTCCGGCATGGTAGGAAGCGAGCCGGCAAAACCTGACTTAAAAATCAGGTTTTTGCAAGCTCCGCTACCGAAGTCAGGGCGCGGCGCCGGCTGGCCCGTTATCGACAAGCCGCCAGCAGTGGCTTCAGTTCGCCGGTTCCGGGTCGCGCTTGCGCTTGTTGCCCATCCGCACGCCGATGTCCATCAGGAACTGGAAGAAACCTTCCTGGTCCTCGAGCACGTTGCTCCAGAACGGCGAGTGGTACAGCGCCACGGCACCGTGCACCAGGGCCCAGGCTGCGCAGTAGTGGAAATAGGGAGGCACGTCCTCGAGCTTGCCTTCGCTGATGCGGCCCTTGATCAGCTGGGTCAGGCGGTCGAAGTTGGAGGCGCGAATGCGGTGCAGCTCCTCGACCATATCCGGCACCTGATTACCCTTGACCACTTTTTCTTCAAGGCGATCGAACAGGCGATAGCGTTGCGGGTCACGCATGCGGAATTCGAAGTAGGCGCGCGACAAGGCTTCCTTGTCGCGATCGACATCGGCCGAGTGCAGCAATTCGTTCAGGTCGCGCTCGTAATCGAGCATCAGGCGCAGGTAGATCTCCGCCTTGGACTTGAAGTGCTTGTAGATCGTGCCTTTGCCGATACCGACGGCGTCGGCGATCATTTCGACGGTTACGCTGTCTTCGCCCTGTTCGAGGAACAGCTTGAGCGCGGTGTCGAGGATCTCTTGTTCGCGGCGGCGAAATTCACGGACCTTACGAGGTTCTTTCTGCATGGGAAGGACTGGATGACAATCGAAGCGGGTTATTATGCCTAACTTGCGGCAAATTGCACGGATCATCCAAGCATGTCTATGTTTCACGATGAGTTCGACCAAGCACCAGGCTTGTGCTACCTGAACCACGCTGCCGTAGCGCCGTGGCCCAGGCGAGCCGCCGAGGCGGTGGCACGCTTCGCTCGCGACAACGTTTGCGCCGGAGCTCGCGATTACCCCGCCCGGCTGGCCACCGAGCGACGGCTGCGCCAGCGCCTGGCGCGCCTGGTGAACGCGCCTTCACAGGGCGATATCGCATTGGTCAAGAGCACCTCCGAAGCCTTGTCCCTGGTCGCCTTTGGCTTGACCTGGCAAGCCGGTGACCAAGTGGTGATCGGCGACGAGGAGTTTCCCTCGAACCGCGTGGTATGGGAGGCGCTGGCCGATCAGGGGGTCGAGGTGATTCAAGCCAGCTTGGCCGGCGATGACCCGGAAGGTGCGTTGCTGGCCGCCTGCGGCCCTCGTACGCGCCTGCTGTCGGTCAGCGCGGTGCAGTTCGGTAGCGGCCTGCGCCTGGACCTGGAACGCCTCGGGCAAGGCTGTCGCCAGCGTAGCGTGCTGTTTTGCGTGGATGCGATCCAGCAGGTCGGCGCCCTGCCCTTCGATGTGCAACGCTATGACTGCGACTTCGCCATGGCCGATGGTCACAAGTGGATGCTTGGTCCCGAAGGCCTTGGCTTTTTCTACTGCCGCTCGACCCTGCGCCCCCAACTCAAGCTGCATGCCTATGGCTGGCATATGCTGGAGCAACTGGGCGATTTCGAACGCCGCCAGTGGCGAGCCGCGCCCAGCGCCAGGCGCTTTGAGTGCGGCAGCCCGAACATGCTCGCGGCCTGCGCACTGGAGGCCAGCCTTTCGCTTCTTGAGGAAGTCGGCATGGAGGTAGTCGCGCAACAGCTTCATCTGCGTGTCGAGCAATTACTGCAAGGGCTTGTCGGCATGCCAGGCGTGCAAGTGATCAGCCCCCGGCAACGTCAGCGCCGCGCAGGAATCGTTACATTCAGCCTTGCTGGCCGCGACCCCGAACACATTTACCGCTTGCTTGCCGACGAACAGGTGATTTGTGCAAAACGCGCCGGTGGCATACGCTTTTCGCCACATTTCTATACAGATGAGCGCCTGATCGACCAAGCTTTGCAAAAAGTTCGGCGCATTGCCATGCATTGAGGCTCAACGGGCCTCGCCTGTATTCCAAATCTGTTTAAAAAACGACCAACTGTCGCTGGCAGTGCGCCAAACCTGGCCAATACTTGAAGTGTTGGCGCAGCGCATCCCCCCTAGTGAAGCGCCAATAAAGGTGCCCAGGGACCGCGTACCTTTGTTTTACTCCTAATGGTCTTAACCCGGATTCCTCCCCCAGAACCCGGGTTTTTTTTGCCTTGCCGCTCGGCCTCAGGCCACCCGCGCCAAGGGGAACAGCCGCTTGAAGTTGGCGGTGGTCTGCTCGGCCAGTTGCTCGTAGCTCGCCCCGCGCAAGGATGCGATGTACTCGGCCACTTCGCGCACGTACTGCGGCAAGTTCGGTTTGCCGCGATGAGGGATGGGTGCCAGGTACGGGGAGTCGGTCTCGACCAGCAGGCGATCGGCCGGCACCTGGCGAGCCACCTCGCGCAGGGCATCGGCGTTGCGGAAGGTGACAATGCCGGAGAGCGAGATGTAGTAGCCCAGGTCGAGCGCGGCCTTGGCCATGTCCCAGTCTTCGGTGAAGCAATGCAGCACCCCGGCTTGGGGCAGGCTGGCCTCGCGCAGCAGGGCCAGGGTATCGGCCCGCGCCGCCCGGGTGTGAACGATCACCGGCTTGCCGGTCTGGCGCGAGGCCTCCAGGTGCAGGCGCAAAGACGCCTGTTGCAGCTCGGCGGCTTCCGGCTCGTAGTGGTAGTCCAGCCCGGTCTCGCCGATGGCCACCACATGGGGGTGTGCCAGTTCGCGCAGCAGCCACTCCAGTGTGGGTGTTTCGCCGGGCGCCAGGTCGAGAGGGTGGACACCGACAGAGCAGTCCACATCCGCGTATTGCTCAGTCAAGGCCTTTACGACACCGGCGTTGTCGGCGCTTACGCCAATGCACAGGAAATGCCCGACCCCACGCTCCCGCGCGGCGTGCAGGGCAGCGTCCAGGGAGCCGCCGTGGGCACTCAGGTCAAGACGATCGAGATGGCAATGGGAATCTACGAGCATGGGATGTCGACACACAGGAAATGAGTGGTGGAAAACTAGCGGGCGCCTGGAAGTTGCACCCAATGCGCCAGCAACGCCTCGAGCAACAGCGCGCGGTTGAGGTTGGCCTTGCCCAGCACCTTCTGGCGCTGCTCGAGGATCCAGGCCTGGACCTCCAGCACCTTGGCCTGCCGACTTTTCTGCGCGAGGTATTGCAGCACCTTGCGCATGTCGCCCAAGCCTAACCCCTCCTCGTCCTGCGTCAACTGATAGCGCAGAACCAGGTGCGACCAGTCGCAGAACCAGTCGAACAGCAGCAGCAGAGGAACATTGCTCCAGGCCTCGGCCAGTTGGCTTGGGGACTGCTGCTGCTTGAGCAGCTTCTTCACCCCCTCGGTGACCAGTGCCCGCTGCTCGCGCACGCCTTGGGCATGCAGGTCGACCGCCATCAGCGGCGAGCCCATGGCCAAGGCGAGCAACTCCTCGCGCTCCGCTTCATCGCATTCCGGCAGCGCCGCCGCCAGCCAAGCCTGGCTCTGGGCCAGGCTTGGCTGCGGGCATGCCACCTGCTGGCAACGGCTCTTGATCGTGGGCAGCAGGCGGCTGGGCTGATGCGTGACCAACAGCAGCACGGTGTCCCCAGAAGGTTCCTCGAGGCTCTTGAGCAAGGCATTGGAGGCATTGACGTTCATCGCCTCCACCGGTTCGATCAACACTACCTTGCGCCCGCCCAACTGCGCGGTCTGTACCACAAAAGCCACCAGGTCACGAACCTGGTCGACCTTGATCGGCTTGTCGGCCTCTTCCGGCTCTAGCACGAAGTTGTCCGGATGGCTGCCTGCCTTGAGCAACAGGCACGACTTGCACTGGCCGCAAGCCTCCAACCCGTCGGGCCGCTGGCACAACAGCCTGGCCATGAGGCGTTCGGCCAGGGCGCGCTTGCCGGTGCCCTGGGGGCCGTGCAACAGGTAGGCATGGGCATGCTGGGCACGGCCTGCCAGTTGCTGCCAGAGCCCTTGCTGCCAGGGGAACCCCTCAGCCACGGCAAAGCCCCAGGATGCCTGGCAGCAGATCGTCGATGGAACGCTGTACGACCGTCAGCGGCTGCGCGGCATCCAGCAGGCTGTAGCGCGCAGGCTCTCGCATGGCGCGTTGCAGGTAGGCCTGGCGCACTGCCTCGAAGAATGCCTGGCCTTCCTGCTCGAAGCGATCCAGCCGGCCGCGGGCCGCAGCGCGGGCCAGACCCACTTCTACGGGCAGGTCGAAGACCAGGGTCAAGTCGGGACGCAAGCCGCCCTGGACAAAGCTCTCCAGCTGGGCAATGCGCTCCACGGACAAACCGCGGCCGCCCCCCTGATAGGCGTAGGTGGCATCGGTGAAACGATCGCACAGCACCACTGCGCCGCGTGCCAGTGCCGGACGGATAATGCCCGCCAGGTGCTGCGCACGCGCCGCGAACACCAGCAGCAACTCGGTATCGGCCGCCATGATCTCATCGCTGGGAGCCAGCAGCAGTTCACGAATGCGCTCAGCCAGTGGCGTGCCGCCCGGCTCACGAGTCAGGACCACGTCCAGGCCGTGTTCGCGCAAGCGCTCGGCCAGGTACTCGCGGTTGGTACTCTTGCCCGCGCCTTCGGGGCCTTCCAGGGTGATGAACAAGCCGCTCACGGGCATTCCTTACTGTTGTTCGCTGGGCGTCGGCACATCGGCCGGGGCAGCTTCGTTGGCGGGTAGGGTCGGCGCTTCGGCCTGCGGCGCAGTTTCTCCAGAAGCCTCGGTCGGCGCTTCGCCTGCCCCGGGCTGCGCCTGCGGAGCAGGGCTGGAGCGGTAATCGGCACGCCGCTTGAGCTGGAACTCGCGCACCGCGCTGTTGTGATCGTCCAGGTCATCGGAAAACACATGGCTGCCATCGCCACGGGCGACGAAATACAGACTGGTGCCATCGGATGGGTTGAGCGCCGCGTGAATGGCCTCGCGGCCGACCATGGCGATAGGCGTCGGCGGCAAGCCGCTGATGGTGTAGGTGTTGTAGGGTGTGGGTTCGCGCAGGTCGGCGCGGGTGATCCGGCCGTTGTAGCGCTCGCCCATGCCGTAGATCACCGTCGGGTCGGTCTGCAGCATCATGCCCAGGCGCAGACGGCGCACAAAGACCCCGGCGATCTGCCCGCGTTCCTGGGGAATACCGGTTTCCTTTTCGACCAGCGAAGCCATGATCAGCGCCTGGTAGGGGTCGCGGTACGGCAGGCCGGCGATGCGCTCTGCCCACTCCTTGGCCAGCACCTCTTCAAGGCGCATGTAGGCCTGCTGCAGCAGCTCGACATCGCTCATGCCGCGCACGAAGCGGTAGGTATCGGGGAAGAAGCGCCCCTCAGGGAACACACCGGTGTGACCGAGCTTATCCATCACTTGCGCATCGGACAGGCCTTCGAGGGTGTGCTTGAGTTTTTCATGCTTGGCGACTGCGGCCCGCACCTGGCGGAACGTCCAGCCCTCGACGAGGGTGATGTTGTACTGCACCACATCGCCACGGCGCCAGGCGTCGAACAGCGACTCCACGGTCATGCCAGGGGTCAGGCGGTACTCACCGGTATGCAGCGCGGTGCCGGCCATGTTGAAGCGCCAGTAAAGACGCAGCCAGAAAGCGTCATCCAGCAGCCCCTCGTTTTGCATGCGGTAGAACATGCGGTTGGGGGTCGTGCCGTTGGGCACATCGAGCAGGCGTTCCTGCGTAACTTGCAGCGGCTGCTCGAGCACCGAATTGAGCTTCCATGCCGACCAACCGAGGGCAAGGCCGGCCAGAATCAACCCCATTTCCAGCAGCAGCAGGAATTTGCGTCTCACGAATTCAGGTATCCAGTAACGTACGGGCAACGGCCTGCAGTTTACGGGTGAGCGGGCCTGGCGACCAGTTCAGGTTCAGCTCGGCAAACATGCGTACTGGCCAGATACCATAGACGCTGTTGCACAGGAACACCTCATCGGCCTGCTCCAGGTCAGCCTGCTCAAGGTCCCTTACCTGCGGGTCGAGACCCAGGGACGGTGCCTGCTCCAGCAACGCCGCACGCATCACACCTGCTACGCCACAGCGGCTCAGGTCCGCAGTCAGTAACATGTCGTCACGAATCAGGAACAGGTTGCTGTACACACCCTCGATCAACCGCCCCTGGGTATCGCGCATCAGGCCTTCGGCGAACTCGGCACCTTGCCATTCGGCCCGAGCGAGCACCTGCTCCAGGCGGTTGAGATGTTTGAGCCCGGCCAGCAGCGGTTGTTCCGCAAGGCGGGTCTTGCAGGCGTAGAGACTGATGCCCAGTTCGGCATGGGCAGCGGGGTATGCGGGCAATGGCGCACCCTGGAGGATACGCCGCGCCATCGCACCAGGCGCCGGCGCATAGCCACGCGGGCTGTCGCCACGGGTAACGACCAGCTTGGCCACGCCTTCGCCCAATTGGCTGGAGAAACGCAGCAGCTCGTCACGCATCAAGGGGATGTCCGCCTCGATCGCCAAGCGCTGGCAACCCAGCGCCAGGCGATCAAGGTGGTAGCGCAGCAGGCTGGGCCTGCCGGCGCGCACGGCGATGGTCTCGAACAGGCCATCGCCGTAGGCCAGGCCGCGGTTCTGCAGGTTTACCGCAGTACCCGGCTGGCCGTCGATCCAGCTGTGCATCAGCCGGCGAACCGGCGGAATACCAGCGAACCGTTGGTGCCGCCAAAGCCGAACGAATTGGACAACACCACGTCGATCGGCATCTCACGCGCCTTGTGAGGCACGAAGTCGAGGTCGCAGCCCTCCTCCGGCTCTTCGAGGTTGATGGTCGGCGGTGCGATCTGGCTGTTGATGGCCAGGACGCTGAAAATGGCCTCCACCGCCCCCGCAGCACCCAGCAAGTGGCCGGTCATCGATTTGGTCGAACTGACTGCCAGCTTGTAGGCGTGTTCGCCGAACACCTGCTTGACTGCTGCGGCCTCGGCGACGTCGCCTGCCGGAGTCGACGTGCCATGGGCGTTGATGTAGCTGACCTGGTCGGGGTTCAGTTGCGCATCTCGCAAGGCATTGGCCATGCAGCGCGCGGCACCGGCGCCGTCCTCGGGTGGCGAGGTCATGTGGAACGCATCGCCGCTCATGCCGAAACCGACCAGCTCCGCGTAGATGGTCGCGCCACGGGCCTTGGCATGCTCAAGTTCTTCGAGCACCAGGGCACCTGCGCCATCGGCCAGCACGAAGCCATCGCGGCCTTTGTCCCACGGACGGCTGGCGCGGGTAGGCTCGTCATTGCGGGTGGACAGCGCGCGCGAAGCGCCGAAGCCACCCATGCCCAGGCCACAGGCCGCCATCTCGGCGCCACCGGCGATCATCACGTCGGCTTCGCCGTAGGCGATATTGCGCGCGGCCATGCCGATGCAGTGGGTACCGGTGGTACAGGCGGTAGCGATGGCGTAGTTCGGCCCCTGCACACCCAGGTGAATCGACAGGAAGCCCGAGATCATGTTGATGATCGAACCCGGCACGAAGAACGGCGAGATACGACGCGGCCCTTTCTCGTGCAGGATCTTGCTGGTTTCTTCGATATTGGTCAGGCCACCGATACCCGAACCCATGGCCACGCCAATGCGCTCCCGGTTGGCATCGGTCACTTCCAGGCCGGCGTTACGAACGGCCTGGAAGCCAGCCGCCAGGCCGTACTGGATGAACAAATCCAATTTGCGGGCTTCCTTCTGATCGAGATACTGCTCGACCTCGAAGCCCTTCACCGAGCCGCCAAAACGGGTGGAGTAGGCAGACAGGTCCGTATGCTCGATCAGACCAATGCCACTGCGACCAGCCAGAATGCCCTGCCAGGTGCTCGGTACGTCCGTACCCAGTGGCGACAGCATACCCATACCTGTGACCACGACGCGTCTACGCGACACAGTACTCTCCTCTTTTGATAACAGGGTTTCTTGCCATGGCATTCACGATGGCGAATGAAATCGCAACAAGCCCCGACCCTCGTAAAGAAAAAACCGCACGCCAGCGAAGGCAGTGCGGTTTTTCCCGACAAGAAGCGTCGACTGCTTGCGTCTTAGCCCTGGTGGGTGTTGACGTAGTCGATTGCAGCTTGAACGGTAGTGATCTTCTCGGCTTCTTCGTCAGGGATTTCGGTCTCGAATTCCTCTTCCAGAGCCATCACCAGCTCAACGGTGTCAAGCGAATCGGCACCCAGGTCATCGACGAAGGACTTCTCATTGGTCACTTCTTCTTCCTTGACGCCCAGTTGCTCGGCGACGATTTTCTTGACGCGTTCTTCGATGGTGCTCATACCTAGTTTTCACTCCTAATGGACATATGTCAGGCAGCTGGCCGGTGACCAAGTTTATAGGAAGACGCCCGCTTTTCAAGCGTAACGCGCCGTCCCCAAAACCCACCGGCCTGCTGCCCGGAATCTGGTTGCAGCTTTATAACGGATTTTAGGCTCGCAGTATGACTGTTTTTTTAAGCAATCCGTCACATTGAGTTGCGGTGTTACATGTACATCCCGCCGTTCACCGGCACGGTAGCGCCGGTGACATAGGCTGCGCCGTCGGAAGCCAGGAAGGAAACCACTTTCGCGATTTCCTCGGCCTGGCCCAGGCGGCCCAGCGGAATCTGGGTCAGCAGCGCTTCGCGCTGGGCGTCTGGCAGCTCACGGGTCATGTCGGTATCGATGAAACCCGGGGTGACCGAGTTGACGGTGATGCTGCGCGAGCCGACTTCGCGCGCCATGGCGCGGCTGAAGCCTTCGAGGCCGGCCTTGGCGGCCGCATAGTTGACCTGGCCGACGTTACCCATCGCACCGACCACCGAGCCGATGCTGATGATACGACCCCAACGTGCCTTGGTCATGCCACGCAGCACGCCCTTGGACAGACGGTAAAGGCTGTTGAGGTTGGTGTCGATCACATCGAACCACTCATCGTCCTTCATGCGCAGCATCAGGTTGTCGCGGGTGATGCCGGCATTGTTCACCAGGATGGTCGGCGCACCGAACTGCTCCTGAATGGCGCCCAGCACAGCGGTGACCGACTCGTCGCTGGTCACGTTCAGCTCCATGCCCGTACCGGTGATACCGTGACCTTTCAGGGTCTCGGCAATGCGCGCAGCACCGGAGGCAGAGGTGGCAGTACCGATCACGATCGCGCCCTGGCGACCCAGCTCGAGGGCGATGGCCTGGCCGATACCACGGCTGGCGCCGGTAACCAGTGCAACTTTACCTTGCAGGCTCATGCAAGCTTCTCCTAAATCAGGCCAACGCCGCGCGCGTGGCGGCGATGGCATCCGGGGTATTGAGGTTGTAGGTGGTCACGCCATCGGCGCAACGCTTGTTCAGGCCAGCCAGGACCTTGCCTGGGCCGCACTCGACCAAGTTCACCGCACCATTGGCGGCCAGGGCCTGGACACACTCCACCCAACGTACCGGCTGGTACAGCTGGGCCAGCAAGTCCTGCTTGAGCGCATCGAGGTTGCCGGCGACGGTGGCGCTGACATTCTGCACCACCGGAATCTGCGGGGCCTTCCAGTCGATGGCGTTGACCGACTCGGCAAAGCGCTCGGCGGCGGGCTTCATCAGTGCGCAGTGCGAGGGCACGCTGACGGCCAGCGGCAATGCGCGCTTGGCACCCTTGGCCTTGCACAGCTCGATGGCGCGGTCCACCGCAGCCTTGTTGCCGGCAATGACCACCTGGCCAGGCGAGTTGAAGTTGACCGCGCTGACCACCTCGTCTTCCGCCGCTTCGGCGCAGATCTCTACCACCACGGCGTCGTCCAGGCCAAGGATCGCAGCCATGGCGCCGTGCCCGGCCGGTACAGCTTCCTGCATCAGCTGACCACGGCGCTCCACCAGGCGCACGGCGTCCTTGAGGCTCAGGCTGCCAGCAGCGACCAACGCACTGTACTCGCCCAGGCTATGGCCGGAAACAAAGGCCGGCTGCGCACCGCCCTCGGCCAGCCACAGGCGCCACAAGGCGATGGAGGCGGTGAGGATGGCCGGCTGGGTCTTGTCGGTTTGATTGAGTTGTTCTTCCGGCCCTTCCTGGACCAGCTTCCACAGGTCGTAGCCCAGAGCCTCGGAAGCTTCCTTGAAGGTCTCGATGATCAGTGGCTTCTCGGCGCCGAGCTCGGCGAGCATGCCCAGCGACTGGGAACCTTGACCAGGAAAGACGAATGCGAGGGATGCAGACATTGAACAAGCCCTTATGATCTTGTCGTCGGAAAGTGCGCGTGGGGACTAAGCCCGGGCGCGGAAACTGAAGACTTGGATGAACACGCAGACCAAGCGGTCACATTTAACCACTTCACGCCGAATATGCCTAAAGCAACAGATCTTCCAGGCGACCATGCAGGCGCTGCGGCAGGTTCTCCTGGATTTCGATGAGCGCTCGCTGGATCGCGCTCTGCAGGCCCTGCACGCCCGCCGAGCCATGGCTCTTGATGACGATACCCTGCAAGCCGAGAAAGCTGGCGCCATTGTGACGCGCAGGCGCAAGGTCGGCCTGCAGGCGCTTGAGCAGCGGCATCGCCAGGGCGCCCGCCGCTCGCGAAAACACGCCGCCCTTGAACAATGCCTCGATACGCGCAGCGATCATGGTTGCCAGCCCTTCGCTCGACTTGAGCAGGATATTGCCGACAAACCCGTCGCACACCACCACGTCGGCCTCGCCACGATACAAGCCGTCGCCTTCGATGAAGCCAATATAGTTAAGCCCCCGGGCGCCTTGCAGCAAGCTGGCGGCAAGCTTCACCTGCTGGTTGCCCTTGATATCCTCGGTACCGACATTGAGCAGGGCCACTCGCGGTCGCGGGATGCCCAGCGCCTGGGCGGCCACCGAGCCCATGACGGCGAACTGGTAGAGGTTCTCGGCACTGCAATCGACATTCGCGCCGAGGTCCAGCAACTGGCAATAACCTGCCTGGGTCGGAATGGCTGCGACCATGGCCGGCCGATCGATACCCGGCAAGGTCTTGAGCACGAAACGCGACAATGCCATCAGCGCCCCCGTGTTGCCCGCACTCACGCAGGCCTGGGCCTTGCCGTCGCGTACCAGTTCCAGCGCGACGCGCATCGACGAATCCGGCTTGCCGCGCAGCGCCTGCGAAGGCCGCTCGTCCATGCCGACCACCTCACTGGCACCGACGATTTGCAGGCGCGCGCGATCGGCAACCGAAAGGCCACTGACGAGTTCTTCAAGAAGGGAGGTATGACCGACGAGGGTCAGGTGAAGCGAGGGCGTGGCGGACAGGCAGGCAATGCTGGCCTGGACAATGCTGCGGGGACCGAAGTCCCCGCCCATTGCGTCGATCGCGATGATCTGAGCGGACAAGGATTACTCGTCAGCGCCCTTGTCGATCACTTTGCGACCACGGTATACGCCTTCTGGCGAAACGTGGTGGCGCAGGTGGACTTCACCGGTGGTTTTCTCTACCGACAGTGCGTTTTCCGACAGGGCGTCGTGCGAACGGCGCATGTCACGGGCAGAGCGGGATTTTTTGTTCTGCTGAACAGCCATAATTGATTAACTCCTAAACGTTTGGGTCACGCTTTAACTGCGCCAAGACACTGAACGGGTTGGACCGCGATACCTCGTCCTTGCTCGATTCGGGCTCGTCTGCGCCCGCCGGCTGCTGGCATTCTTCCGGATGATGAGCAGGCACGATTGGCAAGGCGAGCAATAGCTCTTCCTCGATCAACGCCTGCAGATCCAATGGATCTTCGCCCAGTTCCAGCACGTCATAGCCTTTCGGCAACGACTGGGTATTCGCACCCTCCTTCACCACAGCGTACGTACATTCGCTGTGAATCGGCAGGGTGACCAGCTCAAGACAACGCTGGCAAACCATCTTGACTTCGACATCGAGTTCGCTGTGGACAACCACAACGCCTTGCTCGTCTCGCTCAAAATCGAACTTCGCCTGCACTGTACCGACATCGTCAGACAGCGGGTCGCAGAGTCTTTCCAAATCAGCGAGTTGCAGCGAACCTTGGAGGGTTACGCCACGATCGGCCAATTTGCGCGGGTCAACGTGAGGTGGAATCGGGTCATTCAACATAGGCGCAGCATTCTAGGGATGCCCCCCGACTCTGTCAAAGGAAATTAGGCGACATTCAACATGTTAAAGTGGGCGCAATTACCCAGGAGTCTACCATGCTACCCCTGTTGCTCGCCTCCAGCTCCCCTTACCGCCGCGAACTGCTGCAGCGCCTGCGCCTGCCCTTTACCTGGGCGAGCCCCGACATAGACGAACGGCGCCTGGACGACGAACCCGCCCATGAGCTCGTACGACGACTGGCCAGGGAAAAAGCGTCGGCGCTGGCCGCCACCCACCCTGGACACCTGATCATCGGCTCCGACCAGGTTGCCGTGCTCGGCGAGCAGATCCTCGGCAAACCACACACCTTCGAACACGCCTGCGAACAACTGCTCGCCGCCAGCGGCCAGCAGGTGACTTTCCTGACCGGCCTGGCCCTGCTCAACAGCAGCACCAGGCAATGCCAAATCGATTGCGTGCCCTTTACCGTCACTCTGCGCGAACTGGACCGTGAGCGCGTGGAGCGCTACGTGCTCGCCGAACAACCGCTGGATTGCGCCGGAAGCTTCAAGGCGGAAGGATTGGGGGTCAGCCTCTTCCGGGAGACCCACGGCAGCGATGCCACCAGCCTGGTAGGGCTACCACTGATTCGGCTGGTGGACATGCTGATAAAGGAAGGCGTACAGGTGCCTTGAGGCACCTGCACCATGCGACTCAACGCAACGTCGGCCCCTGGAAGCCCATCCACATCGCCAGGTGTTCGGCCACGCTGGCCCCCAGGCGCTTGGAGAAACGATCGAACGGCGACTCCTGCACAGTGAAGTCGACCAGCTCCTTCTCGCCAACGATCTCGCGCGCCACATAACTGGCACTGCCCAGGCCATCCACCAAGCCCAGGGCCTTGGCCTGCTCGCCAGACCAGACAAGACCGCTGAACAACTCAGGGTGCTCCTGATCCTTCAGGCGCTCGCCCCGCCCCTGCTTGACCATGCTGATGAACTGACGATGGGTGGTATCCAGCACGCTCTGCCAGAAAGCGGTTTCATCAGGTTTCTGCGGCGAGAACGGGTCGAGGAACGCCTTGTGCTCACCCGCGGTGTAAGTGCGCCGCTCGACACCGAGCTTTTCCATCGCACCAACGAAACCATAACCGGCAGCAGTGACGCCAATCGAGCCGACCAGGCTGGCCTTGTCGGCATAGATTTCGTCAGCGGCACTGGCGATGTAGTAAGCCCCGGACGCGCCCAGGTCGGTAATGACGGCATACAGCTTGATGGCCGGGTATTCGGCGCGCAGGCGACGGATCTCGTCATACACGTAGCCAGCCTGCACCGGGCTGCCGCCCGGGCTGTTGATGCGCATTACCACAGCCTTGGTCTTGGGGTCCTTGAACGCTTCGCGCAGGCTCTTGATCAGGTTGTCGGCGCTTGCTGCCTCCTGGTCGGCGATCACCCCACGCAGTTCGACCAGCGCGGTATGGTTCGCGCTACGCGTGGCAGTGCTCTCCATATCCATCAACGGCGAGAACAGGAACAGGATGCCAAACAGGTAAAGGAAGGTCAGCAGCTTGAAAAAAATCCCCCAGCGCCGCGCCCGGCGCTGCTCCTGGACACCCGCCAGCAGGGTCTTCTCCAGCAGTTTCCAGCTTTTGCGCTCCTCACCGTCCTGCGGCTCGGGCGCCTTCCATTCGTCAGCCATGCTTACCTACCCTGGAAGCGCAGTGGCGAGGCACCGGCCAGCCACTCGCGCAATTGCGAAAAATGATCGATGCACACCTGCGGCCCGAACTCACTCAAGGCTTGCAGGGACATGGCACCATAACCCACGGCGACCGAATGCATGCCAGCATTGCTGGCCATCTGCAAATCGAACGCCGAATCTCCGACCATCAGCGCACGCTCAGGTTCTACCTGGCAGTGCGCGAGGATCTGTTCGAGCATCAGCGGGTGTGGCTTGCCACGGGTTTCGTCGGCTGCACGGGTGATGTCGAAATAGTTTTCCCAACCATTGGCCCGAAGCACGCGATCCAACCCTCGACGCGCCTTGCCGGTGGCAACCGCCAGACGATAGCCCTCGACGCGAAACGCCTCCAGCGACTCCACCACCCCATCGAACAGCGGCGATGGCTGCTGGTCCAGCGCCATGTAGATATCAGCGTAATGCTGGCGGAAGATTTCGACCTGAAGAGCATCGAGGTGCGGATAGAGCGTCGAGATAGCCTCGCCCAACGCCAGCCCGATGATGCCCTTGATGGCAGCCTCATCGCTGGGCGCCTCGCCTGCACGCTCGGCGGCGGTATTCATTGCCTGCACGATACGCCCGATGGAATCGGCCAAGGTGCCGTCCCAATCGAAGATCAACAACTCATAGCTTTTGCTCATGAACGATCAGGTCGCACTCAGGCGCTCCACGGTCTTGGCCCACACTTCATCTACTGGCGCCTCGAGCTTGAGCTCGCCGCCGTCGGGCAATGGCACGGTCAGGGCATAGGCATGCAGGAACAGGCGCTTGCCACCCAGTTCGCGGATCTCGCGACTGAAATCCTCGTCGCCATACTTGCTGTCGCCGGCAATCATGTGGCCAGCATGCAGGGCATGCACGCGAATCTGATGGGTGCGCCCGGTGATCGGGCGCGCCTCGACGATAGTGGCGAACTCGCCGAAGCGACGCAGCACCCGGAACATCGTCAGCGCTTCCTTGCCTTCATCACTGACCTCCACCATGCGCTCCCCCGAACGCAGGTTGCTCTTCTGCAACGGTGCGCTGACCTGCTTCTTGGATGTTGGCCAGTGGCCACGCACCAGCGCCATGTAGCGCTTGTCGACGCCATCGCCACGCAGCGCGGCATGGAGGTGACGCAGCATGCTGCGCTTCTTGGCGATCATCAGCAGGCCTGACGTGTCGCGATCCAGACGATGGACCAACTCCAGCTCCTTGGCATCCGGACGCAGCTGGCGCAAGGCCTCGATGACCCCGAAGCTCAGGCCGCTGCCGCCGTGCACGGCGATACCGGCTGGCTTGTTCATCACTATCAGCGCCTTGTCTTCATGGACGATGGCCGCCTCCAGACGCTGCAGCAGGCTCTGGGCGACCGGAGCAGGCTCGTCACGCTCGGGCAGGCGCACCGGCGGCACCCGGACGATGTCGCCAGCCTGGAGCTTGTATTCGGGTTTGATACGCCCTTTGTTCACCCGCACTTCACCCTTGCGCAGGATGCGGTAGACCAGGGTTTTAGGCACGCCCTTGAGCGCGGTGATGAGGAAGTTGTCGATGCGCTGGCCGGCAAGTTCCGGCGCGACTTCGATCAGCTGAACGCCGGAAGTCGGGGGATTATTGGTCGTCATTGCGGGATCATAACAATTTTTTATGGAATTGAAGCACTTAATGATTGCTGCTATAGTCGCGAACGCCGCCAAAAGCGGCAGGCCAGCGGCACACGGCTTCAGGTCGGCCCCTGACCAACGCAATTCTCGAGGACGCGAGGCCGTCCGACGGGGTTTTCGCCAGTTTACCGAAATGCCTGGAATCGCCACCAGCGCCGAGCAGAGAAGAACGAAAAAAAACGACAAGTGCGGTGTTTCACCTGCTTACCCCGATTCTTTTCGCCATACCTCTGCCCGCCACCGTCGCTTCCGCGCAGCGCTTGGCGAATGCTTCGGAAATACCTGCCTTGGACATGAATGGCGCAAGCTCACCAACCGAGCTCGCGAATAAATGCAACCCGTTGCGGATTCAGCGCGCGGCAGCACCCGAATTATCAGGGATACGTGCAGGGTGGAGATGTACAGCCCGGACCGTGTAAGTACGGAGTCCGGCCAAACGGCCCACTGTAATCAATGGCCTGGCGAGCGGAACCGGTGTTTACAGATGCCCCAGAGGCGTCCACGGCCCTCGGCTTATTCCTCCTCCTGACTGAGTGCATAGGCACCGCAGCAAACAGGACGCGTCGTCGCGACCACGGCAGGCTGGGTAACCGGCTGGTGCCGAATGTCGCCAGACACAGGGTGGCCCGCCACCCTTGCGCACCTTGGCACCGACCATGAGAAGTCGTGTGTGCCGAACGCCGTTTCCGGCAGCCCGGAAACCGACGGTACAACATGAAAAGAATGCTGATTAACGCAACTCAACCCGAAGAGTTGCGTGTTGCCCTGGTGGATGGCCAGCGCCTCTACGACCTGGATATCGAATCCGGCGCACGTGAGCAGAAGAAAGCCAACATCTACAAAGGCAAGATCACCCGCATCGAGCCCAGCCTTGAAGCCGCCTTCGTCGACTTCGGCTCCGAACGTCACGGCTTCCTGCCGTTGAAGGAAATTTCCCGCGAGTACTTCAAAAAGGCCCCTGAAGGCCGTGTCAACATCAAGGAAGTGCTGAGCGAAGGCCAGGAAGTCATCGTCCAGGTAGAGAAAGAGGAGCGTGGCAACAAGGGCGCAGCCCTGACCACCTTCATCAGCCTCGCCGGCCGCTACCTGGTGCTGATGCCCAACAACCCGCGTGCCGGCGGCATCTCCCGCCGCATCGAAGGCGAAGAGCGCAACGAACTGCGTGAAGCCTTGAACGGCCTGACCGTTCCCGGTGACATGGGCCTGATCGTGCGCACTGCGGGCCTTGGCCGCAGCAGCGAAGAAATGCAGTGGGACCTCGACTACCTGCTGCAGCTGTGGACCGCCATCAAGGAAGCCTCCCAGGACCGCGTCGCGCCCTTCCTGATCTACCAGGAAAGCAACGTCATCATCCGCGCCATCCGCGACTACCTGCGCCAGGACATCGGCGAGGTGCTGATCGACAGCATCGACGCCCAGGAAGAAGCCCTCACCTTCATCCGCCAGGTCATGCCGCAGTACGCCAGTAAGGTGAAGCTGTACGAAGACAGCGTGCCGCTGTTCAACCGTTTCCAGATCGAAAGCCAGATCGAAACCGCCTTCCAGCGCGTGGTCGACCTGCCCTCCGGCGGCTCGATCGTCATCGACCCGACCGAAGCCCTGGTGTCCATCGACATCAACTCGGCGCGTGCCACCAAAGGCAGCGACATCGAGGAAACCGCCCTGCAGACCAACCTGGAGGCGGCCGAGGAAATCGCCCGCCAGCTACGTCTGCGTGATATCGGCGGCCTGATCGTCATCGACTTCATCGACATGACCCCAGCCAAGAACCAGCGCGCCGTCGAAGAGCGTGTGCGCGAGTGCCTCGAGGCCGACCGCGCCCGCGTGCAGGTGGGCCGCATCTCGCGCTTCGGCCTGCTGGAAATGTCCCGTCAGCGCCTGCGTCCATCATTGGGCGAAAGCAGCGGCATCGTCTGCCCACGCTGCTCCGGCACCGGCATCATCCGTGACGTCGAGTCGCTGTCGCTGGCGATCCTGCGCCTGATCGAAGAAGAAGCCCTGAAGGACCGTACCGCCGAGGTACGCGCCCAGGTGCCGATCCCGGTGGCTGCGTTCCTGCTCAACGAAAAACGCAATTCCATCACCAAGATCGAACTGCGTACCCGTGCCCGCATCATCATCCTGCCGAACGATCACCTGGAAACCCCGCACTTCGAAGTCCAGCGCCTGCGCGACGACAACCCGGAAGTGCTGAACAACCAGTCCAGCTACGAGATCGCCGCTGCCGAAACCGAAGAAGCGCCGCAGCCGACTGCCACTCGCACCCTGGTCCGCCAGGAAGCGGCGGTCAAGACCGCCCCGGCTCGCGCCAACGCACCGGTACCGAGCGCGCAGGAAGAGCAGCCCGCTGCTACCGCCCCGGCCGCTGCGAACGCACCTGAGCCGAGCCTGTTCAAAGGCCTGGTGAAGTCGTTGGTCAGCCTGTTCGCCGGCAAGGAAGAAACCGCCCCTGCCCCGGTTGCCAACGCCGAGAAGCCCGCTACCGAGCGCCCGCAGCGTAACGACGAGCGTCGTAACGGCCGTCAGCAGAGCCGCAACCGCAATGGCCGTCGCGAAGACGACCGCAAGCCGCGCGAAGAGCGTGCACCACGTGAAGAGCGCGCCCCTCGTGAAGAACGTGCTCCACGCGAAGAGCGCGCCCCTCGTGAAGAACGTGCTCCACGCGAAGAGCGTGCCCAGCGTCAGCCACGCGAAGATCGCCGCGGCAACCGCGAGGAGCGCGTGCGTGAGCTGCGTGAACCTCTGGATGCTGCACCGGCCGCCCGCGAGGAGCGCCAGCCGCGTGAAGAGCGTGCACCACGCGAGGAGCGTGTAGCCCGCGAGGAGCGCGCTCCACGTGAAGCCCGTGAAGAACGCGCACCACGTGAAGAGCGTGCAGCGCGCGAAGAACGTGCACCGCGCGAAGATCGCCCAGCCCGTGAAGAGCGCGCCCCTCGTGAGGAACGCGAAACGCGCGCGCCACGCGAAGAACGCCAACCACGCCCACCTCGCGAAGAGCGTGCACCACGCGCCGCCGAGCAGGAAGCCGAGGTCGCCGAGGAACAACTGCCGAACGAAGAACTGCTGCAGGACGAGCAGGAAGGTGCCGATGGCGAGCGTCCGCGTCGCCGCTCCCGCGGCCAGCGTCGTCGCAGCAACCGTCGTGAGCGTCAGCGCAATGCCAATGGCGAGCTGATCGATGGCGAGGAAGAGTCCGGCGAAGAGCAACAACCGCAGCAACACAAGGCGACCGAGCTGGGCGCTGAGCTTGCTGCTGGCCTTGCCGTCACCGCCGCCGTTGCCACCAGCAACATCAGCGCGCAAGCCGAAGCCCAAGCCAACGAGCAGGCCGAGCGCGCTACCGCTGAAGTCGTAGAAGCCCAGACCCAGGAAATTGCTCAGCCGACCGAGCAAGCGGCAACCGCCACCCCGGCCGAGGAAGCGATCATCGCGCCAGTGGTCGAGCAGCCGCTCAGCGAGCCAGTGCCGGTGGTCGAGCCGAGCTTCGCTCCTGCGGTCGAAGTGACTCCGCAGCCTGCTGTTGAAGCCGCTGTCGACGAGCCTGTTGCAGAAGTTGCCGAGTTGCCTGCCACCCAGGCACAGGCAGAAGAAGTACCCGCAGCGCAAGCAGCCGTGGTCGAACAAGCGCCGGTCGTCGAAGCCGCGCCGGTTGTCCAGGCCCCGGTTGAAGTGGTCGAGCCTGCCGTCGTTGAAGCCGCCCCGGCCGCCGCCGAGCCTGCCCCGGCCGAACCGGCCACCGTCATGCTGACCAACGGCCGCGCGCCGAACGACCCACGTGAAGTGCGTCGCCGCAAGCGCGAAGCCGAAGCAGCAGCTGCTGCGGCCGCCGCAGCTGCCGAAGCAGCCACCCAGGCAAGCCCTGTGGTGGAAGCTGAAGTAGCCGAGCAGCAGCCTCTGCCACTGGAAACCTCCGAAGAGCACAAGCCTCATCACGGTTGATTCCAACGGCTGAATGAAAAAGCCCCGCCAGTGCGAACTGGCGGGGCTTTTTCTTGCCCGGCTTTTTGTGCAAAAGGCCAGGCTTCGCGTCCTTTCGGGGCTTGGCTCAGTACAGGTTCGGTTCCATCTCCAGCGCTACGCCGAAGCGCTCGAGCACATCCGCCTGGATCTTGCGCGCCAATGCATGCAACTGCTCCCCCGTCGCCTGGCCATAGTTCACCAACACCAGCGACTGAAGGCGGTGCACCCCGGCATCACCTTCCCGATACCCTTTCCACCCAGCCTGCTCGATCAACCAGCCAGCGGCCAGCTTCACCTGGCCATCCGCCTGCGGGTAAGCCACTACACCCGGATAGTTGTTGCGGATACGCTGGGCCAATACAGCCGGCACTACAGGGTTCTTGAAGAAGCTGCCGGCATTGCCCAACTCGGCAGGGTCAGGCAGCTTTTCACGACGAATACTACAGATGGCATCGCTGATGGCCCGCGCGGTCGGCTGCGCCACGCCTTGCTCGGTCAGACGCTGGCGAACCGGGCCGTAGTCCAGGTGCGCAAGCAATGTTCGGCTCAGCGCAAAACGCACCCGCAGGATCAACCATCGCCCCGGATTGCGCTTGAACACGCTGTCACGGTAAGCGAAGGCGCAATCATTCAGGTCGAAATCCTGCAACTCACCGGTTACGCGGTCCAGCGCGGTCAAGCCAGCGAACACGTCCTTGATCTCCACGCCATAGGCGCCGACGTTCTGCATGGGCGCGGCGCCCACGGTGCCGGGGATCAGGCTGAGGTTCTCCAGCCCGCACAAGCCCTGCTCGATGCTCCATTGCACGAACGGGTGCCAGGGCTCACCGGCCTCGGCCTCCACCACCACCCGCTCGCCATCGTCACTGAGCAGGCGCCGGCCGCGACTGGCCATGTGCAACACCAGGGCATCGACATCGCGGGTGAGCAGTAAATTGCTGCCGCCACCGATGACCATCACCGGCACCTCGCGTTGCGCAGCCTGGGCAAGAGACTGGCGAACCTGCTCATCGTCGTGGGCCTGGGCGAAGTAGCGCGCGCGAACATCAATACCGAAGGTGTTGTAGGGCTTGAGCGATACCTGCTCCTGCCAGCGCTGAGTCATAGGCGCCCCTTGATTTCCACGACCAACTCGCGGCAAGCGTCCTCGATCAGGTCCAATACCTGCTCGAAGCCTTCGGCGCCGCCGTAGTAAGGGTCCGGCACCTCGTGGACGGCCGCCCCATAGCGGCGCAGGAACAGGTCGAGCTCAGCGCGTGCATTATATGGGCGCAACGCCGTGAGGTTGGTCAGGTTGCTCTTGTCCATGGCCAGGACAAGATCGTATTCGGCGAAGTGGGCGGCCGTGACCTGCTGTGCACGTTGATGCGAAAGATCGTAGCCACGCACCAACGCTGCCTGGCAGGTACGGCTGTCGGGCGCGTTGCCCACGTGCCAATCACCCGTGCCGGCGGAGGCCACATGAACCACCTCGCCCAGGCCTGCGGCCTCGAGCTGGTGACGCAGAACGCCTTCGGCGGTAGGCGAGCGACAGATGTTGCCGAGGCAGACGAACAGGACGCGCATCAGGCCTCCAGCAAGCGCCTTACGCGCTCCAGGTCTTCAGGGGTGTCTACCCCCACTGCCGGCGCCTCGATGGCATCCGCGACATGAATGCGCACTCCGTGCCACAAGGCACGCAATTGCTCCAGCGCTTCCGTTTGCTCCAGCCAGCATGGGCCCCAGTTGACGAAGTCCTGAAGGAAGCCGACACGGTAGGCGTACATGCCGATATGACGGCGATACGGCACGTCTGTCGGCAACTGCTCGCGGTTCAGCGCGAAGGCGTCACGCGCCCAGGGCAGCGGCGCGCGGCTGAAGGTCAGCGCCAGACCGTGCTTGTCGCTGACGACCTTGACGGCATTGGGGTTGAATACGGTTTCCGGCGCATGGATCGGCTCGGCCAGGGTAGCAATGCCCGCTTCCGGGTGCGCGGCGAGGTTGGCGGCGACCTGGTCGATGATGACCGGTGGAATCAACGGCTCGTCACCCTGCACGTTGACCACGATGGCATCGGCCGGCAAGCCCAGGCGCGCGGCAACTTCGGCCAGGCGATCGGTGCCCGACTCGTGGTCGGCGCGGGTCAGCAACACCTCGGCGCCAAAGGCCTGGCACGCCTCGACGATGCTGACATCGTCGGTGGCGATGACCACGCGGCTGGCGCCGCTCTTGCAGGCCTGCTCCCAGACATGCTGGACCATCGGTTTGCCGGCAATCGCCAACAAAGGTTTGCCCGGCAGGCGCGTGGAGCTCAGCCGGGCAGGAATCACCACGGTGAAGTTCAGGCTCATTTGTCCAGACGCTCGTCGTCGGTCAGGGTGCGCGCCTCGGTTTCCAGCATCACCGGGATACCATCGCGAATCGGGTAGGCCAAGCCTGCACCTTTACTGATGAGTTCGGTCTTGTCGGCGCTGAGCTTGAGCGGCCCCTTGGTGATCGGGCAGGCCAGGATATCGAGCAGTTTGGTGTCCATGAATGCGTCCTTGAGACCCGGAGGCCGAAGTTGTGAAAGTTTCAGGGCTGCCGTTGAGCCGACAGCAAACCTGCGAGCTGCCCATCGAACCAGGTGACGAACGCCGGCGACGGCACGGCATCGACGGCGAGGTACCACCAATCGCCCGCGGCGAAGGCACGACATTTCACCGCGTCCTTCTCGGTCATCACCAACGGTAGGGGGGGCTCGAAGGCCAGGCTTTGAGCACTGAACTGGGCATGGTCGGCGAAGGGGTGCGGCACAGGCTGCCAGTTTAGCGCCAGCAGGGTATTGAAGAAACGCTGGGGGTTACCGATGCCGGCGACCGCATGCAGCGCCTGCCCTGCCGGGAAGTGATCGAGCGCGCGGCGCTCGCCGCTACGCAGGTTGACCAGGGCACTGGGCTGCAGGCTGAAGGCGAAACCGCCGGCAGGGTCGGCAGCGGCTCCGTTATGCAGCACTGCACCCACCTCGGCCAGTCGCTCGACCGGCTCACGCAGCGGGCCGGCCGGCAGACAGCGCCGGTTGCCCAGGCCGCGGGCGGCATCGATCAACACCAGTTCCAGGTCGCGGGCCAGACGGTAATGCTGCATGCCATCATCGCAGAGGATCAAATCCAGCGGCTCATGTGCCAGCAGGGCGCGCACGGCGCGGGAGCGATCAGGGTCGATCATCAACGCCACGCCTGTACGCTGGACAATCAGCAAGGGCTCGTCGCCCGCATGCTCGGCGCTTTGCTGCGCCTCGACCCGCCAAGGCAAGCTGGGTGGCTTGGCGCCATAGCCACGACTGACCACGCCTACCTTCAGGCCCTGGCGTCGGCAATGCTCGATCAGCCAGAGGATCATCGGTGTCTTGCCAGTGCCGCCCACAGTGATATTACCGACCACGATCACCGGCACCGGCGCGCGGTAGCTGGGGCTGTCACCGCTGAGAAAGCGTGCGCGCTTGCGTGTTACCACATATCGGTACAACACTTCCAACGGGCGCAACAGGACCAGGGCGGGGTGTCCGGCGTACCACGCGGCAAGCAAGCGGTCGGCAAGCGCCATCAGGGTGTCCCCTGGGCCGCCTCGACGGTGGTCATGCGCAAGTGACTGAAGCCGAGCTTGCCGGCAGCGTCCATTGCGGTGATCACGGCCTGGTGCGGCGTCTTGCCATCAGCACTGATCGAGAGCGGTAACTGGTTGTCGCCGCCAGACTCGCGCTGCAAAGCCTCGGTCAACGTGGCCAGGTCGCTCTTGGGCAGCAGTTGGTTGTTCAGCGAATAGACGCCCTCGGCGCTGATGGTGAGCTCCATGCGTTTGCCCTGCTCCGCTGGCGCCGGCGCGCCGGTGGCGGCTTCCGGCAATTCCACGCGCAGTTGCGTCTCGCGGGTGAAGGTGGTGGTGACCACGAAGAACAGCAACAGGACGAACACCACGTCGATCAACGACGCCAGGTTGATGTCCACGTTCTCGCGCTGACGATTGCGCCGGAACTTCACGCCTTGCCTCCGGCCACCTCGACCTCGCGGTCGCCTTGCAGCACCTCGACCAGCTTGATCGCCTCCTGCTCCATGCCCACTACCAGTTCATCGATGCGGCGCAGCAGGAAGCGGTGGAAGAACACCGCCGGGATACCCACCATCAGGCCGGCTGCGGTAGTCACCAAGGCCTTGGAGATGCCACCGGCGAGCACCGAGGCGTTGGCGGTCATCTGCGACCCCATGAAGGCGCTGAAGATGTCGATCATGCCCAGCACCGTGCCCAGCAGGCCGAGCAGCGGGGCCATGGCGGCAATGGTGCCGAGGGTGCTGATGTAGCGTTCGAGCTCGTGGATGACCCGGGAGGCGGCCTCCTCGATGCATTCCTTCATGATCTCGCGGCCATGGCGGGAGTTGGCCAGGCCTGCCGCAAGGATCTCTCCCAACGGCGAATCGGCGCGCAGAGCCTTGAGCTTGTCACTGGTCAGTTGCTTGTCCTTGATCCACATCCACACCTGGCCCAGCAAGTGCGGTGGGGTCACGCGGCTGGCGCGCAGGGTCCACAGGCGTTCGATGACGATCGCCATGGCAGCGATGGAGCTCAGAATGATCGGCAGCATCATCCAACCACCGGACTTGACCAATTCCCACACAGTGCGCATCCCCCTGGAAAAAGGCCGCCACTCTACCATAGGCGCGCAGGTCGCTCATCTGCCGGAGGTCAGGCTGTGGCTCAGCCATCGCTCGGCTGGCGCCAGAAGCGCCGCTGCCCGCGTGTGCTCAAGGCTTCGCCCCGGGTTCCCAGTTGCAGGCGCAATGCGCCGTCGATCGCGGTGTCGTGGATCGCCAGGCCATGGCGCAGGTAACGCGCCATGACCTGTGGGTGCGGATGGCCGAAGCTGTTGTGGCGCCCCCGGGAAATCAACACCCCGCGTGGTGAGGTAGCACGAATGAACGGTTCGCTGGACGAACTGCGACTACCGTGGTGGGGCGACTGCAACCAGTCCAGGCGCGGATCCTCGGTGGCAGCCAGCCAGGCTCGCTCGGCCCCTGCCTCCATATCCCCGGCGAGCAACAGCCGCTCGCCACCGGCCTCCACCAACAGTGCGCAGGAACGATCGTTGCTGGTTTGCGCGGCGGGCCACTGCCACAACGAAAAGCTGACCCCATCCCATTGCCAGCCCTCGCCAGAAGGGCAGGCCCGGGCATCCAGCGCCTGCGCCAAATCACTTGCCTCGCCCGCCAGCCCCCAGGCGACCGGCATGCCACGCTGGATCGCAGCCGCGCCACCGGCGTGATCGGCATGGGCATGGCTCACCAGCAGCAGGTCCAGTTGCCGCACGCCAAGCTTGCGCAACGTGGGCAGTACCACGCTCTCTCCCAGGTCGTAGGCGCCGCTGGCCGGGCCCGCATCATACAAGAGCGCGTGATTGCGGGTACGCAGCAGTACTGCCAGGCCCTGCCCGACGTCCAGTTGCCAGACCTCCACCTGCCCCTCGGGCATGGTAGGCCTGGGCACCCAAAGAGCCAGTAGCATGACAGCACCCAGGCCGCGCAATGGCACCCCCCTTGGCAGCAACATCAGTAGCGCCCCAAGACTAACCAGAAACCAAGCCCACGTCGGCACTGGCGGTGGAAGCCAGGCGGGCTGCCAAGCGGCCACCCACGCCAGCAGCCGAAACAACACATCGAGCGCTCCACCGGCCAGCCAGAGCAACGCTTCGCCCAACCCTGCCAATGGCAGCAGCAACGTGCCGAGCAATGCCAAGGGAAGTATGACCAGGCCAACCCACGGCACTGCCAGCAGATTGACAAAAGGCCCACTGACGCTGACCGGTAGCCCCAGCGCAAGCAACGCTGGCAAAAGGCCCAAGGCGATTACCCACTGAGCCCGGCTCCAGGCTTGCCAAGGACGCCAACCCCCTAGCCGACCACTGAAGCAGTAGCTCAGTACCGCGACTGCGCTGAATGACAGCCAGAACCCCGGCAGCAAGCTGGCCAGCGGCTCGACCAGAAGCACGCATACCAGTGCCAGCAACAGCGGCACGAATGCACCCAGGTGGCGAAAACGCAAACGCCAGAGCAGCACCACCGCCAACATCAGGCATGCACGCTGCACCGGCACCTGAAACCCAGCCAACGCGCCATAGCCCAGCGCCGCTACCATCGACAAGCCGCAGGCCCACGGCAGCCAAGGCGCCCTTCGCGGCCAGGCCCCCAGTCGCGCCAGACCGGCCACCAGCCCGTAGATCAGCCCGGCCAGCAGGCCGATGTGTTGCCCGGAAATCACCAGCAGGTGTACCGTGCCGGTGGCCTGCAAGGTTTGCCACAGTTCCTGGGACAGCCCGCCGCCATCGCCCAGCACCAACGCCGCCAGGGCCGCTTCCCGACCATTGCCATCGACCGCCCGCAAGCGTTGGCGCAGTACGTCGCGCCAGCCTCCACTGGCAGGGGCCAGCAACTGCCCGGCCTTGACCATGCCGGTTGCGCCGACCCGGCGCGCCAGCAAGGTGGCCTCCCGATCGGGGCCATGGGGGTTGAGCAAACCATGGGGGCGGCGCAGGTTGACTGCCAGGCGCCAGCGTTCTCCGGCCGTGACCCGCGGGCCGTCGAACCAGCTTAGTTGCAGGCGCCGCGGCAGCTCGGCGCGGCGCGAGGCGGCGTCCTCGATTTCAAAGCGAACGCTCTGCTCGGTTTGCGTTGGCAGCCCCACTACCCTGCCCTCCAGCCACAAGGTGCGCCCATCCAACTCGGCGGGCAGGCGGTCGTCGAGCGCCTGCTGCGCCGACACACAGGCCCATACCAGGCCCAACGCCATGAAGCCGAGCGGCCACAAGCGCGTGCGCAGGCATGCAATACCCAACACAGCAATGAGGAAAAGCCATCCGACAGACGGCAAGACAGGCAAGAACCTCAGGCCGAGCAGCCCAAGTGCCAGCGCGATCATCCCTGTGCGCATGAAATAGAGCTCCGAAAAACACCACGGCCCATCAGGCTAGGTGCAATCGACCCTCTACTCGCTCAACAATTGTCACAAACTCTGAACAAGGCTGAGATGGAATCAAGGCATACTGCCCGCATTCGAGCCCCGGGAGCCTACATGCCGCGCCGACTTTTCAAACGCTACATGCCGGACCCGACCAGCATTCGGGAACACAAGTCGTTACGCTTCTTCGGCAAACTGCTACATGACCCCAACCTCTGGCACCTGAATCGCCATTCGGTGGCCCGGGCCATGGGCGTTGGCCTGTTCGCGGCGCTCATCCCCATTCCCATGCAGATGCTGCTGGCCGCCGCCCTGGCCATTCCAGTGCGAGGCAACCTGCCGATCGCCGTCAGCCTGGTCTGGCTGACCAACCCGCTGACCATGCCGCCGGTGTTCATCGTCACCTACATGACCGGCGCCTGGCTGATGCAGGTTCCTCCGCGCACCCTGCCGGAGGAACTGACTTTTGAATGGATCACCGACCAGCTTTCCACGGTCTGGCAACCCTTCCTGCTTGGTTCGGTAGTGTGTGGCGTGGTACTGGGCGCCCTCGCCTACTGCCTGACCATGCTCTACTGGCGTTGGTGGGTCGGTCGGCAGTGGCGGCGGCGCAAGCTCAGGGCGTCATGCACGCATGCCGCGTCCGCTGACCAGCAAGCGCACGCAAATGCCGTAAAGCACGGCGGTGGCCACCAGCATGAAGGTGATCGCCGAGCCAATGCTGATGTCCGAAACCCCTAGGATGCCGTAGCGGAACGAATTCACCATGTGCAGCACGGGGTTGGCCAACGACACGGTCTGCCAGAACGGTGGGAGCAGGTTGATCGAATAGAACACCCCGCCCAGATAGGTCAGCGGTGTCAGCACGAAGGTCGGGATGATCGAGATATCGTCGAAGTTGCGCGCGAACACCGCGTTGACGAAGCCCAGCAGGGAGAAAATGGTCGCGGTCAGCACCACCACCACCACGGTCACGCCCAGGTGATGCACTTGCAAATGGGTGAAGAACATCGACAGCAACGTGACGATCACGCCCACCGCCAAGCCGCGCAGCACCCCTCCGAGCACGTAGCCTACGAGAATGGTGTGGGGCGACACCGGCGACACCATCAGCTCCTCGATCGAACGCTGGAACTTGCTGCCGAAGAAGCTCGATACCACGTTGCCGTAGGAGTTGGTGATCACCGACATCATGATCAGGCCCGGCACGATGTACTCCATGTAGGTGAAGCCACCCATGTCGCCGATCTGCCGACCAATCAGGTTACCGAAGATGACGAAGTACAACACCATGGTGATCGCTGGCGGTAGCAGGGTCTGCGGCCAGATCCGCAGGAACCGCCGCACTTCACGGTAGACAATGGTGTTCAGGGCGACCCAGTTGGTGCGAAGGTCCAGGCTCATACCGCCACCTTGTTAAGGTTTTTTTCCACCAGGGACACGAACAGCTCCTCGAGTCGATTGGTCTTGTTGCGCAGGCTCAGCACCTCGATGTTCTGCAGTGCCAACTGGCCGAACAGCGCGGTGATGCCAATGTCCTTGTCCACTTGCACCTCGAGGCTGTGCGGGGTCAGCAACCGGCAGGGGTAGCCCTGCAGCAGCGGGGCGCCGGCCAGTTCCTGCTTGAGGTCGAGGACGAAGGTCTCGACATGCAGCTTGCCCAGCAACTTGCGCATGCTGGTGTTCTCGACGATGGTACCGTGGTCGATGATGCCGATATGGCGGCACAGCTGCTCGGCTTCCTCGAGGTAGTGAGTGGTGAGAATGATGGTGATGCCTTTTTCATTCAGCTCGCTGAGGAAGGTCCACATCGAGCGACGCAGCTCGATGTCCACCCCGGCGGTAGGCTCGTCGAGAATCAGCAGGCGCGGTTCGTGGATCAGCGCACGGGCGATCATCAAGCGGCGCTTCATGCCACCGGACAGGGCGCGCGACTGCACGTCGCGCTTGTCCCACAGGCCCAGCTGGGTCAGGTACTGCTCGGCGCGCTCCTTGGCCAACTTGGGCGGGATGCCGTAGTAGCCGGCCTGGGTCACGACTATGTCGAAGGTCTTCTCGAACTGGTTGAAGTTGAACTCCTGGGGCACCACGCCAAGGTTGCGCTTGAGCGCAGCAGGCTCGCGGTCCAGGTCATGGCCGAACACGTTGACGGTGCCACTGGTCTTGTTCACCAGGGTCGAGAGAATACCGATGGTAGTGGACTTGCCGGCGCCGTTGGGGCCGAGCAAGGCGAAGAAATCACCTTCGGCAACATCTAGGTCGATGCCTTTGAGGGCTTGAAAGCCATTGCCGTAGGTTTTGGTCAGCTGTCTTATGGACAGGGCGGAACTCATAGCGGGCCAGGTACCGAGAAATAGGTTCAGGACACGCCAGGTGCGTTCACTGGCGCAGTGAGTGCGGCCATGGTGCAAGGCCAGGCCGCGCAAGTACAGTCATGCGTATCGATAGTGACTATCGAAACCGCCGAGGTGTTCGATCAGGTCAGCGCAGTCATCACTGCGGCCTGGTAGGCCGGGCGCGCTTTCAACCGCTCGTACCAGGCGCGCAGGTGATGCATCTCGGGACGCTCGATCGGCATCTCGAACCAGGCGTAGACGAAGCAACCCAGTGGAATGTCACCCATGCCTATCCGCTCCCCCGACAAGTACGGCTGATGCGCCAGCGCCTGGTCGGCAAGCGACAGCAACTCGGCGCAAGCCTTGTGCGCTGCGTTGATCGCCACCCAGTCGCGCTGTTCCTCGGGCGTGCGCAGCAGGCCCCAGAACAACGGGCGGAACGGCGTGGCAAAGGACGAGGTGGTCCAGTCCATCCATTTGTCGGCCTGGGCACGCTGACGCGGGTCGTCCAGGTACCAGCCCTGCTCGCTGCCGTATTCAGCGCAGAGGTAACGCACGATGGCATTGGACTCCCAAAGCACCAGGTCGCCATCCTCGAGCATCGGCACCAGGCCGTTGGGGTTGCGTGCCCGGTAATGCGGTTCGTTGACCACGCCGAAGGCGCCACCGGCGTCGATCGACTCGAACTCCAGGCCCAGTTCATGGGCGATCCACAGTGCCTTGCGCACATTGCTCGAGTTCTTCCGGCCCCAGATCTTCAGCATGGTAACGTCCTGATTGAGTGAAGGTCGTCCAGTCTAACCCAAGAAGCCAGCGACGTTGATGAATAGAACAGCCTGGCTGAACCCCCTGCGAACTCCTCCTGCCACACCCTGTCACTGTTCAGAGCGGGCCATACCCGGTGGGCGGTCTAAGCTCTCTGGGTTGGCTTCGAGCCCCTGTGCCATGGAGGAAGGTCTATGTTGCTGTTGTGGTTGGTGGTACTGGTGATCGGCGCGGCGTATCTCACGCACCGGCGCCTGGCGCCCCTGCAGATTCTCGGAATCATCGCCGCCTATGTGCTGGCGATGGGTATCTTCAGCTCTGCGCCCGGCTGGTTGCTGGCGTTGATCTGGCTGGTGCTGGCGTTCAAAGCCGCAGTCCTGCTGCTGCCGCAATGGCGCCGCAAGGTACTGACCGGCCCGGTGTTCAACTGGTTCAAGCGCACCCTGCCGCCAATGTCGCAGACCGAACGCGAGGCGATCGACGCCGGTACCGTGTGGTGGGACGGTGAGTTGTTCAGCGGGCGACCTGACTGGCACACCCTGCTCGACTATCCCGCGCCCAAGCTGACTGAGGAAGAACAGGCATTTATCGACGGCCCCACCGAAGCGCTCTGCGCCATGGTCAGCGACTGGCAGATCGGCCAGGACCTCGACCTGCCACCCGAAGCCTGGGCCCACATCAAGCAGCACGGCTTCTTCGCACTGATCATTCCCAAGGAATATGGCGGCAAGGGCTTCAGCGCTTATGCCCACTCGCAAGTGGCCATGAAGCTGGCCACCCGCAGCGGCGACCTGGCCTCCACGGTGATGGTGCCCAACTCCCTCGGCCCGGCCGAATTGCTGCTGCACTATGGCACTGACGAGCAACGCAACCATTACCTGCCACGCCTGGCGCGTGGCGAAGAAATCCCCTGTTTCGCCCTCACCGGTCCACTGGCCGGCTCCGACGCAGGTGCCATGCCTGACACCGGCATCATCTGCAAAGGCCAGTGGAACGGCGAAGAGGTGCTCGGCTTGCGCCTCAACTGGGAAAAGCGCTACATCACCCTGGGCCCGGTCGCCACCCTGCTGGGCCTGGCATTCAAGGCCTATGACCCCGACCATCTGCTGGGGGAAAAAGAGGAGTTGGGCATCAGCCTGGCGCTGATTCCCACCGACACACCGGGTGTTGAGATCGGCAAGCGCCACCTGCCCCTTGGCGCCGCCTTCATGAACGGCCCCAACAGCGGCAAGGACGTGTTCGTGCCGCTGAGCTTCCTCATTGGCGGCCAGGAGATGCTCGGCAAAGGCTGGATGATGCTGATGAACTGCCTGTCGGTGGGCCGCTCCATTTCCCTGCCCGCAGTGGGTACCGGCGCGGCCAAGTACACCAGCCTGGTCACTGGCCAATACGCCAATATCCGTGAACAGTTCAACGTGCCGCTGGCCGCTTTCGAAGGTATCCAGGAGTCGTTGGCACGCATCGGCGGCAACGCCTGGCTGATGGACAGTGCCCGTCTGCTAACTGCCAAGGCGGTAGACCTGGGCGAAAAACCCTCGGTGCTCTCGGCGATTCTCAAGTACCACCTCACCGAGCGCGGCCGCGAGTGCATCCAGCACGCCATGGACGTGCACGGCGGCAAGGGCATCATCATGGGGCCCAACAACTACCTGGGCCGCAACTGGCAAGGCGCACCGATCTTCATCACGGTCGAAGGCGCCAACATTCTTTCACGCAACCTGATGATCTTTGGTCAGGGCGCCATCCGCTGTCATCCCTTCGTTCTCAAGGAAATGGCCCTGGCAAGTCGTGACGACCACGAACAGGCAGTGAGCGAGTTCGATGACCTGTTGATGAAGCATGTCATGTTCGCCGCAGGCAACGCCGCCAGCACATTAGTGCTTGGGCTGGGTCTGGGACGCTTCGAGCAGGTGCCTGGCGATGCCCTGAGCCAGGGCTATTTCCGCGCCCTCAACCGCCAAGCGGCCGCGTTCGCTGTGCTGGCGGACCTGTCGATGATGCTGCTCGGCGGCGCCCTCAAGCGCCGGGAACGGCTGAGTGCGCGCCTGGGCGATGTGCTTAGCTACCTGTACCTCTCCTCGGCTGCCCTCAAGCGCTACCACGACCTGGGCTCACCTGAGCACATGCGCCCCCTGTTGCGTTGGGCCATGGAAGAAAGCCTGGGGCAGGCGGAAAAGGCATTGAGCGCTCTGCTCGAGAATTTCCCCAACCGCTTGCTTGGCTGTGCCCTGAGCGTGCTGGTGTTCCCGTTCGGGCGCCAACATCACGGCCCGAGTGACGCGCTGGATGCCGAAGTCGCAGAGCTGATTGGCAGGCATAAAGGTGACCCTGCCCTGGAGGAACTGCTGGCGGGATGCTTCAGGCCCCAAGCCGACGGCGACCCGGTGGCCGCCTTGCAGCGGGCCAGCGATCTGCTGGACGATGTGGCCGTGCTGCACAAGACGCTTCACCAAGCTAGCCGGGAAGGCAAGCTGCATCCGTCGCCTGGCCAATCAAAGCTCCAAGCGGCGGTCGATGCAGGAGTGATCACAGCCGAGGAACAGCACAGGCTGCAACGAGCAGAAGACGCACGACGGCAAGTGATCGATGTCGATGCGTTCGACAAGCAAACATTGACACCCACCCCAGGAAAGACGCGCTGAATACAGTACCGGCCTCGCACACGATGGCGAGGCCGATACCTATTCACTCTGTAGCTTCAGCAGCTCATCCGGATCAAGGTCGGGGATGATAATGACGGCCCAATACCATCTCCTGTCATCCGGCTCGACAGCTTGAATGACGGTACAGCCGCTGAGCGCCTGCCCTGGTACGAACCCTCCCTCCTGGGAAATCTTGCCGTTACCGGCCAACACGCTCCACTCGGTCAACGCAGTGTTGACAGGCACCTCGGCGCCACTCTTGTCGATGTACCACAAGCGCAGGTACAACTGCCCATCGATCATGCTCATGCGAAGGAAATGCGTCTGCATGACGTTGAATATGAGGCATGCCGAGGTGGTCTTGAGATTACGGAGCGTGGTATCGATGAAATCCACGTTGGCAGGGGCCATCACGCTGGATTTCAGCGCAGGCAGCTGCTGCGTCTTGCCTTGTGCGTCGTAGAGGGCACCTGGGTCCATGAGCACGGGGGGACGGTAGTACCAGGCACCCTCCATCTGCTCGATCGCTCCCACGCCACCTTGGCGCAGCGTCATGTCGACCGCCAGGGCACCCCCGTTATGTTCGAGTCGCAGGGGCTGCTGGCCACGCTGAACCACCCTTGCAACAGGGTTGGTCACGAGTGAAAGGGCGGACGGCTCAGTGGCCTCATCGGTTGATGCTCCCCGTAAGCGGGTGAACTTCATCTCGTAGACGTTTCCCGCAAGCTCTTTCCACTCACCCGCAATCAATTTGCCTGAAGGATAAAGAACGTACGGCAGTTGCAAGAGGTCATTACCCTCCCAGTTGCCAGCCGCCTCGAGCTTGAGCAAATCAAGGTAGCACGTCACGTAAATCAGCAGATCCTGGCTTCTTGCCTCGACACGTCCGTCGGCTTCGCGCAAGGTGGAGAAGTACAGCCATACCTCTCTGAACCCAAGCAATCCAGTATCGACCACCAATCGGAATCGAGCCCCGACCAACGGCGGCGACAGATATTCCCGCTTGCCAAGCCAGCCCATAGGCTCGCCTATTTCCTCCAGCCCTTCGGCTAATCTGGCAGCCTTGGTAGGGTCGTCCACGTCCCCCTGAATGAAGCTGTAACGAGGGCGTGATCTCCAGTTGAGGACAATGCTCCCATCCGCCTGATAGCTACCCACGTGGTTGAATACCTCAGTCTCTGCGGACAAGGTTCCCTCGCTGCTCCAATCAGCCTCAACCTGGCGGACCTCTCTGTGCTTGCGTCCTGAGTCTTTCCCGAGAACCAGATGAATAGCCTTGGACACTTCTCGACTCACCGTCAGCATCGCCTGGGTGCCGGTACCCTCTCCGAACTGCAGAAGTGGTGCGCTGACGGTCCCTCGGAAGGCGGACCACGCAGTGCCAGGTGTAATAACGGTTTCCAAATAAAGAGGGCGGCCTGGCGAATTTTTGTGCGCGCTCTGCAGCGCTTCGTTGAGGCGGCTCAGGGGATAACCCAAACAGCCAACCCAACCTTTCAATCTATCGCTATCCGAGATTTCGTTAACATTCATGGCGAATCACCATTGTGAGGATGATTCACATAGAGCCTTTTCTAACAGAGCCGCCACAACTGACATAGTTAACAGTTGAACAACGCTTGAATTCGCCAGCTAGCCCTACCCACTCCACCCTTCCTGTGATCGGACGTATACTTCGCCCCCGCTTCAATCAATACCGAGGAAATGTTCATGGCCACCCCCCACCTGGACTACCACATGCAATTGCTCCACCACTTGCGCACCATCCTGGCCGCGCTGGGTGATGCCGAACAGGTACCGGAGGAAAGCCACGCCCTGTTCCTCGAGCGCTTCGACGAACTGCTGACCGTGCTGGCGCATGATCCGCTGGAGAGCCAGTACCTGGGCCAGGATCTGATCTGCCAGGTGATCCAGCGCTACCCGCAGATCGCCCACCTGGTGCCTCGTGATCTTCTGTGGTTCTTCGCTGGTGATTGCCTGCACTTCATGCCTGATGAGGAACTGGACCTGTACCAGCAGTTGGAAGAGCGTCGTTACGAAGCCGAACAGAGCGGTGAGGCGTTCGACTGGCACCAACAAAAGCAACTACTTAGCATGCCGCACGAGCAAAACGGGCACTGATTGGACGGGCCTTGCGCCGCTCTGGCGCGAGGCCTGTGACGAAAAGGCACAGCCAAACCGCGAATCTCCTTACATTTATCCGCCCCGTCTTTCCCTACTCTGCTCGGCGTTCTGGAAGCCTCTATCCATCCAGGACGCTTCATGCGTTCAACGCATGCCAACATTGAACACGAGTAGGAGTTGCAGTGAAAAAAATATTCACCCCACTGGCCCTGGTATTCGCCAGCAGCGCTGCCATCGCGGCGCCGGAAACCGGCACCATCAACTTTTACGGTACCGTGACCGACGCCGGTCCCTGCCCGATCGAAGTCGTCGACCCGACCACCGGTATTCCATCCCGCGTGATGCTCGGCCATCCTCGCGCCTCGCAATTCGAACAAGTGGGCGACCACACGACCGAAGCCCGGTTTGCCCTGAAAATCACCCCTGGCGGCGGTTGCATAATCGCCCCGGGCACCGAGGTGCAGGTCACGTTCGACTCCCAGGGCGGTGCCATCGGCCCGGGTAACGACCTGTATCGGCTGATGCCTGGCAGCGCTGACAATCTAGCGGTTGCCATTTTCGACGACAGTGACACCAAGCTGGCACCAGGCACCGCATCGATGGATTACCAAGTCGATGAGCAGGTCGAAACCATGATGCCGTTCTCTGCCAGGTATGAGGCCATCGGCATACCGGTAACGTCTGGCCCCGCCATGGCCAACGTCGGCTTCACGGTCAGCCTGCCGTAACTGGCTTTCCGGGTGCGATCGCACCCGGAAACCGACGTTCATCAACATCCGCCAGGACCCACAATGTCATTCCACCCTTTCCGACACTTTCGTTCGGCAAGTTGCTTGCTGGCGCTGCTGGGCTGCCTCGACAGCGCCAGCGCAGCCCTGACCCTCAGCAACAGCCGCATCGTTCATGAGAGCGACCGAAACAGCAGTTCGGTCACCGTTGGCAACCCCAGTCAGCGCCCATATGCCGCTCAGGCGTGGGTCAACACCGAAACGGACGACACCACCACCAGCGTACCGCTCATTGCCTCGCCCGCGCTGTTCCGCCTGGACCCGGGCGATGAACAATCGATACAGATCAACCGCCTGCCCAACGACCTGCCACAGGATCGCGAGTCGCTGTTCTATTTCAATCTGCAGGAAATCCCCCAGGTCGATTCGGAGCATGATCACAACAGCCTCAACATCGCCTTGCGCACGCGCATCAAGCTGTTCTATCGCCCCAGCCAGTTGCAGGGCAGCCCCGCTGCCTACCTCAGCCAGCTGAAATGGTCGGTGGAAAAAGTCGATGGCAAGCGACAGCTGGTGGTCGACAACCCCTCGCCGTATCACTTCACCCTTGGCCGGCTGGAAGTTTCCGGCGCTGGCGGGACCAAGCAGCTCAACGCCCGCGAAATGGTCGCGCCTTTTGGACGCCAGCGCTACGAGCTGCCCCCCTCAGCACCCTCGGGCAAGCTCAGCGTCACGTTCACCACCCTTGGCGATTACGGTGGCAGCACCCCGGCCCTCACTCAGCAACTCACCAGCAACGCCCCATGAGGAGGCCCTCAGGCCAGCGTAAACGTCGTCCTTGGGAAGTTCGGCGAGCGTGGCCAGGTCTCACCATCGTCGTAGCTGAGCATGGCGGATACGACCATCTGACTGCCAATCGAAAGCTGCCGCACATAGGACAAGGGAAGCTTGACGCTGCCACTGCTGCCGATACCCCTTTGCACATCGGTCGCGGTGAGCTTGTAGCTGTCAAGTACGGAGTGCCGTGGTGTGGGCCCCACACCCTCAACCCAGATCGAGACCCGCTGCTCGAGTCCTATGTGCCGCCAAGTGCCCAGCGTCACCAGCAGATCCGCTGTCAACTCCGATACAACCAGTGTGCCGCCATTTTTGCTGTTCAGTTGCGAGCTCGGCATGTTGTTCTGCGGTACCGCCACGACCCTGATCTCACGCCGTACCGATACTTGCGCAGCCCCCTCGACATACACCTGGTAGTACAGCGGCACGACCTTGCCGGCCATGGAAACTATCTTCGCCAGCGGCAGGCTGTAGTCTCGCTTGCCCTCCTGCCCCGGTTCGAGCCAATGGCCGAAAGCGTCTTCATCCGCCCAGACCAGTTCGAACTGCTCACCTGGCCTGATGACCGCTGCCTGCGGGATGACCAGGCCGAGATCACTCTGCAACTGCATCAGGGGTAGTTCGCTTGCCTGGCCACTGCCGTCCACCAGCGGAATCTCAATAGCGGGGAGTACCCGAGGCGCAGGTTGCGCGGCCACCTGCAGATCTTTGGGGCTGGCCACAGCGCTGCGGTTGCCGGCGCGGTCGTGGACCTCATACTGCGCATAGCGCACACCATCGCCGCGCTCGCGAATCAGATCGCCACTGTAGGAGAACCGCAGCGGTCGCCCGATGTCCTCCTGGGTCAGCACCCACTCTCCAGCCCAGTCATCGTCGAACAGCCCGCGGTCCCAGAAATAGACAATCGTGTCACCGGGCGCTGGGTGGAGATAATCGGGCACTTCGGCCACCAACAGATCCTGGTGCCTGGCAAGGAAGTCTTCGGTCAGCGTATCGTCCCCCAGCTCGGGAAACAGCAACTGCCCCCGCCCTCGGTCACCGCCCAACACAGGCGGGGTCTTGTCCACCGTCACGGTCAGCGGGCTGGAGTGAAGTTCGGTGCCGTTGTAGACCAACCCTTGGTAATCGAACGTCAATGTGCCCTCGGCGAAAACCTCCGGCCGCACCTCCACGTAACGCTCGTCCTCTGCCAGCGGCGCCTCCCAGCGCTTGCGGACCACCTCAATGCCATTGCAGTAGAAAATGACCGACTCGGGAGCGTCAGGCGCGGGATCGGAAATATTCCAGAGTGTGAACGTGAGCCGTACCGGCTGGTTCAATGCCGACACCGGCATCAGATTGGGCTCGCCGCCTGGAATATCAGGCAGCGCCTGCGGTACACCAGGCTCGGGCAAATCGGCAGTGGCCAACGGCCGAGCAGCATCGACACCGATCATGTTCTACTCCTGCATGCATGGAAAAAAGAAAGGGCAGGCTCAACGCCTGCCCTTGATGTTTGCACTACCAGCTGTAGCGCAGCCCCACATTGGCCCCCCAAGGCTGCTCGATCTTTGCACCGTTGCTGTAGTCGAAATCGGCGTGCAACTGCAACCGATCGCCCAACGACACCGCCAGGCCAGCACCGATTTCGCCTCGCGAACCGGACAAGTCGTTATCGAAACGGTTGTCGTTGACTTCGACTTGGTTGTTGTTGACGAACTCATGGGCGTAAGCCAGTCGCACATAAGGCTGGGCGAACCGACCATCCCCCATGTCGTAGGTACGACCAAGGCTGGCACCGACCTTGCCGAGCAGCGAGCGGGTGTCATCGCCTTGAGCTCGCAGGCCGTTGTCCAGGTGATAGTCCTTGCCCTGGATGTCAACGGCAGACCATTGGGTATAGGGTTCGACGAAGTAACCGTCGGCAAGCTCGATATGCCGGCCGAACTCGGCGGAAACACCCACCCCCATGTTGTCGTAATCGCCCTTGGTACGCTTGCCATCGCTGAGGGTGACGTCAGCGCTGTTGTCGAAGCGGTTGAGCTTGACCACACCGTCGAAGTAATAGCCGCTCGCGGCATCAAGCCAGGTGGTGTACAGGCCCAGGTAGTAGCTCTTGACGTCGGCCGAGGCGCCACGCTCGAGGTTCAGGTCAGAGCTGCTGTGTCCAGCCAATACCCCAACCAGCCACTGCCCGTCACCGATTGGCAAAGGGGCGTCGGCACCCAGCGAGAAGCCCTGCTGGACCTGCTGGTAGGCACCACCGGACATGGCCGATACGTTGAACTTGTTGCCATAGGCCCTGACCCAGCCCCCCGCCCTGCCCTCATCCTGGCGCAGTTCGCCCATGCGGCTGCGCAGGGTGCTGAGTTCGCCGTACCAGACTGTTGGCGCGGTGTTGAACAGCGCCAGCACCGAGGCCGTTCCCGGGCTGATGAGCCTGCGCGAACCATCGAGGAACCAGTCGTTGCCGCGCTGTACCAGTTCATAGGAGAAAGCGCCGAGATCGACGGGGCCATTGAGCAGCGAGAAGGTGGCATCGCCTGCGGCCACCCGCACCAGGTGCAACTGGTTCTCCGTGACCGGGTCAGCGCCGCTGCTACCGACCAGCAGACTGTGCTGGCCGGTGGCGGTGCCGGTCACGTCGAGGAAGTCGGTCTGCCCGGTACTGAAATCGGCATCCATGACGAACGTGCCGCTGCCGCTGAGATCACCCACGCTCAGGCGCAGGTACTCGGTGCCCTCGCCGAATCGCACCGAGCCACCGTTAAGGGTCAGGCTACCCAGGGTGGTGTCCTCGACCATGTTCCAGCGTGCCTGGTTGGCGATGGACAATGCCTCGACGTTCTCCAGTCGGCCGGTCAGGCTGGCGCGGTTGTCCAGGGCGATGCTGGCGCTGGCGCCGGCCTGCGCGACGACGTCACCGACCAGGTCGCTGCCATCGACGTACATCGAAGCGCTGGAGCCGCTCCTGATCTCCAGAATCGTCCCGTTGCTGCCTTGAAGGCTCGAACCAGGACCGACACGGATATCAGCCTTGGCAGGCTCGCCCGACCCAACGCCGACGACGATCGCCGAACCATCCTGGCCGATGACCGTGGTGCCGTCGAGAACGACAGTGGTGGCATCGGTGAACGCTGCGTCACCGCGGATGATCAGGCCAGCGCCACCTCCGATCAGCTGGCTGTTGCGGGCATTGAGCACGGCATCGCCGAACAGTGTGGCGGCGCTACTGGTACCGCCGCCGACCAGGGTACTGCCCTGCAGATTCAGCGTCGAGGCACCCGAGAGCGTCGCGCCCCCCGACGCCCCTTCGACATAGCTGTCGGTAACGGTCGCCGATGATCCATTCAGACCAGTGCGCAGCAACCGCAACCCGAACCGGTCACTGGTCACGCGCGAATTGGCGGATATGGCGGCGTGGCTCCCAGGTTGCAGGTTTACCCCGTCGGCCCCCGTTGCCGTCAGCGAACTGCCACTCATTTCGAGTGACCCACCACGCAAGCCGACCTCATTCATCGTGGCACCATTTGCCACCAGCTTGCCGCCAGTGTTGACGATGTAATCGTCGGCAGGGGTACTGGAATCGATGACCAGTTCGCGGTCCACGACAGTACGCCCAGATACCGAGAAACTCATTGTTGCCGCCGATATCAGCAGCAGAGCCTGCACCAGCGGATGCAACCCAAACTTCTCAACACTCATGAAACCACCTCGAATATTCACACGTCTAGATACCGCCCAAATTTCAAGGACGGCACGATACACGCGAGATTCCGAAAATCATGTAGGAAAAATCGTCAAAGAAGCGAATTGACACCCGCCGTGAGTCATTTCTCAAGGAGTTGGTCGCAAAGGACATGTCACCACGCCATTATGCATTGACACTACGGCCTCTTTCACCATTGATGTATAAACCCTACCGGCGAGCGTAAAGTCGAAGTGCGCTCTCCCACGGCCATCGGGCCTGCCATTGTCCTTGTCATAAATGGGTTGAACATATTCAACGTAGGGAATCCTCCAGACAAACCCACCGAGGTTAGTGCCATCCAACTCTATCGACTCATCCCAGTCGGTGTCCGGTACCGCATCATCTCCGTTTCGAGCATATAACGCCCGCCAATGCATGACGACCGTATCGCCAACTTTGAGACCATATTGGCTCAAGTCCTGCACTTGTACGCGCACGGCGGGATCGGTGTCATTATCGTCTTCGTAGATCGAGTTGCAGTTCAACCAACCATTCGCGGTGGTTTTAAGAAACTCGGGGGCTTCAGGATAAATGTTAACGGCCTCGACCCGAACCGCGGTGTCTCTGGAACTGATCGTGTTCGGATTGCCCGGCCGCGTCACGGTGTAGCGAACGGGAACGATCGCATTTCCCCTTCTGTTGATGACCTCCCAAAGTACTGTTTTCTCGATTGTTGTACCGGGCTCCCCAGGCAGCACTGTATGGTCGGCATTCGACATCAGCTCTTCGTCCCAGTAGAACTGGATCAGGTCATCTTCCTGAAGGGCAGTGTTTACCTCGAGATGGATCGTGGCATCTAGACCCTCGTCGTCCTCCGTAAGGAAGTTCTCTTCTCCCGCTTCGCCGACCACCCTTGCCAGTTCAAGCAGCGAGTTGACCGGGTCCGGCCAATCCGGGTCGACAGGGCCGATGGTTTCGAGGTTGACATCGACCTCGATCTCTCGCCGTCCTTGCTTGACGGTGCCGCGCCTTACCTCGTAGGCAACGGGCGTGGCCAGGTCACCGGTAGCGCTACCGTACTGGGCCTTCAGCACTTCGCTGGGAATGGTGAACTCAAGCGGGAATGGCCTGGCCTCGCCGATGGCGCTCCAGTCGAACACATGAGCGCCCCAACTGACACACAGTTCATCGCTCGCAATCCAATGATCGAACTCCGGCACCTGAACTACCACGCCAGCCGCCGCATCCTCCTGGATGATCCGCCCCTTGGCCGCCCGCGGTACCACAGGGTCCTGAAGGTTGTCCGGCAGATCCCCCAGGGCAACACCGACCTGGGTGTAGACAGAGGGCGAACTGTTGTTGCCCGCCTTGTCCATCAGCACGTAGAGCGCAACGACACCGCCATTGCCCGTCGCTTCGATCACACTCCGAGCGACCGGAATTGTCGTCCCACTCGCGAGGACAGGCGCATTCCCGGTGGGCGGTACAATAGTGGGGTCTGAAGGGAGGTCAGTGCCCCACCACCAAAAGACTCGATCACCCGGCATGAAGTCGGAATAATTCGGTATGGTCAGCTCGACGTCATCGATGTTGGCACTCGTGATATCGGTAATATCTGGCATTTTAACGGGTGGCAACTGATCGTAGGGTGCAAAGCGGTCGAAGAGCAGCACCAGCGGTGCCGAATCGCTATAGGACCCATTGTAATGCTCCACTTTGTAGATGAACGTGTTTTGGCCTTCCCCCCAAACCTCGATCATTTCCTGGGGAATCGTAATACTGAATGGGAAGCGCGCTTCATCCCCGGGCACAAACGTTTCTTGCAAGACAGTGGTATCGGTTTGCAGATGATAGATTTCAAAATAGTCCTCATCGCCAGGTTCTGTCGGCAGGATCCAGGGATCTTCAACCGTGACAATCAGAGCAGGACCACCGGCCCGCAAGTATGTGACCTTGACTGTATTGTCATTGGCATCAGCCAGAACTTCAGGCGCTACAATCGGCGCTGGCGTTTGCTGTCTGAATACACCTTTACCTTTTCGCCTTTTCGTATTCACCGGTGCATAAATGAATTCGTTCATTTGCCACTTCTCCGCCGTGACTTTCGCTAATGGGAAAACTCGCTACCGCTGCCCCTGCAATTTTTCATCAGCAAAAAAAGATCGGCTACTGGCATTTTTGTCAGGTCGGCACACCCTCAACTGAAAGGCCCGCCTTTGCGGGCGGGCCTTTTTACTGCAGACCTTAGCGGCTCCTCGTTCAGCTTTCCTGGCTGGTCAGCCTGTCGAGCGCGTCATAACCATAAGTCGAGCCCTCCCCCGGCGCGATACTCTCGCACCACAGCAACCGGCCATCGGCTTCACGCATGGGCGTCAGGTTTGCCCTGGACGGGACATCGACGGCAACGGTGGTCGCTGAAGGCACGCCTACCTTGAGCAGCTTGCCACTGGCATCGGCCGTCAGCCTTCGGCCGCGATCATCCCAGACTGAGTTGCCGTCCTCATCGAAAGCGCTCTCGATCACTGCTGGCGCCTCGACCCTGACCAGGCGCCCGAGCCCGTCATACTTCAGCATGCGCCCCGCCTCGTCGCGAATGAGATTGCCATCGGCGTCGTATGCCAGGTCGATCTGCGCAGGGTAGTCGGCGTGGCTGTTCTCGATGCGGCTCAACTGCACCGGATCCTCGTTCTCGAAGTAATAGTTCGCCAGATTGACGCCTTCGGCAAACGTGGTTTGGACCCGGGTGATGTTGTCCAGCGCATCGAACCTGAACACCTGCCGCTGAATCACTTTGCCATAGGGGTCCTCGGGCAATACGCTGCCCTCGCACTCATAGCGGACCAGACGTGCGCGCACGTCGTATTCGAAGGTCTCGTGGCGCAAGAGTGTGCTGCCTTCGCTCAACGTCTTGGTGACGATCGAATCCTCGCCATCGTATGCCTGCGACAAGCTCTGACGGGTATCCCCCGTGTCGAAATCGCGCCGTACCTCACGATCGAAGTCGTCGTGATGAAGCGTCGTGATGAGGTAACGATCACCCTCGCGGGTGTCGATCCTGTTCATCCGCCCCAGCGCATCGTAACCAAACTCGCTGGTGATCCCCGACAACGCCGTCCGGGTCAAGCGGCCATGAGCGTCGTACTCATACGACTGCAGGTTGCCCAGCACGTCGAGGTAACCCAGCTGGCGGCCTAACAGGCTGGTCTGATAGTGCATGGTGTGCGTCTGGCCCTGATACTCTCGGGTTTCGCGGCGGACCTCGCCATGGCTGAAATACGCCCGGCTCATCACCTGGCCATGCTCCTCGCAGCGCTGCAGGCGCGCGTTCTTGCCGTCGTAGTCATAGTCAGTGCGGATCTGTTGCGAGGTGATCTGGCGCATCACCGGTTCTTCACTGAGCTGTGGCAGATAACGGTACTCGACCAGTTGCCCAGCCGGCGTCCTGACCTGGCTCGGCTTGATCTGCCCGGGTTCGTAGCTGAACTGGCGTAAACGCCCGCCGGTGTTCGACTCGATCATGCGGTCCAGGCCGTCGAAGCGTTGCTCGCCCAGCACCACATCGCCGACGCGAATCCGTACCGGCAAGTCCTCGCCGCTATGGCGCGCATAATCCCGATACACCACGTTGTCATCGGCCAGCGTCTCTTCAGCCAGTCGGTCAAACGCGTCATAGGTGAACTGCTTGACCTCGTTGCGGGCATTCACTTCACGCGCCTTGCGCTGCAGCCCATCGTAGAACAGCTGGTTCACGCTCTGGGACAAGCCGTCAGCGTCGAAACGCTCCTCGCGCGTCGGCTCATCGAACAACGTAAGCCAGGTGACGGTCTTGCCGGTGCGCAGAGTGCCATCGGCGGACTCGCGCCAGCTTGTCTGCTGCGGCCCTTGCCAGAGCCGCGTGCCAATCGGGTCGAGCCGGTCGAAGTGGCGCACCTGGTCGGAGGCGATCTCACAGTACGGATTGCCCCAGCCATCGAAGAGGAATTGCCGGGACAATGGCAGCTCCCTAGGCGCCTGCCCCTCGTAATCCAGCCAGTCCAGCTCGGTCTGCTCCACCTGATTGCCCAACGCGTCGTAACGAGCGCGGTAAATCGGGCGCAATTGCCCCCGCAGGGCCAGGTCCGGGTTGTCGGCGTCCTGGCGCAAACGCGCCACCACACGGTTGAGCCCGTCGACCAGCGTCTGTGTGACCACGCCGTTGACATCCTCTTCCGTCTGAGTGGCCTGGCCACCGGGCCCGCTGACCAGTTGGTAGGTGTACTTGCGCGTAGCCTCAAGATCCGGATCACCCGGGGCCACCGTTTCCCGCACAACTCGCCGCAGGGCGTCGTAGAGATAGGCAATCTCTACATCGTTGTCGTCGCGGGTCAGCAATGGCTGGTTGATCAACACCGAGTGCTGCAAGGTGATGATCTTGAGAACATGGCTGCGGGAGCCGTCCGGGAGCGGCTGGTCATGATCGAAGCCGGTGATGGTCTGAACCTCTTCCAGCACCTGCCCACGCTTGGCGTAGGCATACGCGACCTGTGTCGGCAAGCCGTTGAACCGTTGCGTGCTCACCAGGAGGCGACCATGCAGCAGAGCGTCGGTCGGGAGTTCTGCATGGCGTAGGGAGGTGCTTTT